>NZ_WHPN01000311.1 GCF_009735685.1 Streptomyces lycii | reverse complement strand
GGCCCGGCGGTGGCCTCCGGGCCGCCCCGGCGCCCCCGAGGACCCTCGCGGCCACCCTGAGGGTCATGAGGGCGGTCGTGAGGGCGGCCCGACGGCCATGGCACCCGGTGCCGCCGCCATGACGGCACCGCCACGACATCTTCACGCCACCGCTACGCGCACCTCGCCCGGCACACCCGGCCCACCCCGCACGGCACCGGCCGCGACGGCTTCCCGGTCGCCACGGCCGCCCCGTCCCGCCCGGCCCCCGTCCGGCCATCCGCCCCGTCCGCCCCGTCCGCCCGCCACTCGTGGCGCCTCAGCCGATGACCTGCCCGCGCAGCAGTACGGCCTTCGGGCCCGCCAGCACCCGGACGTCCGCGCGCGGATCCGCCTCGTAGAGCACCAGGTCGGCGGGCGCGCCCTCGGTCAGACCGGGCCGGCCGAGCCAGGAACGCGCGCCCCAGGTCGTGGCCGACAGCGCCTCGACGGCCGGGATCCCCGCCCTGACCAGCTCGGCGACCTCCGCCGCGACCAGTCCGTGCGGGAGCGAGCCGCCCGCGTCGGTGCCGACGAACACCGGGATGCCCGCGTCGTAGGCGGCGCGCACCGTGTCGTAGCGGCGCGCGTGCAGCCGCCGCATGTGGTCCGACCAGCGGGGGTACTTCTCCTGGCCGCCCTCGGCGAGCTTCGGGAAGGTCGCGATGTTGACCAGGGTGGGGACGATGGCCACTCCCCGTTCGGCGAAGAGCGGAATGGTGTCCTCGGTCAGCCCGGTGGCGTGCTCGACGCAGTCGATGCCCGCCTCGACCAGGTCGCGCAGCGAGTCCTCGGCGAAGCAGTGGGCGGTGACCCGGGCGCCGAGGCGGTGGGCCTCGGCGATCGCGGCCTCGACGGCGCCGCGCGGCCAGCAGGCGGAGAGATCCCCGACGGAACGGTCTATCCAGTCGCCGACGAGCTTGACCCAGCCGTCACCGGCCCGCGCCTCCCGGCCCACGTACGCGACCAGGTCCTCCGGCTCGATCTCGTGCGCGAAGTTCCGGATGTAGCGGCGGGTGCGCGCGATGTGCCGGCCGGCCCGGATGATGCGCGGCAGGTCCTCGCGGTCGTCGATCCAGCGGGTGTCGGACGGTGACCCGGCGTCCCTGATCAGCAGCGTTCCGGCGTCGCGGTCGGCCAGGGCCTGCTTCTCGCTGGTGGAGTCGTCCACCGGGCCGTGGGCGTCGAGTCCGACATGGCAGTGCGCGTCGACCAGCCCGGGCAGGGCCCAGCCGGTGAGGGTCCTGACGTCCCGCGCGCCGGAGGGGCGCTCGTACGTGATCGAACCGTCCCGGACCCACAGCTCGTCCCGGACGTCATCGGGCCCGGCCAGGACCCTTCCCTTGATGTGCAGCACCGCGCGTTCGCTCATGGCAGGCACTGTACGAGCCGGTGGCGGGGATCTTCACCCGTACGGCGGCCGATCAACTGACGGCCGGGGAAATTCGCGCTATCTTCTGCGGAACGAATACACTATTCTTCAGATGCGCAGCTGCCCGTATTCTTCTGCCCGCTTTTCCGGGTCTCAAACATCACAGTTTCCGGCGCCTCGCGAGCACGGGTTCCGCTCCCGCGTCAGGGTTGTTATCGATATGTGACGCGATCCACAAGCGGTCCGATCTGCCCGAAAAATACCGGACAAACCCGCAGAATCCCGGGGTCCACCGTGCGCCCGCGCGTCCACGCCCGATAACACATGACCCCCCCTTCGCGTAACCGGTTCTCGCGATGCAATTTCAGATTCTCCTCGGTAAATTTGATTCGCATGACCGCCGCACAAGCAGACCGTGCAAGTGCCCATAGCGAATTCCTGGAAATACCGGAAGGGCTGAAGCTCGACGCGCCACGTGTCGAGGACGGAGCCGCGATCTGGCGCATCGCCCGCGACTCCAAGGTGCTCGACCTCAACTCCTCGTACAGCTACCTCCTCTGGTGCCGTGACTTCGCCGCCACCTCCGTGGTGGCACGCGGTGCCGACGGCGAGCCGGTGGGCTTCGTGACCGGCTACATCCGCCCGGAGCGCCCCGAGACCCTGGTCGTCTGGCAGGTCGCCGTCGACGAGAGCCAGCGCGGCCGCGGACTGGCCGGCGCCCTCCTCGACGGGCTGACCTCCCGGACCGCCCACGACAAGGGCGTACGCCGCGTGGAGACCACCGTCACACCGGACAACACACCGTCGAACCGCCTCTTCGCGTCGTACGCCGAGCGGCACGGTGCCTCCGTGGACCGTGAGGTGCTCTTCGACGCCGGCCTGTTCCCCGAGGAGGGGCACGAGCCCGAGGTGCTGTACCGGATCGGACCGCTCGCCCGCACGGCGAGCCCGAGCTGACGCACCGCACGCGAGCCCTTCCGCCCCACCACGTTCACCACCGCACACACCCCCAGGAGCCTGCTGTGACCATCACCCCGCCCGCCCTGAGCGTCTTCGAGAGCCTGGAGTCGGAGGTGCGCAGCTACTGCCGCGGTTGGCCCGCCGTCTTCGACCGCGCGCAGGGCAGCTACATGTACGACGAGGACGGCCACAGGTACCTCGACTTCTTCGCCGGTGCCGGTGCCCTGAACTACGGGCACAACAACCCGGTGCTCAAACGCGCGCTGATCGACTACATCGAGCGCGACGGTGTCACCCACGGCCTGGACATGGGCACCACCGCCAAGCGCGCCTTCCTGGAGAGCTTCCAGAACACGATCCTCCGCCCGCGTGACCTGCCCTACAAGGTCATGTTCCCGGGCCCGACGGGCACCAACGCCGTCGAGGCCGCCCTGAAGCTGGCCCGCAAGGTCAAGGGCCGCGAGTCGATCGTCAGCTTCACCAACGCCTTCCACGGCATGTCGCTGGGCGCGCTGGCCGTCACCGGCAACTCCATGAAGCGCGCCGGAGCCGGCATCCCGCTGGTGCACGGCACCCCGATGCCGTTCGACAACTACTTCGACGGCACGGTCGAGGACTTCCTGTGGTTCGAGAGCCTGCTCGAGGACCACGGCTCCGGCCTCAACAAGCCCGCCGCCGTGATCGTCGAGACGATCCAGGGCGAGGGCGGCATCAACGTCGCCCGCGCCGAGTGGCTGCGCGCGCTGGCCGAGCTGTGCGAGCGCCAGGACATGCTGCTGATCGTCGACGACATCCAGATGGGCTGCGGCCGAACGGGTGCTTTCTTCTCCTTCGAGGAGGCGGGCATCACGCCGGACATCGTGACCCTGTCGAAGTCCATCGGCGGCTACGGACTCCCCATGTCGCTCACGCTGTTCAAGCCCGAGCTGGACATCTGGGAGCCCGGCGAGCACAACGGCACGTTCCGCGGCAACAACCCCGCGTTCGTGACCTCGGCCGCCGCGCTGGACACCTACTGGGCCGACGGCCAGATGGAGAAGCAGACCATCGCCCGCGGCGAGCAGGTGGAGCAGTCGCTGCGCGCCATCGCCCAGGAGCACCCGGAGCTCGGCGCCGACGTACGCGGCCGCGGCCTGGTCTGGGGCATGGAGTTCACCGACAAGCCCCGCGCGTCCGCCGTGTGCAAGCGCGCGTTCGAGCTGGGTCTGCTCATCGAGACTTCCGGGCCGGAGAGCGAGGTCGTCAAGCTGCTGCCGCCGCTCACCATCAGCCCGGAGGAACTGGACGAGGGTCTCCGCATCCTCGCCCGCGCGGTGCGCGAGACGGCTTGACCGCTCACCCCGCATCGCCGACCGTAGAGAAGAAAGGCACAGGAACACACAGTGATCGTCCGATCCTTCAAGGACATCGAGGGCACCGACCGGCACATCAAGTCGGCCTCGGGAACGTGGGAGAGCAAGCGCATCGTGCTCGCCAAGGAGCGCGTGGGCTTCTCTCTGCACGAGACCATCCTCTACGCCGGGACCGAGACCAAGATGTGGTACGCCAATCACATCGAGGCGGTCCTCTGCGTCGAGGGTGAGGCGGAGCTGACCAACGAGGAGACCGGCGAGAAGCACTGGATCGAGCCGGGCACGATGTACCTCCTCGACGGCCACGAGAAGCACACGATGCGGCCCAAGACGGACTTCCGCTGCGTGTGTGTCTTCAACCCGCCGGTCACCGGCCGCGAGGACCACGACGAGAACGGTGTGTACCCGCTGCTCACCGAGCCCGACGAGGGCTGACCCACCCCCCTACGAGGGACAGGAATAAGCAGGGACACGTACATCGCGAGAGGAGAAGGTGCAGCACCATGACCACCGCACCCGAGCGAACGGCCGATCTGTACCCGACGCGCGGAGCCACCGAGGTGGCCACTCCGCGCCTGGACCCGGTCGTCTGGTCGGATCCCGGGGAACCGGGGCCGATGCAGCCGGCGGAGCTGAGCGACTTCGAGCGCGACGGCTTCCTGGCGGTCGATCAGCTGATCACCCCCGACGAGGTGGCGGTCTACCGCGCCGAATTGGACCGGCTGATCAACGACCCGGAGATGCGGGCCGACGAGCGTTCCATCGTCGAGCCCAAGTCGCAGGCCGTACGGACGGTCTTCGAGGTGCACCGGATCAGCGAGGTGTTCGCCGCGCTGGTGCGCGACCCGCGTGTCGTGGGTCGCGCCCGGCAGATCCTCGGTTCGGACGTCTACGTCCACCAGAGCCGGGTCAACGTCAAGCCCGGCTTCGGAGCCTCCGGGTTCTACTGGCACTCGGACTTCGAGACCTGGCACGCCGAGGACGGTCTGCCGAACATGCGGACGGTGTCCGTCTCGATCGCTCTGACCGAGAACTTCGACACCAACGGCGGCCTGATGATCATGCCGGGGTCGCACAAGACCTTCCTCGGCTGTGAGGGCGCCACGCCGAAGGACAACTACAAGAGGTCGCTGCAGATGCAGGACGCCGGCATCCCCTCGGACGAGGCGCTGACCGGGTTCGCGGACAAGCACGGCATCAAGCTGTTCACCGGCCAGGCCGGTTCGGCGACGTGGTTCGACTGCAACTGCATGCACGGGTCCGGCGACAACATCACGCCGTTCCCGCGCAGCAACGTCTTCATCGTGTTCAACAGCGTGGAGAACAAGGCGGTGGAGCCGTTCGCGGCGCCCATCCGCCGTCCCGAGTTCCTCGGGGCGCGGGACTTCACCCCGGTGAAGTAGCTCGCAGGGCATGACCTGGGCCCGGGCCCAGGGCCCCGCCGCCCGAGCGGGGCCGCCGGTCCGGGCCGGGCTCACAGCCAGGTGAGTGACGCGGTTCGCGGCCGGNCCGCGTCGCCGCTTTTCCGGCCCCGTCGCGCCGCTCCCCAGCCGCCGCTCCTCGCCGGCTTCCCGGCACCGGCATCGGCACCGCCGCCGTCCGCGGCGTTCCGGCACACCGGCGGCACCAACTCTCCGGCGGCACCGGCACACCGGCAGCGGCCCCGGCTCTCCGGCCCCGGCGGCGGCACCGGTCTCCGGCGCCGGACGCTCCCGGCACCGGGCGCCGTCGGTGCGGGACCGGTCAGCCGCGCGCCGGGACCGTCGACAGCACGTCGAGCAGCCGGTCCACGTCGGCCTCCGTGTTGTAGAGGTGGAACGCCGCGCGCAGGTTTCCGGCGCGCACCGAGACCTGCACGTCCGCCCGGCTCAGCGTTTCCTCGGCGTGGCCGAGACCGGGCACGGCCACGATCGCGGAGCCCGGTGACGGCACGGGCTCGTGGCCCGCCCGCACCAGCCCGGCCCGGAAGCGGTCGGCGAGCGCCACGTCGTGGGCCCCGATGGCCTCCGGCCCGATCTCCTCGACCAGCGCCAGGGAGTGCCGGGCGGCCAGATACGCGAGGGTGCCGGGGCTCTCGTCGTACCGGCGGGCCGACCGCGCGAGCTGCCCGACCGGGCCGTAGGTGCTGCTCCAGGGGTCCTCCCCGGCCGCCCAGCCGGCGAACAGCAGGGGGAGGCCCCCGGAGCCGTCGGCCTCGGGGACCACGAGGAAAGAGGTCCCGCGGGGGCAGAGCAGCCACTTGAAGGCACCGGCGACCGTGAAGTCGAAGTCGGCGGCCCGCAGCGGCAGCCAGCCCGCGGACTGGGTGGCGTCCACGAGGGTACGGGCGCCGTGGGCGCGGGCCGCGGCGCGGATGGCCGCCAGGTCGGCGATCCTGCCGTCGGCGGACTGTACGGAGCTGACGGCCACCAGGTCCGTACCGGGCCGGACGGCCGCGGCCAGGTCTTCCAGCGGCACGCTGCGCAGTTTCAGGTCGCCGCGTACGGCGAAGGGGTTGACCAGGGAACTGAAGTCGCCGTCGGCGACCAGCACCTCGGCGCCCGCCCGCAGGCTCGCGGCGATCAGCCCGACATGGGTGGCGACGGCGGCGGCGACGGACACCCGCTCCGGTGCCACTCCGGCGAGCCGGGCGAAGGACGCGCGGGCCTCGGCGACCGAGGGGAAACCCGCGCCGGGGGTGGGGCGGCCGGACACGGCGTCGTCCAGCGCGTCGCGGAGCGCGGCTGCGGTACGGCCGGGCAGCAGCCCGGCGGTGGCGGTGTTGAGGTAGGTCGTGGTCGGCGCGAAGTGCGCTCCTCCAAGGCTTGTCTCCATGGCGCCCACTATCCGGGGCCGTCGTCTCCCCGTCCACGGCGTTTGTTCTGATGCCACCTCAAAGGACGGCTTATGGAAATGCCCTGGCCTGCGCCTTCCCGCCCGTCTGCGGGCGGAGAGACACCGGCGCGCCCCCGGCCGGACGCTCGGTCCGGCCGGGGGCGCGTGTGCGGTTCACCGGCGCCGGCGGGGCGTCAGGCGGCGCTCCCCGGCTCCCGCCGTCCGTCGACCCGGCGCGGCAGCCCCAGCGGGTTGTCGTCGCGCAGCTCCGGCGGCAGCAGTGCCTGCGGGGTGTTCTGGTACGCCACCGGGCGCAGCCAGCGCTCGATCGCGGTGCCGCCGACGGAGGTCGACGTCGAGGTGGTGGCCGGGTAGGGCCCGCCGTGGTGCTGCGCCGGGGCGACGGCGACGCCGGTGGGCCAGCCGTTGACCAGCACCCGGCCGGCGAGCGGGGTCACCTCGGCCAGCAGCTCGTCGGCCGAGCCCTCCGCGCCGTTCGCCTCGCCCTCGGAGATGTGCACGGTGGCGGTGAGGTTGCCGGGGATGCGGCCGAGGACGGCGGAGATCTCGTCCTGGCTCTCGTAGCGGGCGACGACCGTGACCGGCCCGAAGCACTCCTCCAGCAGCAGCTCGTGGGTGTCGCCGTCGGCGAGGCTGGCGGCGGGGACGGTCAGGAAGCCCGCGCTCACGGCGTGCTCGCCGCTCTCCCCGGGGGTGACCGGGCTCTCCACGCCGGGCAGCGCGGTCCGCTCCCGTACACCCGCGACGAAGTTGTCGCGCATCCGGTGGTCGAGCAGCACGCCCTCGGTGCTGTCGCTGACGGCCTCCGTCAGCGACTTCAGCACCCGGTCGCCGGCCGGGCCGGCCGGGGCGAGCACCAGGCCGGGCTTGACGCAGAACTGCCCGACGCCGAGGGTGACGGCCCCGGCCAGCCCGCTGCCGATCTGTTCGCCGCGTTCCTCGGCCGCGGCCTCGGTGACGACGACGGGGTTGAGGCTGCCCAGCTCGCCGTGGAAGGGGATGGGCGTCGGCCGGGCGGCGGCGGCGTCGTAGAGCGCGCGGCCGCCGCGGACGGAGCCGGTGAACCCGGCGGCGGCGACCAGCGGGTGCTTGACCAGCTCGACACCCGCCTCGAAGCCGTGCACCAGGGAGACGACGTCCTCCGGCAGCCCCGACCGGGCGGCGGCACGGCGCAGCACGGAGGCGCAGAGCTCGGAGGTCGCCGGGTGGTCGGGGTGCGCCTTGACGACGACGGGGCAGCCGGCGGCGAGCGCGCTGGCCGTGTCGCCGCCGGGCACGGAGAAGGCGAGCGGGAAGTTGCTCGCGGAGTACACGGCGACGACACCGAGCGGCAGCTTGTAGCGGCGCAGGTCGGGGCGCGGGATCGGCTTGAGGTCCGGGTCCGCGTGGTCGATCAGGATGTCCAGGAAGGAGCCCTCGTCGACGATGTCGGCGAACTCCCGCAGCTGGTACGTCGTCCGGGCCAGCTCGCCGGTCAGCCGGCCGGGGCCGAGCGCCGTCTCGGCGTCGGCGGCCTCGATGACGTGCTCGCCGGCCTCGTCCAGCAGGTCCGCGGCGGTGCGCAGGAAGGCGGCGCGGACGCCTCGGTCGGCGAGGGAGGCCCGCGCGGCGTGTGCGGCGCGGACCGTCCGGTCCACCTCGGCCGGGGTGGCCTCGGTGGCAACCTCCTCCCGCTGCTTCCCGGTTCGGGGGTCGACACTCCAGACTGGTGCTGCCACCGCGGGTTCCTCCTGCTTGCCGTGCGCGGACCGTGCCGGGACTTCGTTCTGCCGTGTTCGGTATTCTGAACGCTGTCCCTCATGGTGAATAACTGGAGCCTATTTCCGCTGCCGGGAAGGGGTCAAGGCCGTTGCCGGGCCGTGAGACGGCGGGAGCGGATCCCCGGCGGCGCGGCGCGGCATCCCGGCGGGGCCCGGCGGCTCCCCCGGAAGACGGAGAGAGATCGTCTCGCGGGAGGACGCGCGTCCCCGGCGCCCGGCGGAAGAGTGAGGGCATGACACCGACCAGCGGCTCCGGGGGCCGGTACGCCGTGACGCGCCGGGTACGGGCCTGGGCCCGGCTGCTGTTCGGGCGGCGCGCACGGCTGCGCTGGGTGCACCTGGTGCTGGGCGGGGCGCTGCTGATGCCGTACTTCCTGCTGGCCGGCGTGGTCGTGGCGCCCTTCAGCGGCGAGGACAACGTCCTCACCTCCCTCGGCCACCAGCTGCTGGCCTTCGCCGCGGCGCTCCCGCTCGTCGCCGTCTCGGGCCTGTTCCCGCTCGCCCGGGTGCTGGAGACGGCGGCCGCCCGGGCGCTGTGCGGGGTGCCCGGGTCGGCGCTCGACGGGGGCGCGTCCGAGTCGTGGGCGGCCCGGCGGCGTACCGCGGCGTTCTGCACGCTGCATCTGGGGCTCGGCGGGGTGGTGAGCGGGATGACGCTGGCGGTGCCGCCGATGGCCGCGCTGCTGCTCGCCTTCCCCCTCGTGCCGGAGCTGCGCGAGGAGCGCCTGGGCCTGGGTGCCTTCGGCCCGCTGACGGCTCCCCTGGCCGGAGCCGGGATGCTGCTGGCCCTCGCGGCGGTCGTCGCGGCCGCCGGTGCCCTGCAGGCCCGGCTGCTGCCCGCGCTGCTCGGGCCGACGCCCGAGGACCGGCTGGCCGCCGCCGAGCGGCGGGCCGCCGGACTCGCGGCGCGCAACCGGCTGGCGCGCGAGCTGCACGACTCGGTCGGGCACGCGCTGAGCGCCGTGGCCCTCCAGGCGAGCGCGGCGCGGCGGGTGCTGGACCGCGATCCGGCGTTCGTGCGGGAGGCGTTGGCAGCCATCGAGGAGACGACCCGGGAGACCGTCGGCGAACTGGACGCGGTGCTGGGCCTGTTGCGCAAGGACGGGACCCCCGGGGACGGCGAAGGGGACGGAGGCGGGACCGGCGGGGACAGAGGCGGCACCGGCGGGGACGGGGAAAGCGGGGACGAGGAGGGCGGTACCGGGCGGGACGGTGCGGGAGCCGTGCGCGGTCCGGGCCGTACGCTGCGGGAGCTGGACGGGCTGCTGGCCCGCACCCGCGCCGCCGGTGTACCCCTCCGGTACGAGCCGTCCGGTGATCCCGGCGGGATCCCGGAGGTGGTGTCCCGGGAGGCGTACCGGATCGTGCAGGAAGGGCTGAGCAACGCGCTGCGGCACGCGGGCCAGGTGCCGGTGCTGCTGCGGATCGCGGTGGACGAGGACGAGTTGGAGATCTGCATGGAGAACCCCCTTCCCTCCGGCGGGACGGGCCGGGCGGGCGGCGGCCGCGGGCTGCGCGGGATCACCGAGCGCGCCGCCCTGCTGCACGGCCGCTCCGAGGCGGGCGCGCGGGACGGCGTGTGGCGGCTGTCCGTACGGCTGCCGCTGCGGCGCGCCGGTGTCCGGGCGCACGGGGGCGGGCGGTGAACGCGCCGCTGCGGATCGTGCTCGCGGACGACGAGCGCATGGTGCGCACCGCGCTGCGCGCGATCCTGGAGTCCGAGCCGGATCTCACCGTGGCCGGCGAGGCGGTGACCGGCGCGGAGGCCGTCGCGCTGGTCCGCGAACTGCGTCCCGACGTGGTGCTCATGGATGTGCGGATGCCGGAGGTCGACGGCATCCGCGCCACGGAGACCCTGTTGCGGGTGATGCCCGACCCGCCCCGGATCGTCGTGGTGACCACCTTCGAGAACGACAGTTACGTCTACGACGCGCTGCGCGCCGGGGCGAGCGGCTTCCTGCTGAAGCGGGTGACCGCGGACGAACTGGTCGGCGCGGTACGGCTGGTGGCCCGCGGGGACTCCCTGCTGTTCCCGGCCGCGGTGCGGGCCCTGGCCGCCGAGCACGCGGCGGCCCGCGCGCGGCCCGTGCCCGCCGCCCCGTGGACGGAGCGGCTGACGGAGCGGGAGGCGGAGGTGCTGCGGCTGATGGCGGCCGGGCTGTCGAACGCCGAGATCTCCGGGCGGCTGCGGGTCGGGCCCGCGACGACCAAGAGCCATGTCGCGGGCGTGCTGGCCAAGCTGGA
The DNA here is from genome assembly GCF_009735685.1 of Streptomyces lycii. Classification (GTDB taxonomy): domain Bacteria; phylum Actinomycetota; class Actinomycetes; order Streptomycetales; family Streptomycetaceae; genus Streptomyces; species Streptomyces lycii. Next base: position 47 of record NZ_WHPN01000311.1, on the reverse strand, counting down.
GGTCCGCGACCGGACGCAGGCGGTCATCGCCGCGTTCGAGAGCGGTT
>NZ_WHPN01000310.1:6228-20519 GCF_009735685.1 Streptomyces lycii | reverse complement strand
GCGGGGAGGCGGCGGGCTGACGCCTGGCGCCGGTGTCCGGCGCGGACCGGGTCCGGTCAGCGGGCGTAGTACTCGACGACGAGCTGCTCGTCGCAGATGACCGGGACTTCCTTGCGGTTCGGGTCGCGGTCGAGGCGGAAGGCCAGGGCCTTCAGGTTGACCTCGAGGTAGCGCGGGGTCTCGCCCTCCGTGTCGTAGCCACCCTCGCGGGCGACCTGGAAGGGGTGCTTCTCGCGGCTGCGCTCGCGGACCATGACGACGTCGTCCGGGCTGACCCGGAAGGACGGCTTGTCGACCTTGCGGCCGTTGACCTCGATGTGGCCGTGGACGACCATCTGCCGGGCCTGGTAGATCGTCCGGGCGATGCCCGAACGCAGGACGAGCGCGTCCAGACGGCGCTCAAGCTCGATGATCAGGGCCTCGCCCGTCTTGCCTTCGACCTTCCGAGCGCGGTCGTAGGCACGCGCCATCTGGCGCTCGCTGATGTCGTACTGCGCGCGCAGACGCTGCTTCTCCAGCAGCCGGACCTTGTAGTCGCTGTTCTGCTTGCGGCCACGGCCGTGCTCACCCGGCGGGTAGGGACGGGTCTCGAAATACTTGACGGCCTTCGGCGTCAGGGCGATGCCCAGAGCGCGCGACTTCTTGACCTTGGGACGCGACTGGTTCACGTGGAACGATCCTCCATGTAAGTTAGGTGAGGCTTACCTTAGCGGAGGAGAACGCATGTTTCGACCTGGGAGCCCCCTCTCCAGCACTGGTCACACCGCGGAATCGGCGATGAACAGCACCGGGCCGGGTCAGCCGCGCCCCTCGGAAGACGCCCGGCAACCGACGGCTGCCGAACGCGTACGTACCCTCGTGGAGTCGAACGCCTCTGCCGTGCTGAGCATTCCGGGCACGGAACCGGGCGGAGCGGGCACTTCCGCACCCGCGGCACGCACCGTCACGGGGGACGGAGACGTGCTTCTGCTGATGCCTGGGGACTCCTCCGCCGCTCGCGCAGCGGCCCACGCACAGGACGACGACCTGACCGCCATGATCGAGATCACGGATGTCGCGCCCGTCGCCGTACCCCATCGTATCCGGGGCCGGGCGTGGGTCGGCGGCTGGCTCACGCCGCTGCGGAACGGAAACCGCGCCGAGGGCGTCGCGCTGCTGGCGGAGCGGCAGCCCGTCGAGGAGCTGCTGCGCGTCGGGGAGGACGGCGGCCCGGGCGGCTGGACGGTGCTGCGGCTGGAGGTCGGCGAGGCCTGTGTGGACGACCTGTGGGGGCCCGGGACGGTCGAGCCGGAGGACTTCGCGGCGGCGCCCGCCGACCCGCTGGCCCGCCACGAGGCGGAACTTCTCCAGCACTTGGCCGCCACGCACGGGGATCAGGTGCGCGCGCTCTGCGGGCTGCTGGGCGAGCGGGCCGTCCCCGGCGGGGAGCCGGGCTGCGCGGCGGGCGGGACGGCGGTGCCGGTGGCGCTGGACCGGTTCGGGCTGCGGGTGCGCTTCACCGAGGCGGGCGGCGGCTGCTTCGACGCCCGATTCGACTTCCCCGAGGCCGTGACGGATTTCACGGAGCTGCGCCGGGCGATGCACACGCTGTTCGAAGCCGCACTGGAGGAATGACCGGCCCCGCGCGCCGCCCGCTGCGTCATTCACGGGCCTCGCCGGCCGTCGCCGGAGACGACCGGCGAGCGAAGACCTCCCGGGCGGTTCAGCTTCCGGGGCCGCACCGCACGGAGGCCTCCGCGTGTCCCGCCGTCATGCCCGGCCGAACGCCGCTCCCGCGGACGGCCGCGGGCCGGCCGGGCCCGGTCACGCGGGGAGCCCGCCGACCGGGCCGGGCCGCGGATCACGCCTGCCGCGTCCGGCCGCCGGCCGGTCAGGCGTCCGGCGCCGGGGGCGGTGCCTCACCCCGGAGACGGGCGCGGACCCGTTCGACGACGTCCGCGTACCGCGCCTCCGTGCCGTACCGCGTGGGCTCGTAGTACCGCTTGCCGTGGATGGAGTCCGGCGCGTACTGCTGCGCGGCGATGCCGCCCGGGACGTCGTGCGGATAGACATAGCCCTGGGCGTGGCCGAGCTTGGCGGCCCCCTTGTAGTGGCCGTCGCGCAGATGCGGCGGGACCGGCCCGGCCAGGCCGTTGCGTACGTCCTCGCGGGCCGCGGAGATCGCCGTCGTCGCCGCGTTGGACTTCGGGGCCAGGGCGAGGGCGATCGTGGCATGGCTGAGGGTCAGCGCGGCCTCGGGGAAGCCGATCAGGGCGACGGCCTGGGCGGCCGCCACCGCTGTCGGCAGGGCCGTCGGATCGGCCAGGCCGATGTCCTCGCTCGCCGAGATCATCAGCCGCCGGGCGATGAACCGCGGGTCCTCGCCGGCCTCGATCATCCGCGCCAGATAGTGCAGCGCGGCGTCCACGTCCGAGCCGCGGATGGACTTGATCAGCGCGCTCGCGACGTCGTAGTGCTGGTCGCCGTCGCGGTCGTACTTCACGGCCGCCCGGTCGACCGCCTCCTCCAGCACCTGCAGGCTGACCTCGCTGCCGCCCTGCGCGAGGGCGGAGCCGGCACCCGCCTCCAGGGCCGTCAGCGCGCGCCGCGCGTCACCGCCCGCGATGCGCAGCAGATGCTTCTCTGCGTCCTCCGGCAGCAGTACCGCGCCGCCGAGGCCGCGCTCGTCCGCCACGGCGCGGCGCAGCAGCCCGCGCAGATCGTCGTCGGTCAGCGGCTCCAGCGTCAGCAGCAGGGAGCGGGACAGCAGCGGGGAGATGACCGAGAAATACGGGTTCTCGGTGGTGGCCGCGATCAGCGTCACCCAGCGGTTCTCCACGGCCGGCAGCAGTGAGTCCTGCTGCGCCTTGGAGAAGCGGTGGATCTCGTCGAGGAAGAGCACGGTCTCCTTGCCGTACCCGCCGGAGGCGCGGCGGGCGCCGTCGATGACGGCCCGCACCTCCTTCACCCCGGCCGTGATCGCGGACAGCTCCACGAACCGCTTGTTGGTGGCCTGGCTGACGACATAGGCGAGCGTCGTCTTGCCGGTGCCCGGCGGCCCCCAGAGCAGCACGGACGCCGGACCGGCCGGGCCGCCCTCCCCCTCCCCCACGAGCCGCCGCAGCGGTGAACCGGGGCGGAGCAGATGCTGCTGCCCCACGACCTCGTCCAGGGTGCGCGGGCGCATGCGTACGGCCAGGGGGCTGCCTGCCGGGTCCTTCTGCTGGCGGTCCTCGGCGGCGGCGGTGAACAGGTCGGGCTCCACGACGAAAACCCTATGCCACCGCGGGGACAGTGCCCCCGCCCGGACGGGCGGGGGCACTGTCCCCGCGGTGGCATCCGGGCTCTCGTGCGGCGCGGGGCGGGCTCAGCCCGTCCAGAAGTCCCACCAGCGGGTCAGGACCAGCATCCCGATCACGCCGGTCCACAGCACCGGCGGCACCCAGTGGAACTCCAGCAGGGCGCGCCGCAGGCCCTGCGGCGCGGGGAGGAAGCGGTGCCTGAGGTTGTGCACGGTGACGTAGCAGAACATCACGATGGTGGCGACCCAGGCCAGGCTGCACCACAGGCACAGGGCGTTGATGTTGTACAGCGACTGGTACATCAGCCAGGTGCAGAAGCCGACGCCGAAGAGGGTGCCGGCGTTCAGCCCGAGCCAGTACCAGCGCCGGAAGCGGGCACCGGCGAGCAGGGCCATGCCGATCGCGATGACGACGCTGTACGTGGCGATGCCCAGCATCGGGTTGGGGAAGCCGAAGGCCGCGGCCTGGTCGCTCTCCATGACGCTGCCGCAGGAGACGACCGGGTTGAGGCTGCACGCGGGCGTGAACGTGTCGCCCTCGACCTTCGCCTCCAGGAGCTTGAACTTGTCGAGCGTGATCACCCAGGCGGCGAGGAGCCCCGCGAACCCGGTGATCACCAGCAGCAGCGCGAAGCCGCGCCCGCTGCCCACCGCGTCCGGGCGCCCCGCCTGCCCGCCGTCGCCGTCCGTCGACACGTCGTCAAGCGCTGTCATCGTCATATCGCCGTTTCCGTAGCTCCCGAGATTCCTCGCCCGGCCGGGCCACGCACATTCTGCCGCAGTCGCCGGTCCCGCAGGGGTCCGTCCACCGTACGAGGGACCCGCCGGTCCCGGCACGGCCGAAAGGACCCGGGTCCGGCCGGACAGTCTTCCGTGCCCGGCGTTCGGCGGGCGTAAGGACGCGCCGAGGGGCCCGGACCGCGGCCCGGGCCCCTCGGGGCCTGCTCTGCTCGCGCGGAAGGTCGGCGGAAGGTCAGCCGAGCGCCGACCGCACCGCGGTGACGGCCTCCGCGGCCGGGACGGCCCGCTGCTCACCGCTGTCCAGGTCCTTGAGCTGGACGACGCCCTCGGCGAGGTCCCGCTCGCCCGCCACCAGCGCGAGACGGGCACCGGAGCGGTTCGCGGACTTCATGGCGTTCTTCAGGCCCTTGCCGCCGTACGCGAAGTCCGTGGCGACACCGGCCCGGCGCAACTCGGTGACCAGGCCGAACAGCGTCCGGCGGGCCTCCTCGCCCAGCGGCACCGCGTACACCTGGGTGACGGCGGGCAGGTCCAGCTCGACGCCCTCGGCGCGCAGCGCGAGCACCGTGCGGTCGACGCCCAGCGCCCAGCCCACCGACGGCAGGGACGGGCCGCCGATCATCTCGGAGAGGCCGTCGTAACGCCCGCCGCCGCCCACCGCGGACTGCGAGCCGAGCCCGTCGTGGACGAACTCGAAGGTGGTGCGCGTGTAGTAGTCCAGGCCGCGGACCAGCTTGGGGTCGTCCTCGAAGGAGACGCCGGCGGCCGTCAGCAGCTCCCGGACCTGCTCGTGGTAGGTCCTGCACGCCTCGCACAGGTGGTCGCGCATCATCGGGGCGCCGGCGAGCTGCTTCTGCACCGACTCCCGCTTGTCGTCCAGCACGCGCAGCGGGTTGATGTCGATGCGGCGCCGGGTGTCCTCGTCGAGGTCGAGGCCGCGCAGGAAGTCCTGGAGCGCGGCGCGGTACACCGGCCGGCACTCCTTGTCGCCCAGGGAGTTGAGCAGCAGCCGGAAGTTCCGCAGGCCCAGCGAGCGGTACGCGTCGACGGCCAGGATGACCAGCTCGGCGTCCAGGGCCGGGTCCTCGGCGCCGATGGCCTCGGCGCCGACCTGCGAGAAGTGCCGGTAGCGACCGGCCTGCGGGCGCTCGTAGCGGTAGTACGAGCCGGAGTACCAGAGCTTGACCGGCAGGTTTCCGGCCTTGTGCAGGTTGGCCTCCAGCGCGGCGCGCAGCACGGAGGCGGTGCCCTCCGGGCGGAGCGCCAGCTCGTCGCCGCCCTTGGTGGTGAGGGTGTACATCTCCTTGGTGACGATGTCCGTCGACTCGCCGACGCCGCGCGAGAACAGCTCGACGTTCTCGAAGCCGGGGGTCTCGGCATAGCCGTAGCCCGCGCGCCGCAGCGGCGCGGCGATCGCCTCCCGGACCGCGAGATAGGCGGCGGAGTCCGGCGGGATCAGGTCGTACGTGCCCTTGGGGGCCTTGAAGGTGCTCAACGGAGAGTCTTCACATTCCTCGTCGTGGAGCGGCGTGTCCGTCCGCTCCGAGGCCGGCGGCCACGTCCCGCAGGAAGGGGTTGGTGGCGCGCTCGCGGCCGATGGTGGTCTGGGGGCCGTGGCCGGACAGCACCACGGTCGAGTCGTCGAGCGGCAGGCACACCCGGCCCAGCGACTCGAGCAGCTCGGCGTGGTCGCCGCCGGGCAGGTCGGTGCGTCCGACGGAGCCGGCGAACAGCAGGTCGCCCGAGAAGAAGACCGGCGGAACGTCCGCGGCCTCGGGCATCCCGAAGGTCACCGACCCCTTGGTATGGCCGGGCGCGTGCGCGACGGAGAACTCCAGACCGGCCAGCTTCAGCTTCGCCCCGTCGGTCAGCTCCTCGACGTCGTCGGGCTCCCCCACGGCCAGCTCGCCCATCAGCGGCTGCCCGATGGACCGGCCGAGCGCCTTCTCCGGGTCGCTCATCATGTAGCGGTCCTCGGGGTGGATCCAGGCCGGGACGCCGTGCGCGCCGCAGACCGGGACGACCGAGGCGACGTGGTCGATGTGGCCGTGGGTGAGGACGACGGCGACGGGCTTGAGCCGATGCTTGGCGAGTGCCTCCTCGACGCCTTGGGCCGCCTGGTGGCCCGGGTCGATGATCACGCACTCCTCGCCTGCGGCAGGGGCGACCAGATAGCAGTTGGTCCCCCAGGCCCCGGCGGGGAACCCGGCAATTAGCACAATCGTCCTCAACAGTCGTCCGGCACGGGATGTCCGATCACCGAAGAGACTACCGGCGGCGGCAGGATCACAGCGAACCCGTATACCGTACGGCGAAGCCCCACACGGACTGGCATTCGAGACGGCACAAGGAGACGGACCCGTGGCCACGAAGGACCAGCGGCGGCGGCAGCTCGCCCGCGAGAAGTTCCAACGGCAGCAGGAGCGGCGCGCCGAGGCGCGTGGCAAGACCCGGCGCCGCAATGCGGCGATCGCGGCCGGGGTGGCGGTCGTCGTCGCGATCGGCACCGCGGCCTGGGCCACGGAGGGATTCGGCGGCATGGGCGAGAAGAAGCAGGACGCGGCTGCCTCGCCCAGCCCGTCGGAGCCGAGCAAGGCGCCCGACCCCTGCGACAAACCGGCGAAGGGCAAGCCCGGCACCGAGCAGTGGAAGAAGGAGCCGGCGATGACGATCGACAAGTCGGCGGCCTATGTGCTGAACCTGGAGACCACCTGCGGCGACATCGACATCAAGATGGACGCCTCGAAGACCCCGCACACGGTGAACTCGTTCAACTTCCTCGCGGATGAGGGCTACTTCGACCACACCAAGTGCCACCGCCTGGTCCCGCAGGGCATCTACGTCCTCCAGTGCGGCGACCCGAAGGGCGACGGCACCGGCGGCCCCGGCTACACCATCCCGGACGAGAACCTCAAGGACCCCAGGCTCAAGGGCAACGTCTACCCGGCGGGCACCGTCGCGATGGCCAACAAGTACAACGCCCAGGAGAAGAAGGGCCGCGACACCGGCGGCAGCCAGTTCTTCCTGGTCTACCAGGACAGTCAGCTGCCGCCGGACTACACACCGTTCGGGACCATCGGCAAGGACGGCATGAAGGTGCTGGAGAAGATCGCGAAGGCCGGTGCCGCGCCGCCGGACGCCATGCAGAACACCGCGCCCAACGCGACGGTGGTCATCAACAAGGCGACGGTGCGCAAGTCCTGAGCAGGCGAACGCGCGGGCCCGGCCCGCCCGGGCGGGAACATCGGTCCCGCCGTGATGCGGACAGCCGGCCCGCGGTTCGCCTATGTTTGGCGTGTGTACCGGTCAGGGCTCCGGCAGCCCGGCCTGGGCCTCTCCTCCCCAGAGGGGGCGAGGAGAGAGAAACTGTGGACGATGCCCGCGAGCCCCGCGCTCGCGCCGGCGTCATGTGGAGGAGGCGCTGTGAGCAGCGACCCATGGGGACGCGTCGACGAGGCGGGGACCGTGTACGTGCGTACGGCCGACGGTGAGAAGGTCGTCGGATCGTGGCAGGCCGGCTCCCCCGAGGAGGCCCTTGCCTACTTCGAGCGCAAGTACGACGGTCTGGTCGTCGAGACCGGCCTCCTCGAGCGGCGGGTCAGGACGACGGACCTGTCGTCGAAGGACGCCATGACGGCCATCGGCCATATCCGGGAGCAGGTCGACCAGCACCACGCGGTGGGCGACCTGGACGCGCTGCGCACCCGGCTGGACAAGCTGGTCACGGTCGTCGAGCAGCGCCGTGAGGAGCGCAAGGCCGCCAAGGCCAAGCAGTCCGAGGAGGCCCGCCGGGCCAAGGAGGAGCTGGTCGCCGAGGCCGAGGAGCTGGCGGGCAGCGAGCAGTGGCGGGTCGCCGGCGAGCGGCTGCGCGCACTGGTCGACACCTGGAAGGGGCTGCCGCGTCTCGACCGCAAGACGGACGACGAGCTGTGGCACCGCTTCTCCCACGCCCGCTCCGCGTTCTCCAAGCGGCGCAAGGCGCACTTCGCGGCGCTCGACGCCCAGCGCGAAGAGGCCCGGAAGATCAAGGAGCGGCTGGTCACCGAGGCGCAGGCGCTCTCCGGGTCGACCGACTGGGGCCCGACGGCCGCGCGCTACCGCGAGCTGATGGCGGAGTGGAAGGCGGCGGGACGCGCCCAGCGGGACGCCGAGGAAGACCTGTGGAACCGTTTCCGCGGCGCGCAGGACGTGTTCTTCCAGGCCCGCAGCGCGGTGTTCGCCGAGCGCGACGCGGAGCAGCGGGAGAATCTGACCCGCAAGGAGGAGCTGGTCGCCGAGGCGGAGAAGCTCCTGCCGGTCACGGACCTCAAGGCGGCCCGGGCGGCGTTCCGTTCGGTCAACGAGCGGTGGGAGGCCATCGGCCATGTGCCGCGGGACGCCCGGCCCGCGATCGAGGGCCGGATGCAGGCCGTGGAGCGTGCCCTCCAGGAGTCCGAGGAAGCCGAGTGGCGGCGCACGAACCCCGAGGCGCGGGCCCGCGCCGAGGGGCTGACCGGCCAGCTCCAGGCGGCGGTCGACAAGCTCCGCGGCCAGGTGGACGCGGCGCGCGCGGCCGGCAACAACGCGAAGGCCGACAAGCTGGCCCGCGAACTCGAGGGCCGTCAGGCGCTGCTGGACCAGGCGTTGAAGGGCCTCCACGAGTTCGGCGGCTGAGCCTCCGGAGTGAGCGGCCCCGGCACCGCGGGTGCCGGGGCCGCTCCGCCGTTCTCGGTGAGGTCGAGCGCGTGCTTCAGCACCTCGCAGGCCTGGATGTGGTTCCCCGCCTCCTGGAGCAGTTCGGCGAGCCGGCGGCAGACGAGCACCGCCTCCGGCCCGAACGTCCGGTGGTTCTGGTGGAACGCCTGCTCCAGCACCTCGATGGCCTCCTTGTGCTGGCCGGTGTCGGCCAGCAGTTCGGACAGCTCCAGCTGCACGGCGAACGTGCCGTCCTCCCCCGGCGGCCGTTCCCGCAGTGCCAGCCGGAGCACCGGAAGCGCGTCGCGCTGCCGGCCCGCCGCCCGCAGCATCCGGGCCAGGCCGAGGCCCGAGACGACCATCGCCGTACGCACGTCGGAGTCCAGCACCGGGCCGGCGGGTGAGCCGCCGCCGGCGTGGAACCGGTTGCGCACGATCGGCAGCCGGCCGATGTTGTTCTCCTGGGAGCGCTGCGGCAGCGGCCGGCGCTTGGCGCGGAGCCGCTGGTCCAGCACCCGGTACAGGGTGTCCAGATCGATCAGCTTCGGGCCGTCCTCGACTCCGTTCCGGAGGATGTCCAGCAGCTCCCCGGTGAACGCCGTGTGGGTCTCCCCGTCCGGTGCCAGCGCCACCCGGTCCCGCGGCGAGGCCGTCAGGACATAGGCGCCGTCCACCGCCGTCCGGGCGGCGAGTCCGTCGTCACCGCTGAGCGTACGGGCGGCACGGCCGCTGAAGCAGCAGTCCAGGACCAGCACCCGGCGGCGCGCGCGGGAGCCGCGCAGCGCCACGCGCAGATGCTCGTACGCCACCGCCGTGTAGCCGGTGTTCGCCCGGGAACCGCTGAGCGCCAGATAGAGGTCGGCCGTCTCGGCGTCGCGCAGCCCGTGTCCGGAGAAGTACACCAGCAGGGTGTCCGTGGCCTCCTGCCCGGCCCGGTGTACGGGGTCGAGCATCGCCGACGGGTCGGGAGGATCGGGCACGACGGTGCAGTTCTCCTCGGGGAGCCCCCACAGCAGGCTGTCCCGGAGCGAACCGGCGAGGTCCCGCACGTTCGCCGCGACGGCGGGCAGCTGCTCCAGATGCTGGTAGGCGGCCGTGCCGATGAGGACGGCGCGGGAGGCCGCCGGGTCAGGCAACCGTGTCATCGGCCGCGGCTCCCTCCTCCAGCATGCGGACGATCCGCCGGACCGCCTCGGTGTCGGCCGCGCCGTCCGCCGGGATCTCCACCGTCACCGGGCCGCGGCGCAGGGTGAGCACCGGCCGGGTGCGCCGGGCGTCCCGCCACTGCAGCACGGAGACGGCCAGCGCCGCGCCGGACAGGCCCGAGCCGATGACGAGCTGAAGGATCTCCAGCCCGCCGCCCATCGCGCCGGGCCGCGGCGCCCCGTCCGCCGCGACCTGTCCCCGCACGGCGTCGTGCAGCGTCTCGTCGTGGCGCAGCCAGCGCAGCAGGGAACGGAGTTCGTCGTCCGCGTCACCGCCGGCGGCTGCCAGCGACACGGTCACCACCTGTTCAGCCATCCTTGCCGTCCCTCCCGGTCCCGGTGTGCGCACGCACCGTGGAGAACAAGGCCAGCGCCTCCGGCTTCGCGCCGAGCCGGGCCAGGCAGACGCCCTGCCAGTACCGGCCGGCGAGCGTCGTCGGATGGCCGTCCCCGAGGGACGAGGCGCAGATCTGCGTGACGGCCGTGAGCATCCGCATGGCCTCCTGGAACTCACCGCGCTGCACGAGGGTAACGGCCTCCCGCAGCCGAGAGGTGGCGTTCTGCGGGGTCAGGCTGCTCATCACGATCTGCCGGGTCGCGTCGCTCAGCGACAACGGGGCCATGCCGGGGACCGGCGGCCCGGCGTCGCTGTCCAGATACTCGGGGAACGACGAGTCGAGCGGAGCCCGTGAGGGCTGCGGGCGGGCCGCCCCGGGCCGGCCCCCGGCCCGCTCGACCGCCTCCTTCCGTATGTGCCGCCCCATGAACTCGGCGAGCAGGCCCGTGTCCGGCGGCTCTCCCAGTAACTCCTGGACGGCGGCGGCGCTGTGGGGCCGGTCCTCCGGGTTCCGCGACGCCAGCCGGTCGACGATTTCGGCCAGCGGGGCGGGCACCTCGGGACGGGTCTCGCGCAGTCTGGGCACCCCGGTCGAGACGGCCCGCTCCACGAGCGGCCCGATGTCGTCGGCGTGCCCGAGGGGCGGCTCACCCGTGAGCATCCAGTACATGCACAGGCCGACGCTGTAGAGATCGGCTCCGGGGCCCGGCCGGTCGCCGCGGATCACTTCCGGCGCCATGAACTGCGGCGTGCCGACCAGGGCCCCGACGCGCGTGATCGCGGACTCCTCGGCGAGCCTCGCGAGCCCGAAGTCCTGCAGCACCACGCGCCCCGAGGCCGCGACCCGGACGTTCGTCGGCTTGATGTCGCGGTGCAGCACACCGGCGGCGTGCGCGGCCGCGAGCCCCGCCGCCATGCCGTGCGCGACGGCCCGCACCAGTTCGGGGGCCAGCCTGCCATGCGCCGTCACGAGGCCGTGCAGCTCGTCCCCGTCGAGCAGTTCCATGACCAGATACGGGGTGCCCTCGTGGGCCCCCAGGTCGTACACCGTGACGACATGGGGGTGGTTGATCCTGGCCAGCGCCCGGCCCTCCAGCCGGAAGCGCCGCAGCGGGTCCATGTCGGACGTCAGCGTCGCCGAGGACAGCATCTTGACCGCCACCCGGCGGCTCAGCGCGAGGTCCTCCGCCTCGTAGACCGTCCCCATGCCGCCGGCCCCGATGGTCCTCGACAGCCGGTACCGGTCGCCGATCAGCTCCGGCATCTCTCCCCCCGTCACCGGATTCAGGGCCGTTTCGTCGAGGTGACGCGGTAGACGTCGTAGACGCCCTCCACGCCGCGGACCGCCTTCAGGACGTGGCCGAGGTGCTTGGGGTCGCCCATCTCGAAGGTGAAGCGGGAAGTGGCGACCCGGTCGCGGGAGGTCTGGACCGCGGCCGAGAGGATGTTCACGTGCTGGTCGGAGAGGACCCGGGTGACGTCGGACAGCAGCCTCGACCGGTCCAGGGCCTCGACCTGGATCGCGACCAGGAAGACGGACGACTGTGTGGGCGCCCACTCGACCTCGAGGATCCGCTCCGGCTGCTGGGACAGCGAGTCGACGTTCACGCAGTCCGCGCGGTGTACGGAGACGCCGCTGCCGCGCGTGACGAAACCGATGATCGGGTCGCCGGGGACCGGTGTGCAGCACCGGGCGAGCTTCACCCAGACGTCGTCGACGCCCTTGACGACCACACCCGGGTCGTTCTTGGCGCGCCGCTTGGCGCGGCTGCGCATCGGGGTGGACTCGGCCAGGTCCTCGTTGGTCTCGTCCTCGCCGCCGAGGGCGTGGACGAGCTTCTGCACGATGTTCTGCGCGGTGACGTGGCCCTCGCCGATCGCCGCGTAGAGCGAGGAGATGTCGGGATAGCGCAGCTCGTGCGCGAGGGTGACCAGCGAGTCGCCGGTGAGGATCCGCTGGATCGGCAGGTTCTGCTTGCGCATCGCGCGGGCGATGGAGTCCTTGCCCTGCTCGATCGCCTCGTCCCGGCGCTCCTTGGAGAACCAGGCCCGGATCTTGTTGCGGGCCCGCGGGGACTTCACGAAGCCCAGCCAGTCGCGGGACGGCCCGGCACCGGGCGCCTTGGAGGTGAAGACCTCCACCAGGTCGCCGTTGTCGAGGGTGGACTCCAGCGGTACCAGACGGCCGTTGACCCGGGCCCCGATGGTGCGGTGGCCGACCTCGGTGTGCACGGCGTAGGCGAAGTCGACGGGGGTGGCGCCCGCCGGAAGCGCTATGACGTCGCCCTTGGGCGTGAAGACGAAGACCTCGTTGCGCGAAAGGTCGAAGCGCAGCGACTCCAGGAACTCGCTGGGGTCCTCGGTCTCCTTCTGCCAGTCCAGCAGCTGCCGCAGCCAGGCCATGTCGTTGACCGCGTCCTTGTCGGCGTCCTTGCCGGTCCGCCTGGGCACGTCGGTGCGCACCTTGGAGGCCCCGGCGACGGCCTCCTGCTTGTACTTCCAGTGCGCGGCGATGCCGTACTCGGCGCGGCGGTGCATGTCGAAGGTGCGGATCTGCAGCTCGACCGGCTTGCCGCTGGGCCCGATGACCGTCGTGTGCAGCGACTGGTACATGTTGAACTTGGGCATCGCGATGTAGTCCTTGAACCGCCCCGGAACCGGGTTCCAGCGGGCGTGGACGGTGCCCAGCGCCGCGTAGCAGTCACGGACGGTGTCGACCAGGACACGGATGCCGACCAGGTCGTAGATCTCGGCGAAGTCGCGGCCCCGCACGATCATCTTCTGGTAGACGCTGTAGTAGTGCTTCGGGCGGCCGGTGACCGTGGCCTTGATCCGGGCGGCGCGCAGGTCGGCCTGGACCTCGTCAGTGACGACCGCCAGATACTCGTCGCGCTTGGGGGCGCGCTCGGCGACGAGGCGGACGATCTCGTCGTACATCTTGGGGTAGAGGATCGCGAAGGCGAGGTCCTCCAGCTCCCACTTGATGGTGTTCATGCCCAGCCGGTGCGCCAGCGGGGCGTAGATCTCCAGCGTCTCGCGGGCCTTCTTCTCCTGCTTCTCGCGCTTGAGATAGCGCATCGTGCGCATGTTGTGCAGCCGGTCGGCCAGCTTGATGACCAGCACCCGCGGGTCCTTGGCCATGGCGACGACCATCTTGCGCACGGTCTCGGCCTGCGCGGCCTCGCCGAACTTGACCTTGTCGAGCTTGGTGACCCCGTCGACCAGCAGGGCGACCTGGTCGCCGAAGTCCCGGCGCAGCGTGTCCAGGCCGTACTCGGTGTCCTCGACGGTGTCGTGCAGCAGCCCGGCCATCAGCGTCGCCGGGTCCATGCCCAGCTCGGCGAGGATGGTGGTGACCGCGAGCGGATGCGTGATGTACGGGTCGCCGCTCTTGCGCTTCTGGCCGCGGTGCCAGCGCTCGGCGACCTGGTAGGCCTGCTCGACCTGGCGGAGGGTGGCCGCCTCGATCTTGGGGTCGTTGCTCCGCACGATGCGCAGCAGCGGTTCCAGCACCGGGTTGTACGGGCTGGAGCGCTGCACGCCGAGCCGGGCCAGCCGGGCGCGGACGCGGTTGGAGGAGCCGGTCCGGGGGGCCGGGCTCTGCGCCGGGCCGACGGGGCCGGCACCGACCGGCTTGGCGGTGCCGTTCTGCCGGCCGCCGGCGGGCGGCTTGGGACGGGTCACCGGGGCTGCCGGGGTGGTGGGCCTCCCGGAGGTGCCTGCCGCCGCTGCGTCGTCGCGCGGGGGCGCGTCGGGTGCCGCCGCGGCCTCGGCGGGCCGGGCCGGCTGCGCAGCCGGGGACTCCCCGGGGCGGAGTCCGGGGGCGAGCGGCTTGGCCTCGTCCGGCAAGAGCACTCCTCAGAGGTTGGCCCCTCCTCGCCGGGCGGCGGGGAGTCGGATTCCGGCGTCGCGATCAGCATCCGGAACCCCATGGTATCGACCTCCGGCCCCGGGCACGGTCCGGCTACCGGCCCCGGTGCCCGGCCCGGGTGTGCGACGGATCACGTCCCGGCCGCCGCCCAAAGCGCCCGGCGGCGGAAACGGAGGCGGGCGG
>NZ_WHPN01000310.1:0-6217 GCF_009735685.1 Streptomyces lycii | reverse complement strand
CCGCCCGCGCGCCGTGGGAGGGCCGGCTCAGACCGTGAGGAGGGCCTCCAGCGGCGCGCCCGACAGCGCGGGCTCCAGCCGCTTGCGGCCCTCCAGGAAGCCCAGCTCCATGAGGACCGCCAGTCCGGCGACCTCGGCGCCGGCCCGCCGGATGAGGGCGAGGGAGGCCTCCGCCGTCCCGCCGGTGGCCAGCACGTCGTCGATGACCATGATCCGGTCCTCCGGGGTCAGGTCCTCGGCGTGTATCTCGATCTCGGCGGTGCCGTACTCCAGCTCGTACGCCTGGCCCAGGGTGGCCCCGGGCAGCTTGCCCGCCTTGCGGACGGGGACGAAGCCCAGCCCGGCGCGGACGGCGACGGGGGCGGCCAGGATGAAGCCGCGCGCCTCCAGTCCGACGACCTTCGTCGCGCCGTACCGCGCGCACAGTTCGGCGAGCGCGTCGGTCAGCGCGCCGAACGCCACGGGGTCGGCGAGCAGCGGGGTGATGTCCTTGAACACCACGCCCGGCTTGGGATAGTCGGGCACGTCCCGGATCCGGTCGGCCAGCAGGCCGGACAGCCCGGAGGGGGCGGCGGACGAGGCGGTCACCGGCCCCTCCCCGAGGGACGGCCGCGGCCTCGGCCGCGGGCGGCCTGGGCCCGCGGGCCGGCCACGGAGGCCGTGGCGCCCGCGCCGGTCACCGGCTCCTCGGCCGGTTCGTCACCGGCCGGGTCGCCGGGGTCGGCCTCGGCGTCGTTCTCGCCCTTCGCGGCGGCGGAGGCGCGCTTGGCCAGCACCCGCTTGCGGAGGGCCTTCATCTCCGGCTGCCGCTCCTTGAGGTCGGCGACGAGCGGGGTGGCGATGAAGATCGAGGAGTACGCACCGGCGGCCAGGCCGACGAACAGCGACAGCGAGATGTCGTTGAGCATGCCGGCCCCCAGCACACCGCCGCCGATGAACAGCAGACCGGCGACCGGGAGCAGCGCGACGACCGTGGTGTTGATGGAACGGACCAGGGTGCCGTTGATGCTGCGGTTGGCGATCTCGCCGTAGGTGCGGCGGTTCTGCTTGAGGATGCCCCGGCTGCTCTCCTTGAGCGAGTCGAAGACCACCACGGTGTCGTAGAGGGAATAACCGAGAATGGTCAGCAGACCGATCACCGTGCCGACGCTGACCTCGAAGCCGACGAGGGCGTAGATGCCGACGGTGATCGTGATGTCGTGGATCAGGGCGACGAGGGCGGCGATGGCCATCCGCCACTCGAAGGCGATGGCGAGATACACCACCACGAGCGCCATGAAGACACCCAGACCCATCCAGGCCTTGTTCGCGATCTGCTCGCCCCAGCTCGGGCCGACCAGATCGGCGTTGATCTCCTGCGCCGGAATGTCCATCTCCTGGGCGAGCTCCGCCCGGATCTGGTCCGACTTGGCCGTGTCGACCTCGCTGATCTGGATGCGCAGCCCGCCGCCGCCCAGTTCCTGCACGAGCGCCTGGTGACCGGAGGCCTTCTCCGCGGCCTCCTCCGCCTGGGAGGCGGAGAACCCGGTCTTCGGAGTGGTGAAGACGGCGCCGCCGGAGAACTCGATGCCCATGTTGAGGCCGCGGACGCCCAGGCCGAGGATGGCCGTGATGGTGATCAGCACCGAGACGCCGTACCACAGCATGCGCTTGCCGATGAAGTCGTAACCGACCTCACCGCGGTGGAGCCGGGCGCCGAGATCGCCGAGTCGCGACATCTCAGGCCTCCTTCGGTTCGGTCGTGAGAGGGGCGCGGCGTCGGCCGCGGATCGGGGGCTTCGCTCCGAGGCTCTTCGGGTCGACACCGGACCAGCGGTTGCCGCTGCTGAAGAACTTCGTCCGCGCCAGCAGCGTCATCAGCGGCTTGGTGAAGAAGAAGACCACGACGACGTCGAGGAGCGTGGTGAGCCCCAGGGTGAAGGCGAAGCCCTGCACCTTGCCGACGGTCGCGACGAACAGCACCGCGGCGGCGAGGAAGGACACGAAGTCGGCCACCAGGATGGTGCGCCGGGCCCGCGGCCAGCCGCGCTCGGCGGCGCCGCGCAGGGAGCGGCCCTCGCGGATCTCGTCCCGGATGCGTTCGAAGTAGACGATGAACGAGTCGGCGGTGATACCGATGGCCACGATGGCGCCGCAGACGGCCGGCAGGTTCAGCGCGAAGCCGATGCCCGGGCCGAGGAGCGTCATGATCGTGTACGTCATGATCGCCGAGGCGAGAAGGCTGAACAGCGCGATGAGCGACAGCCCTCGGTAGTAGACCACCAGATAGATCACGACGAGCGCCAGACCGATGGCTCCGGCGATCAGGCCGGCCTCCAGCTGGTCGCCGCCGAGGGCCGCGGAGACGGTGGTGACGCTGGACTCGGTGAAGCTGAGCGGCAGCGCGCCGTAGGAGAGGACGTTGGCCAGGTCCTCGGCGGACTGCTGGTTGAAGGAGCCGGAGATCTCGGCGTTTCCGCCGCCGATGCGCTGGTCGACCGACGGCGCGGAGACGACCTCGCCGTCGAGGACGATCGCGAACTGGTTCGGCTGCTGGGTGGCGATCCGCTCGGTCGCGTCCCCGAACTGCTCGGCGCCCTTGTCGTTGAAGTCCATGGTGACGACCCAGCCCTTGCCGGTCTGGGAGTCGAACACCGCCTTGGCGTCGTCGACCTCGGTGCCGGCGACGTCCGTCGGGCCGAGGGCGTACTTCACGGAGCCGTCCTCGCTGCACGCGACGACCTCGTCCTCGGGCTTCACGCCCTCGTTGGCCTTCCGGCGCTCCTCGGGCTTGGAGCAGTCCAGGGCGTCGAGCTTCTTCTGCAGCGCGGCGGGCACGCCGGCCGGCTGCGAAGGCTGCGGGGCCGGGGGCTGGGTGGCCTCACCGGACTCGGACGGAGCGGCCTTCGGCGGATCCGACTCGTCGGCCTTGAGACCATCGGTCAGGGCCCGGCCCTGGGTGGTGGGCTCGGACGACGGGGTGGAACCGGATTCCTCCTGGTCCGCGCTGTCGGCCTTGTCCTTGTCCCCGGACTGCTCGTCCTCCTCGCCCGCGTTGGAGGAAGGCTCGTTGTCCTTGTTCTTGTCCTGGTCGGCCTTGTCGCCGTTCTTCCCGGAGTCTCCCGGGGCGCTGGCGGAGGGGTCCGGGGCGGGCGTGCCCGCGGCGACGCCGAGCACCGGGCGGAAGCGCAGCTGGGCGGTCGTGCCGACCTGCTCGCGCGCCTGCTTCTCGTTGGTGCCCCGGGGGATGTTGACGATGATGTTGCGGTCGCCCTGGGTCTGGACCTCGGCCTCGGAGACGCCCAGGCCGTTGACCCGGCGCTCGATGATGCCGACCGCGGTGTTCATGTTGGTCGGGTTGATCGCGTCTTCCGCGCCCGGCTGGTTCCGCGCGGTGAGCGTGATGCTCGTACCACCCGCGAGGTCGATGCCCAACCGCGGTGTGTGGTGGCCGGAGAGGAACATCCCCCCGGTCAGCGCGACAACGGCGATCAGGAACAGGACCAGGGTGCGCCCCGGCCTGCCCTGGGACCCCGAGGGCCGCCGGCCCTTCTTCGGTGCTGCCACCTTCTCGATTCTCCCTGTCCAACCGCACCGCATCGACTGTGAGCGGGCGGCCACGAAGTGTAGTGGGGAACGGTACCCCGCAGGAGCGGACCGAGCACGGGCCGCCCTGCCCCCGGCGGTGGGCACCGGCCACCCGGGAGCGGGGGCGGCACCCGCCGCGGGACCTCGGACGGCCCGCGGAACGGTCTACTTCGCGTCGGTGTCGCCGTCGTTCTTCGTGACGTTGCCGGTGTCCTTGGCGTCCGCGGCGTCCGCGTCGGAGCCGGCGGCCTCGGTCTCGGTCTCGGTCTCGGCGTCCTCGGTCTTGGCGGCCTCGGCGCTGCCCGGCTTGGTCAGGTCGGTGCGGGGCTCCTCGGTCGCGCCCGCGGCGCCGTCGTCGGCGATCAGGGAGGAGGCGTCGTCCGGCACGACCGGGCTGTCGGACTTCAGCTCGTCGCCGTCGAAGTCGGTGCCGTGCACGATCCGGTTGTACTCGTCGTCCGCGAGGACGGCGCCGACGGAGTTCTTCGCGTAGACGGCGTGGACGCCCGGGGCGACCTCGAGGAGGACCGTGTCGTCGTGAACCTCCTTGACGGTGGCGTACATGCCCCCGATCGTCCGCACGCCGGTTCCGGGCTGCATCTGGTCGCGCATCTGGGCGGCCTGCTGCTGCTTCTTCTTCGCCGAGCGGGTCATCAGGAACATGGCCCCGATGAGCACGATGAAGGGGAGGAGAGTCACGATATTCACGGGACGGAAATTCCTTCGCACGACCGCCCATCGAGCGGCCTGGTATACGGGGGTGGGCATGCCGCCCTACAAGGACGGCATCGGCGGAGTCTAAGGGAGTCCGCGCCTAAGGAACAACGTTCAGCATGGCACCGGGGTTCCTGGGCGGGCGAGTCCCCGCGCCGTCACGCTTCGAAGAGGCCCGGCTGCCCGCCGCCGGGGGCCTGCTGCGGCGGTACGAGTCCCAGGTGCTGCCAGGCCGCCGGGGTGGCGACGCGGCCACGCGGGGTACGGGCGAGCAGGCCCTCGCGGACCAGGAACGGCTCGGCGACCTCCTCGACCGTTTCGCGCTCCTCCCCCACCGCGACGGCGAGCGTCGACAGCCCGACCGGTCCGCCGCCGAAGAGCTTGAGCAGCGCGCGGAGCACCGCGCGGTCGAGCCGGTCCAGGCCGCGGGCGTCGACCTCGTAGATGCCGAGGGCGTGCGCCGCGATCTCCCGGGTGATCACGCCGTCGGCCTTGACCTGCGCGTAGTCCCGGACACGGCGCAGCAGCCGGTTGGCGATGCGCGGGGTACCGCGCGAGCGGCCGGCGATCTCGGCCGCGCCCTCGGGCCCGATCTCGACGTCGAGCAGCCGGGCCGAGCGGTGCAGGACCCGCTCCAGTTCGGCGGGCTCGTAGAACTCCATGTGGCCGGTGAAGCCGAAGCGGTCGCGGAGCGGCGGCGGCAGCAGCCCGGCCCGGGTGGTGGCCCCGACGAGGGTGAACGGCGGGAGTTCCAGCGGAATGGCGGTGGCGCCGGGGCCCTTGCCGACGACGACGTCGACGCGGAAGTCCTCCATCGCCATGTAGAGCATCTCCTCGGCGGGCCGGGACATCCGGTGGATCTCGTCCAGGAAGAGCACCTCGCCCTCGGCGAGCGAGGAGAGGATGGCGGCGAGATCACCGGCGTGCTGGATGGCGGGCCCGGAGGTGATGCGGATCGGGGCGCCCATCTCGGCCGCGATGATCATCGAGAGGGTCGTCTTGCCGAGTCCCGGCGCCCCGGAGAGCAGGACGTGGTCGGCGGTGCCGCCGCGCTGCCGGGCGGCCCGCAGGACCAGGTCGAGCTGCTCCCTGACCCGCTCCTGGCCGACGAACTCGCCCAGGTCCTTCGGGCGCAGCGCCGCCTCGATCGCCTGGTCCTCGCCGGCGGCGTCGGCGCCGACCAGCCGGTCCGTGGCCTCGGATGCGGTGTCGTCCCAGTTCATGTCGTCTCTCAGCTCTGCGGTGCGGTTTCTGTGCGGGCGGGCCTGCCGGGGCGGCCGCCCGGTCAGCGGGTGCGGTTGAGGGACTGCAGGGCGGCCCGCAGCAGCTGCGGCACGGGCGGTGCGGCGCCGTCGGCGAGCGCGGCCTCCGCCTGCGGGGCGACGGCCGCGACGGCGTCGTCGGCCTCCCGGGGGGCGTACCCCAGTCCGATGAGGGCGGCGTGCAGCTGGTCCCGCCACGCGGCGGCGGAGGCGGATCCGCCCGCCCGGGCGGCCTCGGCGCCCGCCCCGCTCCCGACGGGCCGGCCGAGCCGGTCCTTCAGCTCCAGCAGCAGCTTCTGCGCTCCCTTCTTGCCGATGCCGGGCACGGCGGTGAGGGCCTTCTCGTCGCCGGTGGAGACGGCCAGCCGCAGGGCGTCGGGGCTGTGCACCGCGAGCATGGCCTGGGCCAGCCGGGGCCCGACACCGCTGGCCGTCTGGAGCAGTTCGAAGACCTGCCGCTCGTCGTCGTCCGCGAAGCCGTAGAGGGTGAGGGAGTCCTCGCGGACGACGAGGGAGGTCGCGAGCTTGGCCTGCTGCCCGATCCGCAGGGCGGACAGGGTGTCGGGGGTGCACTGCACGGCCATGCCGATGCCGCCCACCTCGACGACGGCGGAATCCGGCGCGAGGGCGGCGACGGAGCCGCTGACGAATGCGATCACTGGGGTCCCTCTCCG
>NZ_WHPN01000309.1 GCF_009735685.1 Streptomyces lycii | reverse complement strand
TGCGCGGCGGCGAGGTGTTCGGAGAGCACGACCGTCCCCGCGAGGCCCGCGCTCGCCGGTTCCAGGCTCTGCAGGACACCGACGGTCCGGGGCGGCAGGCGGCGCAGCGCGGCGAGTTCGAGGGAGTAGGGGAGCGCCGCCGAGAGCACGGCGACCACCGCGCCGGTGAGCAGCGCCCGCGGGGCGAACAGCGCCGTCCCGCTCTCCGCCGCCCCGAACGGCAGGGTCAGCACCGCCGCCCAGCCGAGCGCGAGGGCCAGTGGCGCGCCGTCCCCGCTCCGCGCGCCGGTCCGCCGGCTGAGCAGCAGATAGCCGGCCATGGAGGCGCCCGAGGCCAGCGCGAGCAGCACGCCGGCGGCCGGGACGTGCGTGCCGGCGGGGCTGTGGAACAGCCAGATGCCGAGCCCCGCCAGACAGGCGAGGGCGAGGTCGGTGGCGCGCCGGGAGGTGAGCAGCGCGAGGGTGAGCGGCCCGAGGAGCTGAAGGGCCGTCGCGGGCCCGACCGGCAGATGGCGCAGGGCGGGATAGATGAGGTTCATGCCGGCGATCGCGGTGCCGAAGGCGAGCACCAGGCCGAGGTCCGGCCGGGTGCGGGGCAGGGCGGGGCGGTGGACCAGCAGGAGCAGCGCTGCGGCCAGGGAGAGCCGCAGCGCGGCCACCCCGAGCGGGCCGACCGTCCCGAACATGCCCTTCCCCACGGCCTGGCCGAACTGCACGCTGAGCACGCTGCACAACACGAGCACGGACGGAGCCGGACGGGGCAGCCGGGTCACGGGGCCGGCCGGACGCCCGGCCGGACGTCCGGTCACCGGCCGGGGCAGGCGTCCGGTCAGAAGCCCGGTCACCGGCCGGGTCAGGCGTCCGGCCAGGCGTCCGGTCACCGATGCGGTCGCGCGTTCGGTGGCACGTTCCGTGGCGGGCCCGGTGGCACGTTCCGTGGCGGGCCCGGTCGGGCGTCCGGTCATGGCTCCAGCGTCAGCCGCGAGGACCGTGAAGGTCCATCGAGAAATTCCGCCCGTGATTCTTTAGGGTGGGCTACATGATTGCCCGACAGGCCGGACACGGACCGGGCGGGCCGGTCTCGTGATCGATCTGCGGCGCCTGCGCGTGCTGCGCGCCCTCGCCGAGCACGGCACGGTCACGGAAACCGCCGCCGCCCTGCATCTGACGTCGTCCGCCGTCTCCCAGCAGCTCCGCCAGCTTTCCCGCGAACTCGGCGTCGAACTGCTCCGCCCCGACGGCCGCCGGGTCCGCCTCACCCCGGCCGCGCACATCCTGCTGCGGCACGCCGAGACGCTGCACGCGCAGTGGGAGGAGGCCCGGGCCGAGCTGGCCGCGGACGCGGGGCGGCTCACGGGCACGTTCCGCCTGTGCGGCGTGTCCTCGGCGGTCGCGGGCCTCGTGGCCCCGGCCGTGACGCGGCTGCGCCGGGCGCACCCGGGCCTCGGGACGGAGATCCGGGAGGAGGAGAGCGGGGACTGCTTCCGGCTGCTGCTCGCGGAGGAGACGGACGTGGCGGTCGTCCTGCCGGGCGCCGGGGTGCCGCCGGTGACCGATCCGCGGTTCGAGCAGCGTCCGCTGCTGGACGACCGGCAGGACCTGCTCGTACCGGAGGGGCACCGCCTGGCGCGGGCGGGTGCCGCGGACGGCGGGGTGCCGCTCGCCGGGGCCGCGGCCGAGCCGTGGATCGTCAAGCGGCGCCACAACGACACCTTCACCCTGCTGGCCGCCGTGTGCGCCGCGGCCGGGTTCACGCCGCGCGTCGCGCACGAGGCGAAGGAGTGGTTCGCGGTGTCGGCGCTGGTCGCCGAGGGCCTCGGGGTCTGCCTGGTGCCCCGGATGGTGCCGCTGCCGGCCGCGCACGCGGTGGTCCGGGTCCCGGTCACGGGGGAGCCGGTGCCGGTCCGGCGGATCGTCGCCGGGCTGCGGCGCGGCACCGCGGGCCATCCCGCCGTGGCCGCCGGGCTCGCCGCGCTCGGGGAGGCCGCGGAGGCGTTTTGACCGGACAGGACGCGGAACGGTATTCTGCTGGTTCGTTATGCGTATTGGCTTGCTCTATCTCACGTGAGGGGGCCTTACGCAGGCCCACCGGGCCGATGACCAGCGGCAGGCAGACGGGAATGCGTCACCCGTGTGCGGCCAGGGCTGTCGTGATCGCCGGGTGGCCTTGTCAGGACCTGTCCCCACGGCCCCCGGGCCGGGGGCGACCCCATTCACTGAAGAAGCGAAGGCTAACGACCGTGCGTACGTACAGCCCCAAGCCCGGCGACGTCCAGCGTCAGTGGTACGTCATCGACGCCACCGACGTTGTCCTCGGCCGCCTGGCCTCCCAGGCCGCCACCCTCCTCCGGGGTAAGCACAAGCCGGTGTACGCGCCGCACGTTGACGCTGGTGACTTCGTCATCATCATCAACGCCGACAAGGTGCACCTCTCCGGCAACAAGCGGGCCCAGAAGATGGCCTACCGCCACTCGGGCTACCCGGGTGGTCTGCGGTCCGTCTCCTACGAGGACCTGCTCACCAACAACCCCGAGAAGGCCGTCGAGAAGGCCGTCAAGGGCATGATCCCCAAGAACACCCTGGGCCGCCAGGTCCTCTCGAAGCTGAAGGTCTACGCGGGCTCCGAGCACCCGCACGCTGCTCAGCAGCCGGTCCCGTTCGAGATCACCCAGGTCGCGCAGTAGTCCGGCCACCCCCTAAGACGAAAAGAAGCTGAGGAGCATCGTGGCCGAGACCACCGCAGAGACCCCCGTCGTCGACGAGGTCGTGGAGACCTCCGAGACCCCGGAGACCCCGGAGACCCCCGTCGAGGAGTACACCAGCGAGTCGCTGGCCTCCCGCTTCGGGGACCCGCAGCCCGCCGCCGGCCTGGGCCGTCGCAAGAACGCGATCGCCCGTGTCCGCATCGTGCCCGGCAGCGGCAAGTGGAAGATCAACGGTCGCACCCTTGAGGACTACTTCCCCAACAAGGTGCACCAGCAGGAAGTCAACGAGCCCTTCAAGGTGCTCGAGCTCGACGACCGTTACGACGTCGTCGCCCGCATCAGCGGCGGCGGTGTCTCCGGCCAGGCCGGCGCGCTGCGCCTGGGTGTCGCCCGCGCGCTGAACGAGGCCGACGTGGACAACAACCGCGGCCCGCTCAAGAAGGCCGGCTTCCTGAGCCGTGACGACCGCGGTGTCGAGCGCAAGAAGGCGGGTCTGAAGAAGGCCCGTAAGGCGCCGCAGTACAGCAAGCGCTAAGCGCCTCGCGCGTCAGTACGAATCGCCCCGGCGGCACGCTCCGTGCTGCCGGGGCGTTCGTCTATCGGCAGCCGGGGGCGTATACAGAAGAACAGGCACAAGACGCCCAAAGGCTTTCAATCTCGGAGCAAATTCGGAGGACACCAGTGGGACGACTCTTCGGCACGGACGGGGTGCGCGGTGTCGCCAACGTGGATCTGACGGCCGAGCTGGCGCTCGGACTGTCGGTCGCGGCGGCGCATGTGCTCGCCGAGGCGGGAGCGTTCGAGGGCCATCGGCCGACGGCTGTGGTGGGACGTGATCCGCGCGCGTCCGGGGAGTTCCTGGAGTCCGCCGTGGTGGCGGGGCTCGCGAGCGCGGGCGTGGACGTCCTGCGCGTCGGTGTGCTGCCCACCCCCGCGGTGGCGTATCTCACCGGGGCGCTGGGCGCCGACCTCGGTGTGATGCTCTCCGCCAGCCACAACCCGATGCCGGACAACGGCATCAAGTTCTTCGCGCGCGGCGGCCAGAAGCTGGCGGACGAACTGGAGGACCGGATCGAGTCCGTCTACGCGGGCCACGCCTCCGGCGCCCCCTGGGACCGGCCGACCGGAGCCGGTGTGGGCCGGGTCCGCATGTACGACGAGGGCTTCGACAACTACGTCGCGCACCTCATCGGTGTCCTCCCGAACCGGCTCGACGGTCTCAAGGTCGTCCTGGACGAGGCGCACGGCGCGGCCTCCCGGGTCTCCCCGGAGGCGTTCGCCCGGGCCGGTGCCGAGGTGATCACCATCGGCGCCGACCCCGACGGCCTCAACATCAACGACGGCTGCGGCTCCACCCATCTCGGCCCGCTGAAAGAGGCCGTGGTCGAGCACGGCGCGGACCTCGGCATCGCGCACGACGGGGACGCCGACCGCTGCCTCGCCGTGGACGCGGAGGGCAAGGAGGTCGACGGCGACCAGATCCTGGCGGTGCTCGCCCTCGCCCTGCGCGAGCAGGAGGGCCTGCGGAAGAACACGGTCGTCGCCACCGTCATGTCGAACCTGGGCTTCACGCTCGCCATGGAGCGCGAGGGCGTCGAACTGGTCCGCACCGCCGTCGGCGACCGGTACGTCCTGGAGGAGATGAAGAACCAGGGTTACGCCCTGGGCGGCGAGCAGTCCGGCCACGTCATCATCCTCGACCACGCCACCACCGGCGACGGCACCCTCACCGGTCTGATGCTGGCGGCCCGGGTCGCCGCCACCGGCCGCAGCCTCGCGGACCTGGCGGGCGTGATGGAGCGGTTGCCGCAGGTCCTGGTCAACGTGCGGGACGTCGACAAGTCCCGGGTGGAGTCCTCCGCCGAGCTGGCCGCCGCCGTGGCCGACGCCGAGCGCGAGCTGGGCGCCACCGGGCGGGTGCTGCTGCGTCCCTCGGGCACCGAGCCGCTGGTGCGGGTCATGGTCGAGGCTGCGGACAGCGAGCAGGCCGGTTCCGTCGCGGGACGGCTCGCGGACGCGGTGAAGTCGGCGCTGGGCTAGCTGTACTGCCCAGCCAGGTTGGTCGAGTTTGTGCGACGACACGGTCTGAATCTGTGAGATGACGAAGGCCCCCGGTTGTGGAGTGGAGCTGTCGAGGAACCGCTCCGCCAACCAGGAGGCCTTCGTGTCTCACGCTAACGCTGCTCTGACGCCCCGTGCCCGTCTTCGCCTGGCGCGTCTGATTGTGGATGAGGGATGGCCGGTCGCCCGTGCGGCCGAGCGCTACGACGTGTCCTGGCCCACCGCCAAGCGATGGGCCGACCGTTACGCCGAATCCGGGCCGGCCGCGATGGCCGACCGGTCCTCACGACCTCACCGCAGCCCGGCCCGAACTACTCAGCCGCAGGTCCGCAAGATCGTGCACCTGCGCTGGAAGCAGCGACTGGGACCGGTCCAGATTGCCGGACGGCTGGGCATGCCCGCCTCGACCGTCCACGCGGTCCTGACCCGCTGCCGGATCAACCGGCTGTCCCACATCGACCGTGCCACCGGCGAGCCGGTGCGCCGCTACGAACACGGGCATCCCGGCGCCATGCTCCACATCGACGTCAAGAAGCTCGGCAACGTCCCCGACGGCGGCGGCTGGCGCTACGTCGGACGCGTCCAGGGCCGCAGGAACCGTGCCGCAACACCAGACAAGCCCCGCAACAAGTACCGCGGCCCGCTGCTGGGAACCGCATTCGTCCACACCGTCGTCGACGACCACTCCCGCGTCGCCTACGCCGAGATCCGCAACGACGAGACAGCCGACACCGCAGTCGATGTCCTGCACCGCGCGGTGGCCTGGTTCGCCGCCCGCGGCGTGACCATCGAGCGGGTCCTGACCGACAACGGCTCGGCCTACCGCTCCCGGCACTGGAACCGGGCCTGCACCGAACTCGGCATCACACCGAAGAAGACCCGGCCCTACCGGCCACAGACGAACGGCAAGGTCGAGCGCTTCCACCGCACCCTGGCCGACGGCTGGGCCCTCGGACGCTTCTACTCAAGCGAATCAGCCCGCCGCAAAGCCCTGCCGGCCTGGCTCCATCACTACAATCACCACCGCCCCCACACTGCAACCGGCGGCAAACCGCCCGTCACCAGGTTGACCAATGTCCCTGGGCAGTACA
>NZ_WHPN01000308.1 GCF_009735685.1 Streptomyces lycii | reverse complement strand
ATGGCGCTCGGCCAGCTCTTCACCCTCGGCGGCTGCGGCATCTGGGCGCTGATCGACGGCATCCTCTTCCTCACCAGCAACGACCGCACCGACAAGGAAGGCCGCATCCTGCGCGGCTGACCGGCCCGGCCGACGGCGCGGCCCGTGTCCCGGAGTACCGGGGCGCGGGCCGCCGCCCGTTCCGGCCGCGGACCGCCGGCCGTACGGGGGCCGGCCGACGCGGGGAGGCGCTCCGGCGGTCACCGTACGCGAGGCGGCCGGGCCGTCACCCGTACGCAAGACGCCCGGGCCGCGGGCCCGTGCGCGAGACGTTCAGGCGGTCTGATCCGTGGGCGAGTCGCTCCGGGGCCCGCCCGTACGCGAGACGCTCCGGAGGTCTCACCCGTACGCGAGACGCTCCGGAGGTCTCACCCGTACGCGAGACGCTCCGGAGGTCTCACCCGTACACGAGGGCGCCGGAGGTCTCACCCGTACACGAGGGCGCCGGAGGTCTCAGCCGTACACGAAGACTCCGGAGGTCTCACCCGTACGCGAGCAGTCTTCCGCCGATCAGCAGGAAGGCCGCGCCGAAGAGCAGTGAGAGCGTCAGCGCCAGCGGCGGGTTGGCCTCCCGGACGACCGGCGCACCGGCCCGTACACGCACCCCTGTCCACACCAGCAACGCGGCTCCGAACACCGCGAAGACCGTTCCGGTGAACAGGGCGGGACCGCTCTCCATCGCTTCCGACTCCTCTGCGCACGGCTCTGTGCCCGATGCACGGCTGGTGCGCCGACCGTATGCCCGATTGGTCTGCCGGACGCTTGCACACGGACACGGCGGCGTGGCGAACGGTGGGTTAACAGCAGGCGCGGCCGCGCGGCCGGCGTACGACTATCCGACCGGCTCGATGAAACCCTGTTCGACGAGCATCCGGATGGCCTCCGGCGTGCGGTCCCGCAGCAGCACCGGATCCTCGCCGACGAGCTGCGCGATCGCGTCCAGAATGCGCCCCGCGGTCAGCGTCCCGTCGCACACCCCGGCGAACCCGGCGCCGACCGTGTCCACCTTCGTGGCCCGCCGCATGCCCAGGTTCTGACGCAGCACCACGTGCTCGGGATCCTCCGCGCCCGGCAGCCCGACCTGCTCCTGCACGACCTCCTCCGCGAGCCGGAACCGGGCCTCCAGCAGCGCCGCGTCGTCGGTGCCGCGCAGGAAGTCCTGGCGCGCGAAGTGCGCCCGCACCGTCTCGCCGAGCGGCTGCTGCACGGGGTGCGGCCACTCCTCGGCGACGACCGACGGGCGGTCGGCGCCCGACCTGCGCAGCGTGATCCAGCCGAAGCCCACGGCCTTCGTGCGGCGCGCCTCGAACTCGTCCAGCCACGCGTCGTACCGGGCGGCGTACTCCTCCGGGCCCGCGCGGTGGTCGCCGCCGTCGCGCAACCACAGCTCGGCGTACTGCGCGACGTCCTGCACCTCCCGCTGCACGATCCAGGCGTCACAGCCGTCCGGCACCCAGGAGGACACCCGGTCCCGCCAGTCCTCACCGTCGACGTGCTGCCAGTTGGCGAGCAGTTGGCAGTACCCGCCGTCGGCCAGCCGGTCCGCCGAGCGTTCCACCAGCGAGCGGCACAGGTCGTCGCCGCCCATGCCGCCGTCGCGGTACGTCAGCCGGGCACCGGGCGAGATCACGAAGGGCGGGTTGGACACGATCAGGCCGTACTTCTCGTCCTCCCGCACCGGGTCGAACAGCGAACCCTCCCGGAGATCCGGCTCCGGGGCACCGGAGAGCGCCAGCGTCAGCCGGGTGAAGTGCAGGGCGCGCGGGTTGACGTCGGTCGCGGTGACCCGGGTCGCGTGCTGCGCCGCGTGCAGCGCCTGGATGCCGGAGCCGGTGCCGAGGTCGAGGGCCGACTCCACCGGGGCGCGCACGGTGATGCCCGCGAGCGTCGTGGAGGCGCCGCCGACGCCCAGCACGAGCCGCGAGCGGTCCTCGGCGGCCATCCGGCCGCCGCCGACCCCGCCCGCGCCGCCCACGGCACAGCCCAGATCGGAGACGATCCACCAGTCCTCGCCCTCCGGCCCGCCGTAGGGCCGGACGTCGACGCTCGCCCGCACCTCCTCGCCGTCCTGCACCAGCCAGCCGTCGGCGAGGCAGGACTCGACGGGCAGCGCGGCGAGCGCCTTCTCGTACGGCACCGGGCTCTGCAGCAGGAACAGCCGTACGAGCGTCTCCAGCGGCGAGCCGCCGCGGGTGGCGCGCCGGGCGGGGACGGTCTCGCTGCGGGCGAGAGCGGCGTAGGCGGGGGCGCCGAGGAGTTCGAGCAGGCCGTCGGCGGTGAACGCGGCGGCCAGGAAGGCGTCGCGCAGCATCGCCGGGGTGCGGCCGCCGGCGTTCCGGGGAACATGGCCGGCGGCGAACGGGCGGGCGCGGCCCGCGTCGGTCGTGGGGGTGCTGTGCGTACTCACCAGGCCATTGTCGGGGCTGTCGGCGGACGCGGCGACGGCCCGGCACCCTTCGGCGGGTGCCGGGCCGTCACGGGGGCATCGCGGGGACGTCGCGGGGGCCTCGCGGGGGCCTCGCGGGGGCCTCGCGGGGGACCTCGCGGGGGACCTCGCGGGGGACCTCGCGGGGGACCTCGCCGGGCGAGGGCAAGGCCACCGACCGGATGGCGACGGCAAGGACACCGCGGAGCCGTCGGACCATCACCGAGGGACCGCGGCCGGGCGGTCGCGGGGCCGTCGCCGGGCGGACCCCGTACGTCTCCGGGTCACCGAGCGCCGGGCGCCTCCGGGGCCGGCGGGCCTGGGCCTCCCGGGCCGGTGCGCGGCAGTCCGTGCGGCGGCCCGGGCGCCCGGCCGGGTCCCGGGGGCTCAGGCTCCGCTCTCGTCCGTCCCGCCGGTCCCCCGCTGGCAGCCCTCCTGCTTGCTCATCGCCGCGCCGACCTCGCCCGACTGGAGCTTCTTGATCGCGTCGTCACCGACCTTGTTGACCTTGTCCAGATCCTCGGCGACACCCTTGAGCCCCTCGGCGAACTTGCCCTGGTCCTTGGTGTCCAGGTCATCGACGGCCTTCTTCAGGCCCGCGTACGCCTTCGAGGTCTCGCTGAGTTCCTTCACGGCCTGCTGCTGGGTCTTCTCGCCGTCCTCGACGGGCGGCGCGCCGGCCTCCTTCACCGAGCCGGACATGTCGGCGTAGGCGTCGGAGATCTGCTGGAAGGCCGCCGAGTCCGCCTTCTTGATCTCCTCGGGCTTGCCGTCCGCGGCCGTGGCGGTGATGGACTGGTTGGCCTGCGTGATCTTCTTCAGCTGGGGCTGAACCTGGTCGCAGACCTTCTTGGCGTAGTCGTTGACCTTTTGCTCGCTGTCGTCGCCGCAACCCGACAGCGCCAGTACGAGTGCCGCACCGCCGGACAGCGCGGCCACAAGTTTCTTGTTCACCGGATCGGCCCCTTCCATGGCTCTCGGCCCCGGAACATACACGCCCAAAGGGCCGGGACCGCCGGCCGGAGACACACACGCAGCCGTTTTGTGATCTTTTGCACCAAGCGGGGTGGGGCGGACCAGGGCGTTCCGGGTGCCCGGACACGGGTGCGGGCGGTACGCCGAAACGCACCGCCCGCACCCCTTCCGACCTGCCGTGAGGCTGTCCGCCGTCAGGACACCACCGCCGGATCGGACGCCGGATCGGCGGGCTTCGCGGTGCGTTCGGCGTTGCCTTCGTCACCCACGGCGATTCCGCGCCGCTTCGAGACGTAGACCGCGCCGACGATGACGCCGACGGCCACCACCGAGACCGCCGCCCGGAGCCCGGCGCTCGCGTCGTCCCCGTAGCTGAACTGCACCACGGCGGGCGCGATCAGCAGGGCCACCAGGTTCATCACCTTCAGCAGCGGGTTGATGGCCGGACCGGCCGTGTCCTTGAACGGGTCGCCGACGGTGTCACCGATGACGGTCGCCTCGTGGGCCTCGCTGCCCTTGCCGCCGTGATGACCGTCCTCGACGAGCTTCTTCGCGTTGTCCCACGCGCCACCGGAGTTGGCGAGGAAGACCGCCATCAGGGTGCCGGTGCCGATCGCGCCCGCCAGATACGAGCCGAGCGCGCCGACCCCGAGCGAGAAGCCCACCGCGATCGGTGCCATGACCGCGAGCAGTCCGGGCGTGGCCAGCTCGCGCAGCGCGTCCTTGGTGCAGATGTCGACGACGCGGCCGTACTCCGGCTTCTCGGTGTAGTCCATGATCCCGGGCTTCTCGCGGAACTGCCGCCGCACCTCGAAGACCACCGCGCCCGCCGACCGGGACACCGCGTTGATCGCCAGCCCCGAGAAGAGGAAGACGACGGCGGCGCCGAGGACGAGCCCGACGAGGTTGTTCGGCTGCGAGATGTCCAGACTCAGGTTCATCTCCCCGGCCTTGGCGTTCACCTCCGAGACGGCCGTGGCGATCGCGTCCCGGTACGAACCGAAGAGCGCGGCCGCCGCGAGCACGGCCGTCGCGATCGCGATGCCCTTCGTGATCGCCTTCGTGGTGTTGCCGACCGCGTCCAGGTCGGTCAGCACCTGCGCGCCGGCGCCCTCGACGTCACCGGACATCTCGGCGATGCCCTGGGCGTTGTCCGACACGGGCCCGAAGGTGTCCATCGCGACGATGACGCCGACGGTGGTGAGCAGACCGGTGCCGGCCAGCGCGACCGCGAACAGCGCCAGCATGATCGACGTACCGCCGAGCAGGAACGCGCCGTACACGCTCAGGCCGATGAGGACCGCGGAGTAGACCGCGGACTCCAGGCCCAGCGAGATACCGGCGAGCACCACGGTCGCCGGGCCGGTCAGCGAGCTCTTGCCGACATCCCGGACGGGACGCCGACTGGTCTCGGTGAAGTAGCCGGTGAGCTGCTGGATGAGCGCCGCCAGCACGATGCCGATGGCCACCGCGACGAGCGCCAGGAACCGGGGGTCGCCCTCGTGCCCGGCGATCGCCGTGTCCGTGACGCCCTCCAGGTCGGCGTAGGAGGACGGCAGGTAGGCGAACACCGCGCCCGCGACGAGCACCAGCGAGATCACCGCGGAGAGGAAGAACCCGCGGTTGATCGCCGTCATGCCGCTGCGGTCGGAGCGTCGCGGCGACACGGCGAAGATGCCGATCATCGCCGTGACCACGCCGATCGCGGGAACGAGCAGCGGGAAGGCCAGCCCGGCGTCACCGAAGGCCACCTTGCCGAGGATCAGCGCGGCCACCAGGGTCACGGCGTACGACTCGAAGAGGTCGGCCGCCATCCCGGCGCAGTCGCCGACGTTGTCGCCCACGTTGTCCGCGATGGTGGCGGCGTTGCGCGGGTCGTCCTCGGGGATGCCCTGCTCGACCTTGCCGACGAGGTCGGCGCCCACGTCGGCCGCCTTGGTGAAGATGCCACCGCCGACTCGCATGAACATCGCGATCAGCGCCGCGCCCAGACCGAAACCTTCCAGCACCTTGGGCGCGTCGGCCGCGTAGACGAGCACGACACAGGCCGCACCGAGCAGACCGAGACCGACCGTGAACATGCCGACCACGCCGCCCGTGCGGAAAGCGATCCGCATCGCCCGGTGCGAAACGTCGGTGAGGTCCTTGGCCGGTTCTCCCTCCGCGGGGGTCGCCTCACGGGCCGCCGCCGCCACTCGCACATTGCTCCGCACGGCCAGCCACATACCGATGTAGCCGGTGGCCGCCGAGAACAATGCGCCGATCAAGAAGAACACCGACCGCCCGATGCGCTGCGACCACGTATCGGCCGGCAACAGCATGAGCAGGAAGAACACGACGACGGCGAATACGCCCAGCGTGCGCAGCTGCCGCGACAGATAGGCATTCGCGCCTTCCTGTACAGCGGCTGCGATCTTCTTCATGCTCTCGGTGCCCTCACCCGCGGCCAGCACCTGGCGCACGAGCACGACGGCGACGCCGAGAGCGGCCAGCGCGACAGCCCCGATGATCAGCACGATCACCCGGTTGCCGGTGGTCAACTCGGCGGCTGCGAGGGGTAGGGAGAGAAACTGGTCCTGCTGGAGAGGGGGAAGGGGCCCCGCCATTCGTCCTCCTTGACGTTTGGCACATGGGCGCGCAGCACGGGGAACGGCCGCGGCACTCAGGCGTCCTGAGCAAAGATTGTCGACGGATTCTAGGGAGGCCGACGGGATCAAAACAGAGCGCGTGCAGAGCAATTAACCCGCACGCGGGAAGATCGCAGGTGGAGCGGCTCGGGGAATTCGCCCGGACGAAGGAGAACCATAAATTCGCTGACGAGCGAATATGATCTTTCAATAATTAAAGGAAGCGATGAAAGGCCTGTTCAGGCGGTACGGAACCTCGGCCAATGTCGACCACTGGAAGCCTGCCGACACGGGGCGGGCGGGCGACGGGCACCGGCAGAAGTGCGGCCGGGGGCTCCGGGCAGTGCCTGACGGACCGGGGCGGGCGGGACGCCGGAGACGGATCGCGGCAGGCGGGGCAGGCGGGACCGACTGCCCCGACTGCCGCAGGGGGACCGACCGGCTGGGGCAGCTGAGGATCGACCGACCGGGACAGCTGAGGATCGACCGGCCGGGACAGCCGGGGATGGGTAGGGGATCGGCCGGGGACCGGCCGGCTGGGGACGGTGCAGGGGTCGGGCGGGGGCGAGGGACCGGCCGTATGCGCCCGAACGTTGGCGCCTGCGAGGAACCCGGAAGGCACAGATCCGGGACCCGGGGGCTGGGCTCGGGGCAGGAGTCGGGGGCCTGAGGGTCGAGGGCCTGCGGGGCGAGGGCAGCCCTGGGCCGGGTCGGGGCCTGTGGGGCGAGGTGCGGCCTGTGGGGCGGGACGGGGCCTGTGGGGGCGGATGGCCGCCTGCGGGGCGGACCGGCCGCCTACGGCTCTGATTGCCGTCTGTGGGCGGGCATCTGATCGCGGAACCGGCGGCAGGACAGGGACGCCCACGGCGGCCGGCTGCCGCCGCTGCTCCTGCACAGCTGCCACTGTCACTGCACAGCTGTCACTGCTCAGAGACTCAGACGACTTGGATAAGGGCCGGTGCAGCGGACCGCTGCGGCGTCGACCGCTACGGCGCGGACCGCCGGCCAAGCGGGAACAGGCAGAGGGGGCCGCTACGGCAGGACTGCGGCCGTCGTCGTCGGCCAGCTCATCCGGATGAGACCACCGGTCTCGTCGGCCTTGACCTCGACGTCGTCGACGAGCCCGCTGATGACCGCGAGCCCCATCTCGTCCTCCTCCTCGGCGGCCGCGTCGTCGAGGACGGCACCGGAGGTCTCACCGCGGCCGTTGCGCTGCGCGGCGGCCGGGCCGTGCGGCACCTCGTCGGCGACCTGGATGGAGAACTTCTTCTCGTCCTCGATCAGCGTGACCTTCACGGGCGCGGAAACGTTGTTGCTCACGTGCAGCCCCACCGCCCTGCTGCACGCCTCGCCGACCGCGAGACGAACCTCGTCCAGCACGGCCTCGTCGACCCCGGCCCGGCGTGCCACTGCCGCGGCCACCAGGCGCGCGGTGCGGACGTGATTGGGCAGAGCGCTGAACAGCAGCTCGACGGTGGCCATGCCATCCCCCTCGGTCATACAGGCGTACGTCTCAGGGGGCCGTGCCGGTCGTCCGGCGCCCCCCGGTGACTCCCGCCCCCGGCGTGCGGGCCGAACGGCACGCACCCGGGGGACGGCAGTGTCAGTCGGTGGCCGAGACGGCGTCGTCGACCGAGGTGTGGATCGGAAACACCTTGGTCAGGCCGGTGATGCGGAAAATCTTGAGAATGCGCTCCTGGTTCCACACCAGGCGGAGCGAGCCCTCATGGGCACGCACGCGCTTCAGGCCACCGACGAGCACGCCCAGACCGGTGGAGTCGAGGAAGTCCACGCCCTCCATGTCGACGACCAGGTGGTAGCTGCCGTCATTGACAAGCTCGACCAGCTGCTCGCGCAGCTTGGGCGCGGTGTATACATCAATTTCGCCACCGACCTCGACGACCGTACGGTCGCCCACGGTCCGAGTCGACAGGGACAGGTCCACGGATCCTCCAGCACCTTGCAACGAGCGGTCGCCCCCCATGGATCGGCAGCCGCGATGGCATTCAATCACTTACCGGCAGGCGCGCACGACGCCTTGAGCCCATTCTCCGTCAGCCCGGTGACACACTCGGTGCCGATGGCCGACTATCAACTCCCGCGCTCTGCGGGTGCACGCTCCGCCCCGAGGACCGTACTCGACCGGCTCACGGGGGCGGGGGACCGGGCTGCACGCATCACTCATACGGAGCACCTGCCCCCGCGAGAGGGCCGCCATGCCGACTGGCCGGTGCGGATCCGGGAAGAAGTCGTGGCCGCCGTCCGCGCCGCCGGAATCGAACACCCCTGGGAGCACCAGGCCCGGGCCGCCGAACACGCGCTGCGCGGCGAATCCGTGGTGGTCGCCACCGGCACCGCCTCGGGCAAGTCGCTGTCCTATCAGGCCCCGGTGCTGAGCACCCTGCTGGACGGCTCGGAGGCCCCCAACGGACGCGGCGCGACCGCGCTCTACCTGTCCCCGACGAAGGCCCTGGCGGCGGACCAGCGGCGCGCCGTGGCGGAGCTGGCCGCACCGCTGGGCAACGCCGTCCGCCCGGCCGTGTACGACGGCGACACCCCCGTCGAGGAGCGCGAATGGGTGCGGCAGTACGCCAACTACGTGCTGACCAACCCCGACATGCTGCACCGCGGCATCCTCCCCGCTCATCCCCGCTGGTCGTCCTTCCTGCGCGCGCTGCGCTACGTAGTCGTCGACGAGTGCCACACCTACCGCGGGGTCTTCGGCTCGCACGTCGCCCAGGTACTGCGCCGGCTGCGGCGGATCTGCGCCCGCTACGGCGCGGATCCGGTCTTCCTGCTCGCCTCCGCCACCGCGGCGGACCCGGCACGGGCCGCCGGGCGGCTCACCGGGCTGCCGGTCGCCGAGATCACCGAGGACACCTCGCCCCGCGGCGAGCTGGTGTTCGCGCTCTGGGAACCCCCGCTCACCGAGCACCAGGGCGAACAGGGCGCACCCGTCCGGCGTACCGCCACCGCCGAAACGGCCGATCTCCTCACCGACCTCGTCGTCCAGGGCGTCCGGACGGTCGCCTTCGTGCGCTCCCGGCGCGGCGCGGAGCTGATCTCCGTGATCACCCAGGAACGGCTGGCCGCCGTGGACCGGTCGCTGCCCGGCCGGGTCGCCGCCTACCGGGGCGGCTATCTCCCCCACGAACGCCGCGCCCTGGAACGCGCCCTGCACTCGGGCGACCTTCTCGGTCTGGCCGCCACGACCGCGCTCGAACTGGGCGTCGACGTCGCCGGCCTCGACGCCGTCGTCATCGCCGGGTATCCGGGGACCCGCGCCTCGCTCTGGCAGCAGGCCGGCCGGGCGGGCCGCACCGGGCAAGGGGCGCTCGCGGTCCTCGTGGCCCGCGACGATCCGCTGGACACCTATCTCGTCCACCACCCGGACGCGCTGTTCCGGCAGCCCGTGGAGTCGACCGTCCTCGACCCGGACAACCCCTACGTACTGGCCCCGCACCTGTGCGCCGCCGCGGCCGAGCTGCCGCTCACCGAGGCGGACCTCGGCCTCTTCGGCGACGCGGCCGCGGAGGTGCTGCCCCAGTTGGAGCGGAGCAAGCTGCTGCGCCGCCGGGCCACTGCCTGGCACTGGACTCGGCGGGAACGGGCCGCGGACCTCGCCGACATCCGGGGCGAGGGCGGCCCGCCCGTCCAGGTAGTCGAGGCGGCGACCGGCCGGCTGCTGGGCACCGTGGACGCCTCCGCCGCCCACACCGCCGTCCACGAGGGCGCGGTGCACCTGCACCAGGGCCGGACCTATCTGGTGCGGCAGCTGGACCTCGAGGAGAGCGTGGCCCTCGTGGAGGAGGCGAACCCGCCGTACGCCACCACCGCCCGCGACACCACGGCCATCTCCGTCCTGGAGACCACCGAGGAGATCCCCTGGGGCGATTCCCGGCTGTGCTTCGGCTCCGTCGAGGTCACCAACCAGGTCGTCTCCTTCCTGCGCCGCAAGCTGATCACCGGCGAGGTCCTCGGCGAGTCCAAGCTCGACCTGCCGCCCCGCACGCTGCGCACCCGGGCCGTGTGGTGGACCGTCACCGAGGACCAGCTCGACACGGCCCGGGTCAATCCGGAACAGCTGGCCGGCGCCCTGCACGCCGCCGAGCACGCGTCCATCGGCATGCTGCCGCTGTTCGCCACCTGTGACCGCTGGGACATCGGCGGGGTGTCGGTCCCGCTGCACCCGGACACCCTCCTCCCCACCGTGTTCGTCTACGACGGCCATCACGGCGGCGCCGGTTTCGCCGAACGCGGCTTCCACACGGCCCGGGGCTGGCTCCGTGCCACCCGGGAGGCGATCGCGGCCTGCGAGTGCGAAGCCGGCTGCCCTTCCTGCATCCAGTCCCCGAAGTGCGGCAACGGCAACGACCCGCTGAACAAGCGCGCCGCCGTGCGGCTGCTCACCACCCTGCTGTCGGGCGCACCCACGGAATAGCCCGCCGATTCCGGCCCGCAGCGCTTCCCGGAGTCCGTACCTGGCCGGAGGGCCGGGGAGGCACCGGGTCGCCGCTGTGGGGGCGGGCGGGACCGTGTCCGCCGGACCGGCTCGCGCCCGTACCCGGGCCGTGAGCCAGCCGCTGCCCGCCTCCGCCGTGAGGTCGGCGATCTCGCCCGTCACCGCGCAGCGCACGAGCCGCACTCCCTGCTCCCGGGCCACGCGCCCCGCCCGCGCACAAGCGGCGGCCCGCCCTTCCAGGGCGTGATCGGCGGCTGCCAGGGCCGCCAGGTCGGCGCCGCTTCCCGCGCGATGCCGGGTGACGACGGCCTGGCCCGCGGCCAGCACCGCGGCGAACACCACGCACAGAGCCGTCGCCGCCACCGCGGTCCACACCGTCGCCGAGCCCCGGTCGTGCTTCCCGCTCACGGCCGGGCCTCCCACGATCGGGGGCCGGTCCGCGGTGCCTGTCCCGGTTCCGGCTCCGGCTCCGGGACGCTGTCGGGCCGGACGGGCGCCCGCCGCTTCGGGTCCGGCTCCGGCGCGCTGCGGGCCCGGTCGGGCCCCTGCCGCTTCGGGGCCGCCCCATTCCGGGCGGCCGGTTCCCGGGCGGCCGGTTCTCCGGCGGCCGACGCACCCGGCACGGGGGCTCTCGGTGCCGGCGGGCCGGACCCCGTCGCCGAACCGGCCGGTGCCAAGGACGCCCCCGGCAGCGGGCCGCTCGGTACCGACAAGCCCTGCGCCGAGACGGCCGATGCCGGTGGGCCCGCGCCCGGCCCTTGTCTCCGCGATGCCGCCGGAGCCGCTGCCTGTTCGGGGCCGGCCACCGCCTCGTCGGAGGCGACCGCCTCCGACCGCAGCGTGAGCCCCAGTCCGCCGGGACCGGGCGCCCGCGCCGTGACCGTCACCCGGACCAGCCCGTCCTCACGGCGCAGCCCGACCTCGGCGCCTCGCGGGGCCGCGGAGCGGGCTGCGGCCAGTGCCGTGCTCCGCGGCTCCGACCGGGCGGCCGCCCTGGCTCCCGCCCGCGCCGCGTCAACACACTGGATCTGTGCCGCGGCGGCCATCAGGCCCCAGATCAGCACCCCGGCGAAGAGCACCAGCACGGGCAGCACGACGGCGGCCTCGGCCGTGGCGTAACCCGCGTCCTGTGGCGGCCGGTCCGCCTGGTCAGAACTGGGCATCGAGCGCCTTCCCGATGACCGATTCCAGGGCCCCGGAGACCGCTTCGCTCGTCACCACCTTGTAGAGCACCGCCCCGAATCCGGCGGCGGCGATCGTCCCGACCGCGTACTCCGCGGTCGTCATTCCTGCCTGGGCATCCCTCCCGCGGAGCACAGCGATGTGTGCCCGAATGTGCTCGCCGATGCGCGCACTGATCCGCTCGTACATGCCAATCCCCCTGTGTGATCGCCTTGTCGTGCTCGGTCGCGCTTGGTCGCGCTTGGTGGTCCTTGCTGCGGTGTCGGAGTGGATTTTGGTGTCGGTGACGGTGTTGTTCGTTTCGCTCCGGTGGTTGTCGTTCCAGGGCGGATCGCCCGATTGCCGTTTCCGGCCCGCTCTCAGATCCGGGAGCACCGCACGGCCGGGGCCGCCGTACGACCGCGGCAGCCGTACGGCCGGGGCCGGTGTCCGGTTGACGGCCGGAACGCAGCCGACCGTCCGTCAGGCGCCGCTCAGCAGTTGTCCCGCCAGCCCGATCAGCACCGGCGCCACGCCGATCGTGAGGAAGGCCGGCAGGAAGCACAGCCCGAGCGGTGCCGTCGCCAGCACACCCGCTCTCCGGGCGGCGGCTGTGGCCGCCCGGGCCCGCTCGGCCCGGCAGTCGGCGGCCAGCCGCGTCACCGGTTCCACCGCCGGGGCGCCCGTCGACTGGGCCCGTTCCAGGCACCGGGCCAGCGGCTCCGCGCCCGGCAGCTCCCCGAACCGGCCCCACGCGGCTTCCGGCCCCGCGCCGAGCCGCAGCTCCGCCGCGACCCGTATCAGCCGCTCCCCGAGCGGACCGCCGAGTGAACCCCCGACCGCCTGCGCCGCCTCGCGGGGGCCGGCACCCGCCGCGAGGCAGGCGGCCAGCAGATCCGCCGCCAGCGGTAACCGGTCCGCCTCCTCCGCCCAGGGAGGCCGCCGTGCCGGGAGGGAACGCGTCCGTATCCGCACCCCGTATCCGACGGCCACCGCCGCGACACAGCCGGCCACACCGCCCACCAGGGCCGCCACGGCCAGGCCCGTACCGACCGCGGGCCACCAGCCCCGCAGCGCGGCGCACAACGCCGAGAACCGCCCGCCGGCGACCTGGCTAATCCCGGCACACCTGCCTGGCGAAGGCCCGGCCGGGCACAGACGTACCAGCCGTCCGCGGACCGTCCGACCACGCCGGGCGTCGCGCACCGCGCACACCGTCGCTGTCACCGCGACAGCACTGCCGAGCATCGTCCACAGGCTGGGGACAGCCGCCGCCCCCTGCGCGCTCATGCCCGGCTCCGGATGACGGCGGCGGCACCGCCGTGCTTCCATGCCGCGCTCCGGTCGTCCGGCCGCGGGGCCGCCGCTCCCCCGGGCCCGGTCGTTCCGGCCCGCACCGCATGCCCTGACCCCGGTTGCCGTCCCGTCGCGTCCGTCCCGCCGAGGGGAAGAAGACCGCGAGCCGGAACGGGACTGCTCCGGGCCGCGGGCTTCGGCACTCCGTCCGCCGACCGAGCCGCGCGGACGATACGCGCCGTCCAGGCGAGCCCGGCGCACTCCAGCAGACCGCCCACGGCCAGACAGCCGAGCCCGGCCGGGGTGTGCAGCAGGACCCGGAGCGGCTCCGCGCCGAGCGCGGCTCCCATGAGCAACCCGAATCCCGGCAGGGCGGCGAGCAGCAGAGCGCTGGTCCTGGTGCCCGCGAGCTGTGCGCGCAGATCCTCGCGCTGGTCCCGCTCCGCACGGAGCGCCCCGGCCACCCGTTCCAGTCCCGCCGCGAGCCCCGCGCCCGTCCCGGCCGCGGCCTGCCAGCAGGCCGCCACCCCCGCCAGACCTTCGGCGCCCGGCTCCTGCGCCGCCTGCCGCAGTGCTCCCGGCACATCCCCGCCGTAGCGGGCGGCCGCCGCGATCGCCGCGTCCCGCGGACCCGGGGCAGCCGGTGCGGCCAGCAGCGCCTCGAGTGGCTGGCGCCCGGCCCGGAGACCGCCCGCCACCGCGGCACACCACTCGACGACTTCCGCCGCGCGCCGCTCCCGGGCCCGGCCGGCTTCCCGGCGCCGCAGGAAACGCCGTCCGAACGGCACCATGAGCAGCGCGGCGACCAGGGGCAGCGGGGACTCCCCGAGCCGGGCGATCACTGCTCCGGCAGGCAGGCAGAGCCATTCACGGCCGATCCGGCCACCCGCCCGACCGCGCCACCGGGCATGCAGGGCGGCAGCCCGCGCGGTGAACGGGTCAGCGGAATCCCCGGCCCCGGACGGTGGTCCGGAGCCCGCGAACAGCAACCGGGCCCGCCGCCGCCTCATCTGACGGTCGTGTACGAGCCAGGCCGCCAGCGCGGCGCAGACCAGCAACAGCGCATACGCCCCGATGCCCGTTCCGGCGTCCGTCACCGGCTCGGACGCCACGCCGCTCGCGGCTCCGCCCGTCACCGGGGACCACCCCTTCCGGTGTGCGTCCTCTCCGCCCGGCTCGCCGGCGGGGGCGCTGGTCGGAGTCCGGCGACGTCCGTCCGGCCGCCCCACCACACACCGTCCGAGCCGCGCACGGTCCCGGCCTCCGCCGGGCCGGCCGCTCTCGGCGCGGCGTCCCGGTCCAGCCCGCCGGCCGACCCGTGGGCGCCGAACCCGTGCTCCGGGCCGCTGCGGACCGCCCGGCCCGGGCGGCGCCCGTCGCCCGGTCCGCCCCGGGCCTCTCCGCCCCGCTCGCCCTCCTGCCCGGCAGGGGAGGCGGCCTCGGGACCTTTCGTACGGTCCGTCAGCAGCCGGGCCAGCCGGCGCCACCCCGGGCCGCGGACCGGCTCGGCACCGTGGGCCGGCCAGAGCACGGCCGGAACCGTACGGACCAGGCCCGCGCCGTCGCGCTCCAGCACATGCAGCTCCGAGACGCGCCGCCGTCCGGAGCGGTCCCGCACCAGGTGGATCAGAACGGACAAGGCGGCCGCGAGCTGGCTGTGCAGCGCGGCCCGGTCGAGTCCGGCGGTGGCCCCGAGAGCCTCCAGCCGGGCCGGCACATCGGCGGCGGCATTGGCGTGAAC
Source organism: Streptomyces lycii (assembly GCF_009735685.1). Lineage (GTDB taxonomy): Bacteria > Actinomycetota > Actinomycetes > Streptomycetales > Streptomycetaceae > Streptomyces > Streptomyces lycii. The sequence goes on along the minus strand of NZ_WHPN01000308.1, from coordinate 32,974 downwards.
GGTGCCAGAGCCTCCTTCGTGGCCCGTATTGAGGGCGGCCAGCAGGTCGGTGACCTCCGGCCCCCGCACTTCGCCGACGACCAGCCGGTCCGGCCGCATGCGCAGCGCCTGCCGCACCAGGTCCCTGAGCGTGACCCGTCCGGTGCCCTCCTGATTCGGGGGCCGGGCCTCCAGCCGGACCACATGCGGATGGTCGGGGCGCAGCTCGGCGGAGTCCTCGGCGAGCACGATGCGCTCGGCCGGTCCGACGAGCCCCAGGAGACTGCGCAGCAGCGTGGTCTTCCCGGAGCCCGTGCCACCGCTGATCAGGAAGGACAGCCGGGCGTCGAGCACATCCCGCAGCAGCCGCTCGCCACCCGGCGGGATCGTGCCGGTGCCGACGAGTTCGGCGAGGGTGAACGCACGCGGCCGGACGACCCGGAGCGACAGACACGCCGAGCCGACGGCGACGGGCGGCAGCACCGCGTGCAGTCGCGTGCCGTCCGGGAGCCGGGCGTCCACCCAGGGCCGCGCGTCGTCCAGCCGCCGCCCGGCCGCGGCGGCCAGCCGCTGGGCGAGTCCGCGCACCGCCGAGGCGTCGGGGAAGCCGGCACCGGCGCGCTCCAGACCGCGGCCACGGTCGATCCAGACCTGGTCCGGCCCGGTGACGAGCACGTCCGTGACCTCGGGATCGGCCAGCAGCGGCTCCAGCGGGCCTGCGCCCACCAGTTCCGAGCGGAGGGCCGTGACAACGGCGAGGATCTCGGCGTCGCCGAGCAGTCTGCCCTCCGACCGGAGCGCGGCGGCGACGCGGGCCGGGCTCGGTTCGCCGCCCGATTCGGCGAGCCGCAGCCGTACGGCGTCGAGCAGCGCCGGCGGAACCGCGGCGCGCGGGCCGGCAGGGGCAGCGGTCCCGCCCATGGGAGCGGGGCTTCGGTGCCGCCCGCCCGTCCTCGCCGTCCCGGCAGGGGTCCACCCGTGAGTGGTGTTCACCCGGCTCATGCGGCGACACCCCCGTCGTGCGCCAGCGCGGCGTCCCAGAAGGCGGAGCTGAAACGGGCCAGCGGGCCTCGTCCCGAGGCTCCCGGCACGGCTCCGGCAGCCCTTCCGGGAGCGAGTCCCGGCTCCGGCGGCAGCTCTCCCGCCAGCGGCAGGCCCAGCAGACGGGAGACCTCTCGCTCGTCCAGCCCGGCCTCGCACGGGCCGCGCACCACGGCTCGGAGGTCCCGGAGCAGCGGGGTCACGGCCGTCACGACGCGGTGCGCGGCAGCCACCGCCCGCAGCTCCCCGGGCACCACCAGCAGTCCGAGATCCAGCTGCGCGAGCGCCTCCCCGGCGGTCTCGTCGACGCGTCGGGGCAGGTCGACGACCACGACACCACCGCGCCGGCGCGCGGCGGAGAGCACCGCCCGCGCGGCCTCCGCGGGGATGTGGACGGAGTCCCCCCGGTCCCAGCTGAGCACCCGCAGGGATCGCAGCTCGGGCAGCGACTCCTCCAGCGCCCCGCCCGCCAGCCGGCCGCGGGACCGGGCGAAGGCCGGCCAGCGCAGTCCTTCGGTGCGCTCCCCGCCGAGCAGGACGTCGAGCCCTCCGCCCAGCGGGTCGGCGTCGATCAGCATCGTGCGCGTCCCGGAGCGGGCCGCCCCGACGGCGAGCGCACAGGCGAGCGTGCTCGCCCCGGCGCCGCCGCGGCCGCCGATCACCCCGACGGTGAGAGCCTGCCGTCCGGCGCCTTCCGCGGCGTCGGCGATGCGGTCCACGAGCCACGCCTCGGCGTCGGGCAGCATGACGACATGGTCGGCGCCGACGGAGACGGCGGCGCGCCACACCCCGGGGTCGTCCGGCCCGCGGGAGACGAGCAGCACACCCTGCCGCCGGCCGGCACCACGCGCCCGGTGCGCGGCGTCGGCGCCCACGAGAACGAGCGGCGCCAGCTCCCAGCCGCCCCCGCGCTCGGGAGTCCCGGAACAGACCTCGGCCTCGGCTCCTGCGGCGGCGCACAACCGCAGCAGGTCGTCCAGCAGCGCCTCGTCCTCCGTGACGACCAGCGGTACGCCCCGCGGCCGGGTGATTTCCGGCCGATCGGAAGCGATGGATCCGTTCATGTCGGGTTCCCTCTCGCTACGTGGTCCAACTCCGCGAACATCGCGGGGAATCACCGTGCAGCGATCCGGGAAATCATGTGGATCTTGGTTCAAATCTGTGGACAACTCACAAGTTGTGGATATCCCAGCCACCTAAACCGGTGACTTCCATCCGCATCACTCTCATTACTGTGAGTAACAGATCACAGTGAAGGAGGCGTCGGCGACCTGGCGGACGAGAGAGCGGAGGAAGACCGATGAGGACGGCGAAAACGCGTCCGGACATGCGACGACCCCCGCCGGGGGGGAGAGCGGGGGTCGTCCCCACGGCCGACTCGGGGGGGGGGGGGAGGAGTCGGACCGGGTTAGCACGGTCGCGAACGATCCGTGACTTCCATGGTGTACCCGAGAGCCTTCTCAGGCAAACCCACACGCCACAGCTTACGCCGAATGGTGGGCGCATATGCTCGCCTCGTGGAAAACCACTCCTTGCCCCGCACAGCTGCCTTCTTCGACCTCGACAAGACCGTCATTGCAAAGTCAAGCACGCTGGCCTTCAGCAAGTCGTTCTACCGAGGCGGCCTCATCAACCGCAGGGCCGTCCTGCGGACCGCGTACACCCAGTTCATTTTTCTGCTCGGCGGCGCCGACCACGACCAGATGGAACGGATGCGCGAGTACCTCTCGGCGCTCTGCCGCGGCTGGAACGTCCAGCAGGTGCGGGAGATCGTGGCCGAGACCCTGCACGACCTGATCGACCCGCTGATCTACGACGAGGCCGCGTCGCTCATCCAGCACCACCACGCCGCGGGGCGGGACGTCGTCATCGTCAGCACCTCGGGCGCCGAAGTCGTCGAGCCGATCGGCGAGCTGCTGGGCGCGGACCGCGTGGTCGCGACCCGCATGGTCGTCGCCGACGGCTGCTACACGGGCGAGGTGGAGTATTACGCCTACGGCCCCACCAAGGCCGAGGCCGTGGCCGAGCTGGCCGAGAGCGAGGGCTACGACCTCGACCGCTGCTATGCCTACAGCGACTCGATCACCGACATACCCATGCTGGAGACCGTCGGCCACCCGCACGTCGTCAACCCCGACCGCGCCCTGCGCCGGGAGGCGGCCGCCCGCGGCTGGCCGGCCCTCTCCTTCGACCGCCCGGTCCGCCTGAAGCAGCGCGCACCCACGCTGTCCGCCTTCCCGTGGGGCGGCCGGGGAAGTGCCCGGGCCAAGCCGCTGCTCACCGCCGCCGTCGCGGTGGGCGCCGCGGCCGCCACCGCGGGCCTGGTCTGGTACGCCGGCCGACGCCGGACGCCGTATGCCCGGGTTTGCGGGTGAATGCAAAGAACCGCGGCGGGGGCTTCCGCCGGCCCCCTCGGGGGAGTACAAAGGAATTAACGGCCCGCGAGACCGGAGGAAGTCCGAACGGACCTCCTGTTACGCACAGGCCCCACGGACCGGATGCACAGACGTCGGGAACCCACGCGACGCCGACCCGTCGATTACGGGCCAGCCGCACCAGGTAACGGGCAAAGCACCCGACCTGATCGGCAGATACCGTGCACGCACTGGTAACCCGGCGGATGTGCCAGCGGCGGTACCTCGCGGTACCGCCGCATTTTCGTGCCTCTCTGCCCCCCCCGCGGGCCCGGAGGACAAACGCCATCCCCGGGCCCCGTACCGGAGCCGGTGCGCGTGGGCCGTCCGGCGACGCCCCCGCGACGATCCGGCACCCCGAAAGATGCCGGGAGGAAGCGTCGGTCAGGCCGCTCCGCGCTGCATCGCCTCGCAGACCGCCGTCGACTCGCGCGCCCCCAGCTCGGCGGCCCGTCCGCAGTGCGCGATCCACGCAGCGACGCCCTCGGGCGTACCGGACGCGTAACCCTTCAGCGCCTCCAGATAGGTTTCGCGCCCCAGCTCGGCGTGGCCCACCTCGGACGGGCAGACCGCCTTGGGGTCCAGCCCGCTGCCGACCAGCACGATCCGCTCCGCCGTCCGCGCGACCAGCCCGTTGTGCGAGCCGAACGGCCGCAGGGCGAGCAGTTCCCCGTGCACCACCGCCGCCGTCACGAGTGCCGGCGCCTCGCTCCCGGTGACCAGCAGCCCCGACAGCCCTTCCAGCCGCCCGGCGACCTCGTCGGCGGACGGCAGCTCCAGCGCCACCAGGGGCTCGTCGACCGGTTCACCGGCGAGCCGCGGCCGGCCCACCGAGTCCTCCGGGGCCGCTCCGCCCGCCGCGACCAGATGCAGCCGGGCCAGCACCCGCAGCGGGGACTGCCGCCACACCCCGAGCAGTTGCCCCGCCTCGGCGGTCAGCCGCAGGGCCGCCCCCACGGTCTGCGGCTCACCGCCACCGCTGAAGTCGCTGCGGCGGCGCACCTCCTCCAGCGCCCAGTCGGCACCGGACAGCGCCGCGGACCCCCGCGCGCCGCGCAGCGCCGCCTCGGACGTCACCTCGTTGCTCCGGCGGCGCATCACCCGGTGGCCGTAGACGCGGTCCACGGCCTTCCGTACGGAGTCCACGGAGTCGGCGACGCCCGGCAGGGTCCCGAGGGCGGCGAGCGGATCGGTGTTCGTACGCATGAGCACGACCCTACGCACTCACCCGCACCTGCTCTCGTACGAGTGGTCTTGTTCACGCACACCCGCCCGCGACCTCACTCCCCGGGTCCGAGCGGATACGCTTCGTGAACATGAAGATCGCTTTCGTGGGTAAGGGCGGCAGCGGCAAGACGACCCTGTCCTCCCTGTTCATCCGTCATCTCGCCGCCGCGCAGGTCCCCGTCCTGGCCGTCGACGCCGACATCAACCAGCATCTGGCACCGGCCCTCGGCCTGGACGACGCGGAGGCGGCGGCGCTCCCCGCCATGGGCGCCCGGCTCCCGCTGATCAAGGAATATCTGCGCGGCACCAATCCGCGCATCGCGTCGGCCGAGTCGATGATCAAGACGACACCGCCGGGCGAGGGCTCCCGGCTGCTGCGGCTGGCGGAGGACAACCCGGTCTTCGACGCCTGCGCCCGCCCGGTACACCTCGACGGGAACGCGGGCACCGCGCGGCTGATGGTCACGGGGCCGTTCACGGAGGCCGACCTCGGCGTGGCGTGCTACCACTCCAAGACCGGCGCGGTGGAGCTCTGCCTGAACCATCTCGCCGACGGCCGCGACGAGTACGTCGTCGTCGACATGACGGCCGGGTCCGACTCGTTCGCCTCCGGCATGTTCACCCGCTTCGACATGACCTTCCTGGTGGCCGAGCCGACCCGGAAGGGCGTCGCCGTCTACCGCCAGTACAAGGAGTACGCCCGGGACTACGACGTCGCGCTGCGCGTGGTCGGCAACAAGGTGCAGGGGCCGGACGACCTCGCCTTCCTGCGCGAGGCGGCGGGGGACGACCTGCTCGTGGCGTTCGGCCACTCCGACTGGGTGCGCGCGATGGAGAAGGGCCGCTCACCGGGCTTCGACACGCTGGAGGCCACCGCCCGGAGCGCGCTGCGGGACCTGCACGAGACGGCGGACGCGGCGTACGAACGGCGCGACCCCGTCCGCTACACCCGGCAGATGGTGCACTTCCATGTGAAGAACGCGGAGAGCTGGGGCAACGCGAGGACGGGGGCCGACCTGGCCGCTCAGGTCGACCCCGCCTTCGTCCTCGACGAGCGCCGCGCCGCTATCCGGCAGCCGGCCTGACCGGCGCGGCGGCCCGCACGTCCCGGCCGGGCACATCCCGGCCGCCGGGCACATCCCGGCCCGGCTCGCCCCGGCCCGGCTCGTCCGCGCCCGCCGCGCCTCCGTCACCGGAGTCCCCGGAGCCCCGGGAGTTCCCGGAGCCCCCGGCATCCTCGGAGTTCCCGGGGCCCCGGGAGTTCCCGCCATCCCCGTCCGCCGCGTCGCCACTCGCCGTGCCTGCGTTCCCGGCGCCGCCGTTCCCCGCGTCGCCGTTCCCGGCGCCGCCGTTCCCCGCATCCTCGTTCGCCGCGCCTGCGTTCCCCGCGCCTGCGTTCCCCGCGTCACCGTTCCCCGCGTCACCGTTCGCCGCGTCCCCCGCCCGGACCGGCGGTGAGGGCGCGGGAGACGGCTCGGCCGGGCGGCCGTCCAGCAGCGCGTCCCAGCCCTGCGCCGGCCGCTCGCCGACGTCCAGCGTGCGCAGCCTGTCCAGCACCTTCGGATCCTGGGCGTCCAGCCAGTCCGCCAGCTGCTTGAAGGTCACGCAGCGGACGCCCTCCCGGGGGCAGACCGTCTTGATGGTGTCCTCGACGGCGCGCATATAGGTGCCGCCGTTCCAGGACTCGAAGTGGTTGCCGATGAAGAGGGGCGCCCGGTTCCCCGTATAGGCGCGCTCGAACGCCTGCACCATGCCGTCCCGCATCTGCTGGCCCCAGAGGGCGTGCTTGGCCGGGTCGCCCTTGACCGTGCCGGACTGGTTGGCCAGGAAGTTGTAGTCCATGGCCAGCGTCTCGAAACCGCGGCCGGGCATCGGGATCTGCTGGAGCGGGAAGTCCCAGATTCCGTCGATCTTGGACGGCCAGACCTGCCGGCCGCCGGCGGAGCTGGCGTCGTACCGGAAGCCCATGGCCTTGGCCGCCGGGATCAGGTTCTTCTGCCCTTGCAGGCAGGGCGCCCGGCCGCCGACGAGTTCCTGGCCGTAGTCGAACGGGAGCGGCTGCGCGTCCTCGAAGCCGGTCGCGGTCTTCCAGCTCTTCACAAAACGCTCGGCCTGCCGGATCTCGCTCTTCCACTCCTCGGTGGTCCAGGTGCCGACGCCGTCCGGGCCGCAGAAGTGGCCGTTGAAGTGGGTGCCGATCTCGTTTCCCTCCAGCCAGGCGGCACGGATCTGCTCCAGGGTGTCCTTGATCCCCTTCTCGTTGTTGAAGCCGATGTCCGAGGAGCCCGGGGCGTGTCTCGGCGGCTTGTAGCGTTCCCGTTCGCGCTCCGGCAGGAGATAGACGCCGCTGAGGAAGTACGTCATCTTCGCGTCGTACTCCCGGCCCACCTCGCGGAAGTGGGAGAACAGCCGCTGGCTGTCCTCCCCGGCGCCGTCCCAGGAGAACACCACGAACTGCGGCGGCGGCTGGCCGGACTTGAGCTTCTTCGGCGCGGGCTGGTGCGGCTGGCGTCCCGTGTACGCGGTGGAGCCGTCCCCGATCAGCTTCACCGGTCCGGCGGCGGCCTGGCGCTCCGCGTCGTCCGAGGGCCGCTCGGTGGAGGCCGAGCAGCCGGCGACGGCCAGTGCCGCGAGCGCGACGACGGTTCCTGTGGTCACTCTCCATGCGGTGGCCATCGGCCCACCTACTTTCCTCTGCCCGGGGAGCGCTGCCGACACAGCGCGGCCAACGTCGCACGGGACAAAGGAGAAATAAGTACGACAAGCCGACGATCCGACTCGTTCACCCCAAGAGAGCAGCTACCGGCTCACCGATGCCCGAGCCGCCGCCCGCACCGGCCGCACCACGGGCCCGGCGTGACCAGCGTCACAGCAGCCGACGACCGGCCGGCGACGCGGCCGGGAGCCGCCGGGGAAGCCTTTCGGAGCCCGCCCGCGGCCGTCCGCCACCCGCCGGGCGGCCGACAATTCCCCTGAACTGCGCGGCACTACTTTCATATGCCGGAGGCTCAGGCATATGTTCTGCAACACGGACCGGTTCCGGTGTTCGTCCCGGTCCAACCCGACGCGGGCGCTCCCCACGCCTTGAGCTGCACATGACTCCGCACCCAGAGGTCTAAACCATTGCAGACAAACCCTTGTCAGGGTGCGCCGCGGCCTGATGAGCTACCGCTCGGGACACTACGGACACCCTGAGAATGGGAGAAGTCGTGAGCAACGAGAGCCTGGCCAATCTGCTCAAAGAGGAAAGGCGGTTCGAGCCGCCCGCCGACTTGGCGGCCAACGCCAACGTCACCGCGGAGGCGTACGAACAAGCCAGGGCGGACCGGCTGGGCTTCTGGGCCGAGCAGGCCCGGCGCCTGACCTGGGCCACCGAGCCCACCCAGACCCTCGACTGGAGCAATCCGCCCTTCGCGAAGTGGTTCGCGGACGGCAAGCTCAACGTCGCGTACAACTGTGTCGACCGGCATGTCGAGGCCGGTCACGGCGACCGCGTCGCCGTCCACTTCGAGGGCGAGCCCGGCGACACCCGCGCGATCACCTACGCCGAGCTGCAGCGCGAGGTCTCCAAGGCCGCGAACGCCCTGCTCGAGCTGGGTGTCCAGGCCGGCGACCGGGTCGCGATCTACCTCCCGATGATCCCCGAGGCCGTCATCGCCATGCTGGCCTGCGCCCGCATCGGCGCGCCCCATTCCCTGGTGTTCGGCGGCTTCTCGGCCGACGCGCTGGCGACCCGTATCGAGGACGCGGACGCCCGCGTCGTCATCACGTCCGACGGCGGCTACCGCCGCGGCAAGCCCTCCGCGCTCAAGCCGGCGGTCGACGAGGCGCTGACCCGTCCCGGCACGGAGAACGTCCGCAGTGTCCTCGTCGTCCGCCGCACCGGCCAGGACACCGCCTGGAACGACGGCCGCGACGTCTGGTGGCACGAGCTGGTGGACCGCCAGTCCGACCAGCACACCCCCGAGGCCTTCGACGCCGAGCACCCGCTCTTCATCCTCTACACCTCGGGCACCACCGGTAAGCCGAAGGGCATCCTGCACACCACCGGCGGCTACCTCACCCAGGTCGCGTACACCCACAGCGCCGTCTTCGACCTGAAGCCCGAGTCCGACGTCTACTGGTGCACCGCGGACGTCGGCTGGGTCACCGGCCACTCCTACATCGTCTACGGCCCGCTGGCCAACGGCGCGACGGAGGTGCTCTACGAGGGCACGCCCGACACCCCGCACCAGGGCCGCTGGTGGGAGGTCGTGCAGAAGTACGGCGTCACGATCCTCTACACCGCGCCGACGGCGATCCGCGCCTGCATGAAGTGGGGCGACGACATCCCGGCGAAGTTCGACCTGTCCTCGCTGCGCATCCTCGGCTCGGTCGGCGAGCCGATCAACCCCGAGGCCTGGATCTGGTACCGCAAGCACATCGGCGCCGACCGCACCCCGGTCGTCGACACCTGGTGGCAGACGGAGACCGGCGGCATCATGATCAGCCCGCTGCCGGGTGTCACCGCCACCAAGCCCGGCTCGGCCCAGGTGCCGCTGCCCGGCATCTCGGCCACCGTCATCGACGACGACGCCAACGAGGTGCCCGACGGCGGCGGCGGTTATCTGGTCCTCACCGAGCCGTGGCCGTCGATGCTCCGCACCATCTGGGGCGACGACCAGCGCTATCTCGACACCTACTGGTCGCGCTTCGACAAGAAGTACTTCGCGGGCGACGGTGCGAAGAAGGACGACGACGGCGACATCTGGCTGCTCGGCCGGGTCGACGACGTCATGCTGGTGTCCGGGCACAACATCTCGACCACCGAGGTCGAGTCGGCGCTCGTCTCGCACCCGAAGGTCGCCGAGGCGGCCGTCGTCGGCGCGACCGACCCGCAGACGACCCAGGCCATCTGCGCCTTCGTCATCCTGCGCGGCACGGCCTCCGAGGACGAGGGCCTGGTGGACGAGCTGCGGGCGCATGTCGCGAAGCAGCTCGGGCCGATCGCCAAGCCGAAGCGGATCCTGCCGGTCGCCGAGCTGCCGAAGACCCGTTCGGGCAAGATCATGCGCCGGCTGCTGCGGGACGTCGCGGAGAACCGCACCCTCGGTGACGTCACGACGCTGACCGACTCCTCGGTGATGGAGCTCATCCAGAGCAAGCTGCCGAGCGCGTCCTCCGAGGACTGACCCCGCCGCACGAGCCGTACAGCGACGCCTCCGGAAAAGCCCCGGGGGCGTCGCTGCCGTCGGGCAGGTAGGCTGGTCACCGCGGATCAACGCGATAATCATTCAGGGTGTGCCGGGAAGTCTGGTCGGCGGCCGCGCCAACGTGCCATGAGAACCATGGCTGCGGCGGTCCATGACGTCAGCGACCGGAGGTCCTCCCTTGGCCACGCCCCAGAACCGCAAATTCCTCGGCCGGCTGCCGCTCCCGGAGCGGACGTACGTCACCGACGCCCTGCGGACCGAGACCGTCGGCGGCATCCTGCTGCTGATCGCCGCCATCGTCGCCCTGGTCATGGCGAACACCCCGCTCAGCGGCTTCTACGAGACGGTCCGCGACTTCGAGCTGGGCCCCGAGTCGCTGCATCTGCACCTGTCGATCGCCGACTGGGCCAAGGACGGCCTGCTGACGATCTTCTTCTTCGTCGCCGGCATAGAGCTGAAGCGCGAACTGGTCGCGGGTGAGCTGCGCGACCCCAGGGCCGCCGCCCTCCCCATGATCGCCGCCGTCTGCGGCATGGTCGCGCCCGCCCTCTTCTACGTCGCCGTGAACACGACCGGCGGTGGCAGCCTGTCCGGCTGGGCCGTGCCCACCGCCACCGACATCGCCTTCGCGCTCGCTGTCCTCGCGGTGATCGGCACCTCGCTGCCGTCCGCCCTGCGGGCGTTCCTGCTGACGCTGGCCATCGTCGACGACCTGGGCGCGATCCTGATCATCGCGCTGTTCTTCACCACCGACATCAATTTGCCCGCGCTCGGCCTGGCGGCCGCCGGGCTGCTGCTCTTCTGGTTCCTGCACCGCAACAACGTCCGCGGCTGGTACGTGTACGTGCCGCTGGCCGCCGTCATCTGGGCCCTGGTGCACGCCGGTGGTGTGCACGCCACCGTGGCCGGTGTCGCGATGGGCCTGCTGCTGCGCTGCACCGTCCGGGAGGGTGAGGACCACTCCCCGGCCGAGCACATCGAGCACCTGGTCCGCCCGCTGTCCGCCGGGGTCGCCGTACCGCTCTTCGCCCTCTTCGCGGCCGGAGTCGGGGTCTCCGGCGGTGCCATCGCCGACGTCTTCACCCGCCCGGAACCGCTCGGGGTGGTCCTCGGCCTCTTCCTGGGCAAGGTCGTCGGCGTGTTCGGCGGCTCCTGGCTGGCCGTCCGCTTCACCAAGGCACAGCTGAACGAGGAGATGCGCTGGGCCGACCTGCTGGCCGTCTCGGCGCTCGCGGGCATCGGCTTCACCGTGTCGCTGCTCATCGGCGAGCTGGCGTTCCCCGACCAGCCGCAGCTGGCCGACGAGGTCAAGGCCGCCGTGCTGATGGGGTCGGTCATCTCCGCCGTCGTGGCGGGCGTCCTGCTCAAGCTTCGCAACGACAAGTACAAGAAGCTGTACGAGGAGGAGAACCGCGACGAGGATGAGTCCGGCATTCCTGACATATATGAGCAGGATGACCCCGCCTACCATCTGCGGATGGCCGAGCGGCTGGAGGCCCGGGCCGCGGAGCACCGGCGGCTTGCCGAAGTGACCGCCGCTCGGAGCGGAAAGAAAGACGGTCCGGCATGATCTGAGGCAACGCGAGCAACCGTCGGGGGCAGGCCCGGCTGCCCGGCAGGCGGCCGCCCCCGGCAACGAGATGAGGGATGTAGCGATGAGCGCAGTGGAACAGGACGGCAACCGCAGCCTCGGGCAGCTGGTCGCCGAGGCGACCACCGAGCTGTCCGCGCTCGTGCACGACGAGATCGCGCTGGCCAAGGCGGAGCTGCGGCAGGACGTCAAGCGCGCGGGCATCGGCGGCGGCGCGATCACGGCGGCGGGAATCCTCGCCCTCTTCGCGCTCCCCGTGCTGAGCTTCGCCGCCGCTTACGGCATCCACAACCTCGGGCTCGGCCTCGCCTGGTCCTTCCTGATCGTCGGCTGTGCCTATCTGCTCCTCGCGGCGCTGCTCGGACTCTTCGCCGTCGCCAAGTTCAAGAAGGTCAAGAAGCCGGAGCGGAGCATGGCCTCCGCCCGCCAGTCGGCGGCCGTGCTCCAGAAGGCCAAGCCGCACCCGCGCCCCGCGCCCGCGGCCGCCCCGGACGGCGCGCCGGAGCGGAAGAGTGTGACACGCTCTGCGGTATGACCGCTCCCGAGATCCCCGCACCGGCCGTCAGGATCGGCGGACCGTGGACCCATCGGGACGTCACCGCGAACGGTGCCCGCTTCCACATCACCGAGGCCGGTGACGGACCGCTGGTCCTGCTGCTGCACGGGTTCCCCCAGTTCTGGTGGACCTGGCGGCACCAGCTCACCGCGCTCGCCGATGCCGGTTACCGCGCCGTCGCGATGGACCTGCGCGGCGTCGGCGGCAGCGACCGCACCCCGCGCGGTTACGACCCGGCGAACCTGGCCCTCGACGTCACCGGGGTGATCCGTTCCCTCGGCGAACCGGACGCGGCTCTCGTCGGGCACGACCTCGGCGGTTATCTGGCGTGGACGGCCGCGGCGATGCGGCCGAAGCTGGTGCGCCGGCTGGCCGTCGCCTCGATGCCGCATCCGCGGCGCTGGCGCTCGGCGATGGTGGGGGACGTCCGGCAGAGCCGGGCCGGTTCGTACATCTGGGGATTCCAGCGGCCGTGGCTGCCGGAGCGTCAGCTGGTCGCGGACGAGGCGGCGTTGGTGGGCCGGCTGATCCGCGAGTGGTCCGGTCCCCGGCTGCCCGAGGACGACGAGGTGGACGTGTACCGCCGGGCGATGTCGATCCCGTCGACCGCGCACTGCTCGATCGAGCCGTATCGCTGGCTGGTGCGGTCGCTGGCGCGGCCGGACGGCTTCCAGTTCAACCGGCGGATGAAGCGGCCGGTCCGGGTGCCGACGCTGCATCTGCACGGCTCACTCGATCCGGTGATGCGGACCCGGAGCGCCGCCGGTTCCGGGGAGTACGTCGAAGCGCCGTACCGCTGGCGGCTGTTCGACGGTCTGGGGCACTTCCCGCACGAGGAGGACCCGGTGGCTTTCTCGAACGAGCTGGTCAACTGGCTCAAGGACCCGGAGCCCGACCGCTAGGGCGGACGGATGACCGGCGGGCCGCTTGTCACACGCACGGTTTTTGCCGGGCGCATAGGCCAACTGGTCCTCCGGGAGGCGGTTACCCCCGCCGCGCCGAGGGCAGAGACCGGATATGGGTTGGACGCACGACTACCGTGACGTGTCTCGTAATCGCCGCTCCGCCATGGTGCGGAGCACCCCGCAGGGGGTGGTCGCCCCCGGATCCTCCGAACGGGCCGAGGATACGGCCCTGGACTGCCGTATCGAGCCCCAGGCCCTCGGCATTCCGCGCATCATCGGCCGCCGCGCCCGCTGGGTGTCGGCGCGGCTGCGGCATCCGCGCGACTGACGGCGCGCCGGCCATGACCGCCGGTTCCGCCGACGCCGCCGCGGCCGTCCCCGAGGGCCCGCTCAGAGCGCGCACCCTTGGCTGTCGACCGGGCTCCGCGCCGCCTCGCCACGCCGGATGTCCTCGCGGACCTCGTCCGCCGTCAGGGCGTATCCGGTGTCGGAGTCCTCGAGGGACTTGGCGAAGATCACGCCGTAGACCTCGCCCTCGGGGGTGAGCAGCGGCCCGCCCGAATTGCCCTGGCGGACCGTCGCGAAGAGGGAGTACACATCGCGGCTGACCGTGCCGCGGTGGTAGATGTCGGGACCGTTGGCCTGGATACGGCCCCGGACGCGCGCCGCGCGCACGTCGAAGTCGCCGTTCTCCGGGAAGCCCGCGACGATGGCGCTGTCGCTGCTGTGCGCGTCGCCCTCGGCGAATTCCAGCGCGGGCGCCGGCAGCCCGGGCACGTCGAGGACGGCGATGTCGCGCTCCCAGTCGTAGAGGACGACGGTCGCGTCGTAGAGCCGGCCCTCGCCGCCGATCTGCACGGTCGGCTCGTCGACGCCGCCGACGACATGGGCGTTGGTCATGACCCGGTTGCGTTCGAAGACGAAGCCGGTGCCCTCCAGGACCTTGCCGCAGGAGGGCGCGGTGCCGACGACCTTGACGATGCTGCGCTTCGCGCGGGCGGCGACCGGGCTGTTGGCCAGCGCCGGGTCGGGGGGCTCGACGGAGGTGATCGGCTCGTTCGAGAACGGGCTGAAGACCTGCGGGAATCCGTTCTGCGCGAGCACCGAACCGAAGTCGGCGAACCAGGTGTTGGCCTCCTCCGGGATCACCCGGGAGACACCGAGGAGCACCTTGGAGTTGCGCACCTCCTTGCCCAGGGTGGGCAGCGAGGTGCCGGCCAGCGCGGAGCCGATCAGCCAGGCGACCAGGAGCATGGCCACGACGTTGACCAGCGCGCCGCCGGTCGCGTCCAGGGCTCTGGCCGGTGACCAGGTGATGTGCCCGCGCAGCTTGTTGCCGAGGTGGGTGGTGAAGGCCTGGCCGATCGACGCGCAGACGATGACGACCACGACCGCCGCGACCGCGGCCGCGGTGCCGGGCGAGGCGTTGTCGGTGGCCCGGTCCCAGATGACGGGCAGCAGATAGACGGCGACGAGTCCGCCGCCGAGGAACCCGACGACCGACAGGATGCCGACGACGAAGCCCTGGCGGTACCCGACGATCGCGAACCACACGGCGGCCAGCAGCAGAAGGATGTCCAGCACATTCACCGGGACACCGTCTCACGCGCGCCGGTCGAGAGTGACTTGCTTCGAACGGTCCCAGGGGCGCTCCCAGCCCGCGTGGTGCAGGATCCGGTCGATCACGCCCGCCGTGAAACCCCAGACCAGGGCGGAGCGGACGAGGAAGGCCGGACCGTGGTGGCCGCTCGGGTGGACGGCCGTCACGCGGTTGGCCGGATCGGTGAGGTCGGCCACCGGAACGGTGAACACCCGGGCCGTCTCCGCGGGGTCGACCGGGGAGACCGGCGACGGCTCCCGCCACCAGCCGAGCACCGGCGTCACCACGAAGCCGCTCACCGGGATGTACAGCTTCGGCAGCACCCCGAACACCTGCACCCCGTCCGGATCGAGCCCGGTCTCCTCCCGCGCCTCGCGCAGCGCCGCCCGCAGCGGACCGGCGCCCCGCGGGTCACCGTCCTCGGGGTCGAGCGCACCGCCCGGGAAGGAGGGCTGGCCGGCGTGGGAGCGGAGGCTGCTGGACCGCTCCATCAGCAGCAGCTCGGGTCCCTCCGGGCCGTCGCCGAAGAGAACCAGCACGGCGGACGGGCGCCCGCCGGACTCGGGCGGCAGGAACCGGCTCAGCTGCCCCGGGCGCAGGGTGCGCGCGGCGCGGGCCACCGGCTCAAGCCAGCCGGGCAGGCCCCCGGCGGTCACCTCCGGCGCGCCGCCGGCGTCGCCCGCCGGCCCTCTGGCGGCGTCCCCGGGGGCGCCCTCGCAGGTGCGTCCCCGGCCCGTCACCCGGCCCCCAGCGGCGGCGCGGGCTTGCCGGGGTAGTCCGGGGGCGGGCTCAGCCGCTGGCCCGGCCGGCCGGCCATCTCGTACTTCAGCAGCTTGCGGGCCTTGTCCGGGTCGGTCTCGCCCTCTCCGTACGCCGGGCAGAGCGGCGCGATCGGGCAGGCGCCGCAGGCCGGCTTGCGGGCGTGGCAGATGCGCCGGCCGTGGAAGATCACGCGGTGCGACAGCATCGTCCAGTCGCTCTTCGGGAAGAGGGCCGTGACCTCGGCCTCGACCTTCTCGGGGTCCTCCTGCTCCGTCCACTTCCAGCGGCGCACCAGCCGCCCGAAGTGGGTGTCGACGGTGACGCCCGGGACGCCGAAGGCATTCCCCAGGACGACGTTCGCGGTCTTGCGGCCGACGCCGGGCAGCGACACCAGGTCCTCCAGCCGGCCGGGGACCTCGCCGTCGAAGCGGTCCCGCAGCGCCGCGGAGAGTCCCAGCAGCGACTTCGCCTTGGCGCGGAAGAAACCGGTGGGCCGGATGATCTCCTCCAGCTCCTCCGGAACGGCCGCGGCCATTTCCTCCGGTGTCGGGTAGGCCGCGAAGAGTCCGGGGGTGGTCTGGTTGACCCTGAGGTCGGTGGTCTGGGCGGACAGCACCGTGGCGACCAGGAGCTGGAAGGGGTTCTCGAAGTCCAGCTCCGGATGGGCGTACGGATAGACCTCGGCGAGCTCGCGATTGATCCGCCGGGCGCGGCGGACCAGGGCCAGTCGCGACTCCGGCTTGGCGCCATTCGCGGCTTTCGCCTTTTTCGCGGGCGCGTGTTCGCCCACAGCGGAATTACGGGCCTCGGTCACCCTTCCGGCCCCCTTATCCTGTGGTCGCGGCGGCGTATCGGACACCCGGACAGCCTACGGCCCGGCGCCGACATCCGCCCCGGCCGCAAAGAATCACCACCCCAATCGGCCCCCTGCCGTATGGCTCGCGGCAACGATGCGCCACACTTGTGTTTGATCACACCGTTTCACCGTCCGGCATCATGGGGACCACGGTCCTCTGAGCATGTCGACAAGGAGAGATCTCGTGGACGACGTTCTGCGGCGCGCCCCGCTGTTCGCGGCGCTCGATGAAGAGCAGGCCGCTGAGCTGCGCGCCTCGATGACGGAGACCACCCTCGCGCGCGGCGAGGCGCTGTTCCACGAGGGCGACCCCGGCGACCGGCTCTACGTGGTGACCGAGGGCAAGGTGAAGCTGCACCGGACCTCCGCCGACGGCCGGGAGAACATGCTCGCCGTCCTCGGCCCCGGCGAGCTGATCGGGGAGATGTCGCTCTTCGACCCGGGCCCGCGCACGGCCACCGCCAGCGCGCTCACCGAGGTCAAGCTGCTGGCCCTCGGGCACAGCGACCTCCAGCCCTGGCTGAACGCCCGCCCCGAGGTGGCCACCGCTCTGCTGCGGGCCATCGCCCGGCGGCTCCGCCGCACCAACGACTCGATGTCCGACCTGGTCTTCTCGGACGTCCCCGGACGTGTCGCCAAGGCGCTGCTGGACCTCTCCCGCCGCTTCGGGGTGCAGTCCGAGGAAGGCATCCACGTCGTCCACGACCTGACCCAGGAGGAGCTGGCCCAGCTCGTGGGCGCCTCCCGGGAGACGGTCAACAAGGCGCTCGCCGACTTCGCCGGCCGCGGCTGGCTGCGGCTGGAGGCGCGCGCGGTGATCCTGCTGGACGTGGAGCGCCTGGCCAAGCGCTCGCGCTGAGGCCCCCACGCCCCTTCGGAACCTCGCGGGCCCCGGCCTGCACGACCGGTCCCGCCCACGCGGCGGGGCCGGCTTTCGCTTGCCTGCCCAGCGGCTGCTCTCTCGCGCTGCGGGGCCGGCTCGCTCGGACGGCGCGGACGGGCCCGGAGGGCTCGTGCGGCCGGTGGGACCGGACGGCTCGCGCGACCGGTGGATTCGGCCCGGACGGCCCGGTGGCGCCGTCGGCCCGGTCAGACGAGCCCGTGCTCCGCGAGGTATTCGAGCTGGGCGCGGACCGACAGCTCGGCGGCGGGCCACAGGGTGCGGTCCACATCCGCGTACACGTGTGCGACGACTTCCGCCGCCGTACGGTGTCCCGCCTCGACCGCCGTCTCCACCTGCGCCAGCCGGTTCGCGCGGTGCGCCAGGTAGAACTCCACGGCACCCCGCGCGTCGTTCAGCACCGGCCCGTGCCCGGGCAGCACCGTGTCCACCCCGTCGTCGACGGTCAGGGAGCGCAGCCGGCGCAGCGAGTCGAGATAGTCGCCGAGCCGCCCGTCCGGGTGCGCGACGACCGTGGTGCCCCGGCCGATGACGGTGTCACCGGTCAGCACCGCGGCGTCCGCGGGCAGATGGAAGGAGAGCGAGTCGGAGGTGTGGCCGGGCGTCGGCACCACACGCAGCTCCAGGCCGCCGGTCGTGACGACGTCCCCGGCGGCCAGCCCCTCGTCGCCGAGGCGCAGCGCCGGGTCGAGGGCCCGTACATCCGTCCGGGTGAGTTCGGCGAAGCGGGCCGCGCCGTCCGCGTGATCCGGGTGCCCGTGCGTGAGCAGCGTCAGCGCGACGCGTTTGCCCGCGCGCCCGGCCGTCGCCACGACCTCGTTCAGATGCCCCTCGTCCAGCGGACCGGGGTCGATGACGACGGCGAGGTCGGAGCCGGGTTCGGAGACAATCCAGGTGTTGGTGCCGTCCAGGGTCATCGGGGACGGGTTGGGCGCCAGGACGCACACCGCGCGTTCGGTGGCCGGGCCGGAGATCGCACCGCCGCGCGGCTGTCCGGGCAGGGATGCTGCGTACGTCATGCGGCGGGGCCTCCGTCGGCTTCGCGGACTTCATCGGCTGCGCTGGCTTCATCCGCTGCGCTGGCTTCATCCGCTGCGCTGGCTTCATCGGCTTCATCGGCTGCGCGCACTTCGCCGACGGCGCGGGTTTCACGGGCCGCGCGGCCGGCTTCGCCGACGGCGCGGGCTTCACCGGCTGCGCGGCCGGCTTCACGGGCGGCCGGAGGGGCGGCGGCGATGTTCTTGGTGAACTCGCCGTGGCCCGGCCAGCTCAGCACGATCTCCTCACCGCGCAGCTCCGCCCGTGCCAGGACGGGCGTCAGATCGCGGTCCGCGGCCGCCGCGAGGGCCTCGGCGGCCGTTCCGTACGGCTCCAGGTGCCGCAGCGTCGTGATGGTCGGCGGCATCATCAGCAGTTCGCCCCGGTCGTAGGCCGCCACGGCGTCGGCGGGCCGGGTCCAGACGACGCGGTCGGCCTCGGTGGAGCTGTTCCGGGTGCGCTGTCCCGGCGGCAGGGCGGCCGCGAAGAAGAACGTGTCGTAGCGGCGCGGCTCGAACTCGGGGGTGATCCAGCGCGCCCAGCCGCGGAGCAGGTCGCTGCGCAGCAGCAGGCCGCGCCGGGACAGGAAATCGGCGAAGGACAGGTCGCGGGTGACGAGCGCCGCCCGGTCGGTCTCCCAGTCCTCGCCCGTGGTGTCCTCGACGACCGAGCCGACGGTCGCACCGGCCAGCAGGACTCCGGCCTCCTCGAACGTCTCCCGCACGGCCGCGCACACCACGGCCTGCGCGGTCGTCTCGTCCGTTCCGAGCCGGGCGGCCCAGTCGGCGCGGGAGGGCCCGGCCCAGCCGACGGGGCGCTCGTCCCGGGCGTCGACGCCGCCTCCGGGGTAGGCGTACGCGCCCGCCGCGAAGGCCATCGAGGCCCGGCGGCGCAGCATGTGCACCTCGGGGCCCGCCGGGCCGTCCCGCAGCAGCAGTACGGTCGCGGCGCGGCGGGGTGTCACCGGGGTCAGCCCGCCGTTCGCGAGCGCTCGGATGCGGGCGGGCCACTCCGGCGGATACCACTGGCCGTCCGCCGCGGCCCCGGGCGCCGCGGAGGCACCGGCCGGGGCCGGGTCGGTCACGACCGCACCGGTTGCGGCCGCCCCGGTCGCGGACTCCTCCGTCGCGGCCGCGTCAGTCGCGGGCTCCGGCGTTGCCGGCCGGTCGGTTGCGGACCCGTCCGTTGCGGACCCATGCGTTGCGGACATGGCCGGATGCTATGCGCTCCCGCGTGGATGTTCGAGGGCGCGGTACCCGGCCACCTGCGCGAACGGTGTCCGTCAGTCCCCGGCTACTTCCACCTGGATCTCGACCTCGACCGGCGCGTCCAGCGGCAGCACCGCCACGCCGACCGCGCTCCGGGCGTGCACGCCCTTGTCGCCGAGCACCTCGCCGAACAGCTCGCTGGCGCCGTTGACGACGCCTGGCTGGCCGGTGAAGTCCGACGCGGAGGCGACAAATCCGACGACCTTCACCACCCGGACCACCCGGTCGAGATCACCGACGACGGACTTGACCGCGGCGAGCGCGTTCAGCGCGCAGGTGCGCGCCAGTTCCTTGGCCTCCTCCGGGGTGACCTCGGCGCCCACCTTGCCGGTCAGCGGGAGCTTGCCCTCGACGAGAGGCAGCTGGCCGGCGGTGTACACGTACCGGCCCGTGCGGACCGCGGGGACGTAGGCGGCGAGGGGCGCGGCCGGCTCGGGCAGCGTCAGCCCGAGTGAGGCGATCTTCTCCTCGACGGCACTCACGCCTGCTTCTCCCGCTTGAGGTAGGCCACCAGTTGCTCCGGGTTGTTCGGCCCCGGCACGACCTGCACCAGTTCCCAGCCGTCCTCACCCCAGGTGTCGAGGATCTGCTTGGTTGCATGGACGAGCAGCGGCACGGTCGCGTATTCCCACTTGGTCATGGTGCCGACTGTAATGCCTGCGACAGCCGGTCCCGTGCGTAGCCCGGGTGCCGACTGGTTAGGCTCCAAATCATGAGCAGGCTCCATGTGGTCAGCGGCAAGGGCGGGACCGGCAAGACGACGGTCGCCGCCGCGCTCGCACTGGCCCTCGCGGAGGAGGGCCGGCGCTCCCTGCTGGTCGAGGTCGAGGGCCGGCAGGGCATCGCGCAGCTCTTCGAGACGGAGGCACTGCCGTACGAGGAGCGCAAGATCGCGGTGGCGCCGGGCGGCGGTGAGGTGTTCGCCCTGGCCATCGACGCGGAGCGGGCGCTGCTGGACTACCTCCAGATGTTCTACAAGCTGGGCGGCGCCGGGCGGGCCCTCAAGAAGCTGGGCGCCATCGACTTCGCCACCACCATCGCGCCCGGCCTGCGGGACGTACTGCTGACCGGCAAGGCCTGCGAGGCCGTGCGGCGGAAGCGCAAGGACGGCCGCCCGGTCTACGACCACGTGGTCATGGACGCCCCGCCGACCGGCCGCATCACCCGCTTCCTGAACGTCAACGACGAGGTCGCGGGACTGGCCCGGATCGGGCCGATACACAACCAGGCGCAGGCCGTGATGCGGGTGCTGAAGTCCCCGGAGACGGCGGTCCACCTGGTGACGCTGCTGGAGGAGATGCCCGTCCAGGAGACCGTGGACGGTGTCGCCGAGCTGCGGGCGGCGGGACTGCCGGTGGGCGGGATCTTCATCAACATGGTGCGGCCCGAGATCCTCGACGAGGAGGCCCTCGCCCGGGCCGGGGGCACCGAACGGGCCGCGGTCGCCGGGGCGCTGTCCCGGGCCGGTGTCGGCGGGGCCCGCCGCGGCGGCCGGGCCGAGCGGCTGGTCGGCCCGCTGCTGGAGCAGGCCGGGGAACACGTCGAGCGGGTACGTCTGGAGAGCGCCCAGCGCAAGGAGATAGCCGGACTCGGCCTGCCCTCCCGGGAACTGGAGCTGCTGAGCGGGGGAGCCGACCTCGCCGGGCTCTACCGGCTCGCCAAGGACATCAGGAAGCAGGGCATCCCGGAGGCCGCGGCGTGAGCCCGCGCGACCGGGGCCGAGAGCGGAACGAGGCCACCGTATGACCCTGGACGCGGCTCCGCGGCTGGACGTGGACCGGCTGCTGGACGACCCCGGCACCCGCATCATCGTGTGCTGCGGCGCGGGCGGCGTCGGGAAGACGACGACGGCAGCCGCGCTCGGGGTACGGGCGGCGGAGCGCGGCCGGAAGACCGTCGTGCTCACCATCGACCCGGCGCGGCGGCTCGCCCAGTCGATGGGGATCGCGTCCCTGGACAACGTCCCGCGGCGGGTGGAGGGCATCCTCGCGGGGGGCCGACCGGACGGGGACGAACCGGACGGGGACCGGTCTGCGGGGGACGGCTCTGCCGGGGAGGCACCGGACGGAGAGGGACCGGACGGGGACAGAACGGACGAAGACGGAACAGGCCGGGGCGGGTCAGCCGGGGGCCGGGACCGGGACCGCCGTCCGGGCGGTGAACTGCACGCCATGATGCTGGACATGAAGCGGACGTTCGACGAGATCGTCGTGGCGCACGCGGATGCCGAGCGGGCCCGGGCCATCCTGGAGAACCCGTTCTACCAGTCGCTCTCGGCCGGTTTCGCGGGCACGCAGGAGTACATGGCCATGGAGAAGCTCGGCCAGCTCCGGGCCCGCGACGAGTGGGACCTGATCATCGTCGACACCCCGCCGAGCCGGTCGGCGCTGGACTTCCTGGACGCGCCGAAGCGCCTCGGGTCGTTCCTCGACGGCAAGTTCATCCGGGTGCTGATGGCACCGGCGAAGGTCGGCGGCCGGGCCGGGATGAAGTTCCTGAACGCCGGGATGTCGGTGATGACGGGGACGCTGAGCAAGCTGATGGGCGGGCAACTGCTGCGGGACGTACAGACGTTCGTGGCCGCGATGGACACCATGTTCGGCGGCTTCCGCACGCGCGCCGACGCGACGTACCGGCTGCTCCAGGCCCCGGGCACGGCCTTTCTCGTGGTGGCCGCGCCGGAGCGGGACGCACTGCGGGAGGCGGCGTACTTCGTGGAGCGACTGGCCGCCGAGGACATGCCGCTCGCGGGGCTCGTGCTGAACCGGGTGCACGGCAGCGGCGCGGCCGGGCTGAGTGCCGAACGGGCCCTCGGCGCCGCGGAGACGCTGGAGTCAGAAAATCTTGAAAACGCCCGCATTGTGGATCAGGGCGATGGGGAGACTGCCAGTCGTGCGGCCGAGAGCCTCGGCGACGGCGCCCCGGCCGGTGACTCCCCCGCCGCCGGAGGCGGTCCGGACGAGGCCGCGCCGCGGGAGGACGAGGACGAAAGCGCAGGGAACCGGCCGGACTCATCAGGGAACGGACAGGACGGACCGCACGGACAGGACGGACCGGCGCGGCGGGCGACGGCGGACCGGTTGGCCGCCGGGCTGCTGCGTCTCCATGCCGAACGCATGCAGGTGCTGGGCCGCGAGCAGCACAACCGCGACCGCTTCACCGCCCTGCACCCGGAGGTGCCGGTCGCAGAGGTCTCGGCGCTGCCCGGTGACGTGCACGACCTGGCGGGTCTGCGCGCGATCGGCGAACGGCTGGCGGCCGACGGCAGCACCCCGGGTGCGGCCTGACGCGGCCGGCGCACGGACGGCCGTTGCGCAGCGGAACCATGCGCAGCTGAGCCCTGCGCAGCGGCCCCTGCACGGAACGGCCGACGCCTTGCGGGCCGACGCCAGGGCCGACGTCCCGAGAGCCTGCCGACACACGGGCACCGGCGCACGGGGCGGCCGCCCCACGGACAGACCTGATCGTCACCTGCGCGGATCGTCCGCACACCCCATCGTCCGCACACCCGCGCTCAGACCCGCGCCGTCCGACCGCGGCACACCGCGGCCCGGCGCAGCGCGGCGCAAGCCCCGGTCACCCGACCGCGGCGTAGTCCTCCTCGTCGAGCTCCACGGGGAGAATCCCCGAGCTGCGCTCGTATTCCGTCCGTGCCGTCTCCAGCAGCCGGCGCCACGAGGTCACGGTCGGGCGGCGGCGCAGCAGCGCCCTCCGCTCCCGTTCCGTCATGCCGCCCCATACGCCGAATTCGACTCGGTTGTCCAGGGCGTCGGCAAGGCACTCGGTGCGCACCGGACATCCGGTGCAGACGGCCTTGGCCCTGTTCTGGGCCGCCCCTTGGACGAACAGTTCATCCGGATCGGTCGTGCGACAGGCTGCCTGTGCACTCCAGTCGGTTACCCAGCCCATGCTGGTGCCGTCCTCTCCCGAATTGAGGCTCCCCCACGGCGGCAGCGGCATATTCACCGTTGCCAGTTGAGGACGTTACGGAAGGCGGCCAGGGCGCAACACCCCCTGCGGGCCCAATCTTGAATGGCCCGAACGGACTATGCGTACGCGGCAGATCACCCAACGGAGTGAGTGGGGCGCATACCCGAACTACCTGGCCAAACAGGGCGATAACACCCTCCGTTCGGCAGTGCCGGAGCGTCGCAGTGCGACATTCGGGGCGAACGGCGCAACGAGGGGGTGAAGGATGTAAGAGGGAGGGGGTGGTGACGGGGTGCTTCAGTCACAGTTGTGACTCATGAGGGGAGCTTAGGCCAACGGATGCGCGCGTGTCCGGCGAATGAGAACGTAGGCTGTTTCCATGGCTAAGACGCGCTCGGGCGGGGCCCCCACCACAACGCAACAGGCCGCCAAATTCCTCGGTGTCAGTGTGCTGGCAGGTGCCGTGCTCGCGGGGATCGCCCTGCCGGCGGCCGGCGCGCTGGGGCTCGCGGCGAAGGGCTCGGTCGAGGGCTTCGACGAGATCCCGGCCAATCTCAAGCGCCCGCCGCTGAGCCAGAAGACCACCATCCTCGACGCCGACGGCGGCCTCATCGCCTCCGTCTACTCCCGCGACCGCACGGTGGTGCCGCTCAAGGACATCTCGCCGTACATGCGGAAGGCGATCGTCGCGATCGAGGACGCGCGCTTCTACGAGCACGGCGCGGTCGACCTCAAGGGCATCCTGCGCGCGCTCAACCGGAACGCGCAGGAGGGCGGCGTCACCGAGGGCGCGTCGACCCTCACCCAGCAGTACGTGAAGAACGTCTTCGTCGAGGAGGCGGGCAACGACGCGGAGAAGTTCAGGGCCGCCACGCAGCAGACGCTCGGCCGCAAGATCCAGGAACTGAAGTACGCGATCCAGGTCGAGGAAGAGCTGGGCAAGAAGAAGATCCTGGAGAACTACCTCAACATCACCTACTTCAGCCAGCAGGCCTACGGCGTCGAGGCGGCGGCCGAGCGCTACTTCAGCAAGTCCGCCAAGGACCTGGAGCTGGAGGAGGCCGCGCTGCTCGCCGGCATCGTCCAGTCGCCCACCCGCTGGGACCCGGTGCTCAACGAGGACGCGGCCGTCAAGCGGCGGAACGTCGTGCTCCAGCGGATGGCCGCCGTCAAGGACATCACCCGGGCCGAGGCGGAGGAGGCGATGAAGAAGCCGCTGGGCCTGGACATCAGCAAGCCGAAGAACGGCTGCATCACCGCGGTCGACGGCGCGGGCTTCTTCTGCGACTACGTCCGTGAGGTCTTCCTGAACAGCAAGGAGTTCGGCAAGACCGCCAAGGAGCGCAAGAACCGCTGGGACGAGGGCGGACTGACCATCCGCACCACCCTCGACCCCAAGGCGCAGAAGTCGGTGCAGGCCTCGGTCAAGAACCACGTCAACAAGGACGACGAGGTCGCCACCGCCGTCTCGCTCGTCGAGCCGGGCACCGGGAAGATCCTCGGGATGGGCCAGTCCCGCCCGTACGGCCTGGACCTGGACGACAACCAGACCACGCTCAACCTGTCGGTCGACGAGGACATGGGCGGCGGCGTGGGCTACCAGCCCGGTTCGACGTTCAAGCCGATCGTCGCGGCGGCGGCCCTGGAGAAGGGTGTGCAGCCGACGAAGACGTACCCCGCGCCGTACAAGATGGAGTATCCGAGCCCGGTGCCGGCCTGCGAGGGCCAGTGGTCGGGCACGGCCACCGTGGAGAACGAGAACGAGTCCGAGGTCGGCCCGTACGGCATGAAGGAAGCCACCGCCAAGTCGGTGAACACCTACTACGTGCAGCTGATCAGCGACATCGGGATCTGCCCGGTGGTCAACATGGCGCAGAAGATGGGCGTCGAGCGGGCCGACGGCGACGACCTCAGCCAGGTGCCCTCCATCACCCTCGGCGGCCAGGAGATGTCCCCGCTGACGATGGCCGCCGGCTACGCGACGTTCGCGAGCGGCGGCACGTACTGCACGCCGGTCGCCATCGAGTCGATCAAGGACGCGAACGGCAAGGCGCTGAAGGTTCCGGAGAGCAAGTGCTCCCGGGCCATGTCCGAGAAGACCGCGCACACCATGAACACCCTGCTCAAGGGCGTCGTCGAGGACGGCACGGGCACCCAGGCCGGCCTGACCGGGCGGCCCAGCGCGGGCAAGACCGGTACCACGGACTTCCGTTACGCCGCCTGGTTCGTCGGCTACACCCCGAACATGGCGGGCGCGGTCTGGGTCGGCGACCCGGCGCACAAGAAGCGGATGGTCGACATCACCATCGGCGGCAGGTACCACGCCAAGGTCTTCGGCGGTGAGGTGCCCGGGCCGATCTGGCGGGACGCGATGACCGGTGCCCTGGAGGGCGAGCCGGCCCCGCAGCTGCCGCAGATCCCGATCGCGGACCCGGAGAAGGACAAGGACAAGGACAAGGGCCGCGACAAGCCGGACGACGGCGGGAACGACGACGGGAACGGGAACGGAAACGGGAACGGCGGCGGAGGCGGCGGCGGAAACCCGTGGCCCGACGTCTCGATCCCGCCGGACATCATCGGCGGCAACGACGGCGGCGGTGGCTGGGGCAACTGGGGAGGCGCGGGCGGCCGCAACTAGCGCCCCCTCCGCACGCCCCGCGCCGTTCCACACGGCGCGGGGCGCCCGGCCCGCACGCCTACCCGGACGGATGGCATGGCGGGGTCCGGGGGTGCCGTGCCGGACACGTACGAGGAGGGGCGCCCGGGTGATGATCCCGGGCGCCCCTCCTCGTACGCGGACTCGGCGTCTCCATGTACGCGCGCGATGTCTCGTCGTACGCGCGCTCGGCGTCCCCTCGTACGCCCTCGTACGCGCGCTCGGCGTCCCCCTGCTACACGCACTCGCGTCCCCAGAACGGCAAGCCGGCCCGGAGCGGGGGCGAGGTCGGTGCGGAGCCGGTGCGAAGCAGGGCCGAAGCCGGGCCGGAACCGAGCCGGAGCGGGACCGGAACCGAGCCGACCCGAAGACGGGCCTGAACCGGTCCGGAGCGGGACCCGAGCCGGAGCGGGACCGGAACCGAGCCGACCCGAAGACGGGCCTGAACCGGTCCGGAGCGGGACCCGGGCCGGAGCGGGACCGGAACCGAGCCGAGGCCGGTCCGGGGCCGGGCCGGTCAGCCGCCGGCCAGCAGCCGCTTCACCTCGGCGGCGACCCGGCCGCCCTCGGCCCGCCCGGCGACCTTCGGGTTCACGATCTTCATGACCGCTCCCATGGCGCGCGGCCCCTCGGCACCGCCCGCCGCGGCCTCCCGCACGGCCTCGGCGACGATCGCGCGCAGCTCGTCGTCCGACAGCTGCTTCGGCAGATACTCCGCGAGCACCTCGCCCTCGGCCCGCTCCCGCTCGGCCGACTCGGCCCGCCCGCCCTGCGCGAACGCCTCGGCGGACTCCCGGCGCTTCTTCGCCTCGCGGGCGATCACCTTCTGCACCTCGTCGTCGGAGAGTTCCCGGGCAGCGGTGCCGGAGACCTCCTCCTTCGAGATCGCGGTGAGGGTCAGCCGGAGCGTGGAGGAGCGCAGCTCGTCCCGCGACTTGATCGCCGCGGTGAGGTCTTCCTGCAGACGGTTCTTGAGCGTGGTCATGCCCGAATCTTGCCAGCCCGCCGCACCGTACGCCCAGTGCATTGCCCGGGGGCCGGGGCGGAAGGACGGGCCGGTTCCGCAGGGCGGCCCGGATCCGGGGGCGGGGCGGAGCCGGCAGGTCAGGACTCGCGTACGGCCGGGGCCAGTTCGCGCCATTCGGCCAGCGGCAGGCCCGGTGACCCGGTGAGCACCTGGAGCGCGACGTGGTCGGCGCCGGCCGCCCGGTGCTCCCGTACCCGCGCGAGCACGGTGTCCACGTCTCCCCAGGCGACCAGGGCGTCCACGAGCCGGTCGCTGCCGCGGTCGGCGACATCGTGCTCGGTGAAGCCGAGCCGGCGCCAGTTGTTCACGTAGTTCGGCAGGGACATGTACATGGCCAGCGTCTCCCGGGCGATCTCGCGGGCCCGGACCGGGTCGGTTTCCAGGACGACCTTCTGCTCCGGCGCGAGCAGCGGTCCGTCGCCGAGGATCTCGCGCGCCTGGGCGGTGTGCTCGGGCGTCGTGAGGTACGGCAGCGCCCCGGCGGTGCGCTCGCCCGCCAGGGCCAGCGTGCGCGGGCCGAGCGCGGCGAGCATCTGGTCCTCTCCCGGCACGGGCGGTTCGGTGGCGGCCAGCTCGTCCAGATAGGAGCGCAGCTTGCTGTACGGCTTCCGGTAGTCCTGCCCGGCCCCCTCCACCAACGGGGCGTGGCTGCTGCCGAGCCCGACCACCACGCGGCCGGGGTGGGCCCCGGCGGCCTGCCGGTACGCTGCGGCCAGGGTCGCGGAATCGTTCAGCCAGACGTTGACGATGCTGCTGCCGACGACGAGCCGCCGGGTCGCGTCGAGCAGCGCCGAGACCTCGGCGAGATCACCCGTGGTGTTGCCGAGCCAGAGCGTGCCGTAACCGAGGTCCTCCAGTTCGGCGGCCGCCTCCCGGTGCTCGGCGCTGCCCGGCTCCCACATCCCGGGGGCCGTCCACAATCCGGTCTTTCCGAGCCGCATGGCACCGTCCTTCTCTCTCGCGTCGCTGTGTCGCGCGCTCGTGCTTCTTCGGGTTCTCGTGTTCCGGGCGCTCCGGACGCGTGGCGTGGCTCACAGAGCGGACCCAGAGGGGACAACGACACACGTCCGCCGAAATTCCCCAGCCGGGCCGCACGGGGGGCGGCCGCGGGCACGGTGCGGCCGCGCACCGCCGGTCGGGCCGGCAGGGAGGCGGGACACGCTGTGGATTTTCCGCACCCGTACGCCGGGTCCCGCGCCTCCCGGGGGCCCGTACCGGCGCGGCTCTGCGACGATGGACACATGCGCGCGCGATACGCAGTACCCCTGGGAATCACGGCAGTCGGCGCGGCCGGTATCGGCTACGCCGCAGGCATCGAAGTCCGCTCCTTCCGGCTCCGCCGGGTCGAGGTGCCCGTGCTGCCGCGCGGGATGCGGCCACTGCGCGTCCTCCAGCTCTCCGACATCCACATGGTCAGCGGCCAGCGCAAGAAGCAGCGCTGGCTCCGGGCGCTGGCCGGGCTCCGCCCCGACTTCGTCGTCAACACCGGCGACAACCTCTCCGACCCGGAGGGTGTGCCGGAGGTCCTCGACGCGCTCGGGCCGCTGATGGAGTTCCCCGGCACGTACGTCTTCGGCTCGAACGACTACTACGCCCCCAAGTTGCGCAACCCGGGCCGCTACCTCCTGGAGAAGGTGCGCGGCCAGCACGGCCTGAACGGCAAGAACGACCCGGCCATCGGCGTCGCCCGGAACCCGTGGGAGGGCATGCGGGACGCCTTCGACGCGGCCGGCTGGGTGGGCCTGTCGAACTCCCGCGGCCGTCTCAAGCTCGACGGCCCCGGCACCGGCGGCATCGAGATCGCGCTCACCGGCCTGGACGACCCGCACATCAAGCGGGACCGTTACGACGAGGTGGCGGGCGGCCCCGAGGAGGGCGCCGACTTCTCGCTGGCCCTCGTGCACGCACCGTATCTGCGCAGCCTCGACGCGTTCACCGCCGACGGCTACCCGCTGATCCTGGCGGGCCACACGCACGGCGGGCAGCTGTGCGTCCCCTTCTACGGCGCCCTGGTCACGAACTGCGACCTGGACACCGGGCGGGTGAAGGGCCTGTCCACCCACGAGGCCCGCGGACACCGCTCCTACCTGCACGTATCGGCGGGCTGCGGCACGAACCGCTACACCCCGGTCCGCTTCGCCTGCCCACCGGAGGCCACCCTGATCACGCTCACCGAGTGCCCGGGTTGACCCTTATTCGCGCTTTCGCCCCGCCCCGGCGCCGACGCCGTTAACCGGATTTCTCCTGTGGCCTCCGGTCGGCTAAAGTAGGGCTCGTTGCTTCGGGGTGTAGCGCAGCTTGGCAGCGCGCTTCGTTCGGGACGAAGAGGTCGTGGGTTCAAATCCCGCCAC
Source organism: Streptomyces lycii (assembly GCF_009735685.1). Classification (GTDB taxonomy): domain Bacteria; phylum Actinomycetota; class Actinomycetes; order Streptomycetales; family Streptomycetaceae; genus Streptomyces; species Streptomyces lycii. The sequence goes on along the minus strand of NZ_WHPN01000308.1, from coordinate 3,680 downwards.
CCCGACAGAGAAACACCAGGTCAGGGGCCTGATCCGCTTAGCGGGTCGGGCCCCTTCTGGGTTTCTGGGGCACTCTTGGGAGCCATTTGGGAGCCGGACCCGAAAGAGGGATCAGTCCCCCTGCACAGCTCCACCGAGGGAACCGCCGTCACGTGTCGCTGCTCGGCTCCTGCGCCCAGGCGTCGTCATCCCAGCACCAGCAATCCTTCGGATCGCCAAGCGCATGCGGAACATCGACGCCCCCCCAAGGCACGGCGTGATCACGAAGGAAGTCCTCGGCCGCACTCATGGCTATCCACCGGACGGTATACACCTCCTCCGTCTCCCGGTGTGTTCCATCGTCGCCGTGAGCAGTCCAGCCCCAAGCACACCGGTCTGGAAGGTATGTGATCTCGGCAACCCCGCCGTACCTTTCCACCGTGATCTTCTCTGGTTGCCCCGAGCCGTCGTCGACCGCGCCGGGCCACTTCTTACGCGCTGCCTGCTTGGAGATCCCCCAGGCAGATCCCAGATGGCCATAGGTAGCGCCCATTCCCCCGCCCATCAGCGCAGCCTCTGCGGCAAGCGCCTCAGCGGCTTCATGCACCCGCCGCAGGGCATGCAGGTAGGCGAGCTGCCAGTCTGCGAACAACTCCGCCATAGCAGAGGGTTCGTGTCCGTTGACCAGGCATTCCTGACCGCGCGCCGAGATCCGACCCGCGATCTCGCAGGCAAGCTCCCTCAACTGGTCCTTCATCCAGGCTGCTTCGGCAGCATGAGGCGGACGCCACGGATCCGCCATGGCGTCCGAATCGAACCAGAACTCGTCATCGCTCACTGAACGCATGGGGACAACCGTAGTTGTCACAGCATGCCTGGTGAGGACAACCGTGATTGTCGCAACGGGCCCGTCGCAGAGCGGACTTCAAAAGTTTGATGTGCTCGGCTACTCGACTCGAAGCCACAGAGAGGAGAACAAAACTGCAGGTCAGGCCCACATGACCTGGCCTGGATGAAGTGACCAGCCTCGACAGCAAGGCAGGAAGGCGGGCGGATTGACTTGCGGCGCTAAGGAGCAGCTGCTCGAAGGTGGGCGCGCTCGAATCACCGGGCAACCCACTTGCTTACGGTCGATATGCGCCGTAGGCCCGAAGAATCGGAGAGGCCATGGCCAAGCACCTCAACTCTCACGTGGTTCCTGACGCTCAAGCGGCCTACCAGTCAGAGCCGCCCTCCCGCACGCCAGCCTTCGAGCTTCGTTGCGGCCCCTTGCACGTGACACTTGATCGCGCACCGCTCAAGTTGCTGGCACTCGGGAGCACGATGACGGCCGTTGCCATGGGAGCAGCGAACTGGTTGCACTGAAAGCCGGTCAGGGAGTGCTCCGCTTACGGAGCACTCCCTGACCGGATTCTCGTCGCTCGGGGCGATTGGGAGTCCCGAGCGACGAGCCCTCGTCTTGAACGTCCCCCAGGATCGGGTGACCACTACGACTGCCCGGCCGCGACGACCGGGTCCGCTGAGGCCGGTGGAAGCGTGCTGACCTGGGCCCAGATCGGATTCTCAACGCTCTGTGTTGTGACTGGCGCGGTGATCGGCCTCACGGCGAACGTACCGAGAACCGCTGATGCGTTCTGCCGCGACAGCAGACTCAGGGTTAGGTCTCGGCATCGTTGTCCGACGGATCCTGCCGCTTCAGTCGCTTCAGCACGCGCGACGTCGTCGGCACGGCAGTCTCAGACCACCAGCGTTGCGCGTGCGGAGCCGCGATCTGCGCAGCCTTCGCCCCGACCAGCAGCGCAGCAGCGATCGCAACCATTCGCGGATCGACACGCGTACCGGTGCTATCGGGTGCACCCCGGTCAGTGGCACCGACCGGCTCGGCTTCGGCGACGGTCACATCGTCGTCAGGGAACGACTCGGCGGGCTCGGGCGGAGTGGGCGCATTGGCCATGTCGTTCAGCAGAGCCGCGAGAGTCTCATCGCTCCATATCGTTGTGGTCCACTGACGGTAGTAGTGCAGGGACCTGACGTTGCCCCTGTAATGATCCTCTTGGGTGCCGTACTTCTCTCCCTTATCGGTTAGGGAGTACGCGCCTGGCTCGCCTGTCAGGTAGCCATACCTGTGCAGCAGCACGTTCATCTGCCGCCCGGTTTTGCCGATCTCCCGGCCGAGCACAGTTGCAGATTTACCCACCGCTCCCGCACCTCCCCGCTCGGCCAGGCGCAGACATGCTCCCGGCATCCCCAAGGCAGGGAAAGCTACCTGGTGCCACGGTGTAGTGCAGGGCAATTGCGGCATTCGTTATGCGCGGCTCACGTGCGAGGCTGGCTGGGTGCAGCTGGTCGCGCGCCGGTCCTCTGAGATCCGGTAACGGGATCACGATCCACGGGGCAAGGAGTACCAGGCAGCGTCCTGATATAGGACGTACGAAATGCCCTGCAGGCACAGTCGGCCATCCACCGGCTTCGGCCCCCGGTGACCGCTTGGGCCAGAGTGGGAGAAGCGGCTCAATCCACCCACAAGTCGCCGTCCACGATCCACGGCCGAGTCGTCACGCGTGGGCTGAAACACGGGCGTCCGGACGCCGCTGCCCTAGGTGTACTGCCCAGGGACATTGGTCAACCTGGTGACGGGCGGTTTGCCGCCGGTTGCAGTGTGGGGGCGGTGGTGATTGTAGTGATGGAGCCAGGCCGGCAGGGCTTTGCGGCGGGCTGATTCGCTTGAGTAGAAGCGTCCGAGGGCCCAGCCGTCGGCCAGGGTGCGGTGGAAGCGCTCGACCTTGCCGTTCGTCTGTGGCCGGTAGGGCCGGGTCTTCTTCGGTGTGATGCCGAGTTCGGTGCAGGCCCGGTTCCAGTGCCGGGAGCGGTAGGCCGAGCCGTTGTCGGTCAGGACCCGCTCGATGGTCACGCCGCGGGCGGCGAACCAGGCCACCGCGCGGTGCAGGACATCGACTGCGGTGTCGGCTGTCTCGTCGTTGCGGATCTCGGCGTAGGCGACGCGGGAGTGGTCGTCGACGACGGTGTGGACGAATGCGGTTCCCAGCAGCGGGCCGCGGTACTTGTTGCGGGGCTTGTCTGGTGTTGCGGCACGGTTCCTGCGGCCCTGGACGCGTCCGACGTAGCGCCAGCCGCCGCCGTCGGGGACGTTGCCGAGCTTCTTGACGTCGATGTGGAGCATGGCGCCGGGATGCCCGTGTTCGTAGCGGCGCACCGGCTCGCCGGTGGCACGGTCGATGTGGGACAGCCGGTTGATCCGGCAGCGGGTCAGGACCGCGTGGACGGTCGAGGCGGGCATGCCCAGCCGTCCGGCAATCTGGACCGGTCCCAGTCGCTGCTTCCAGCGCAGGTGCACGATCTTGCGGACCTGCGGCTGAGTAGTTCGGGCCGGGCTGCGGTGAGGTCGTGAGGACCGGTCGGCCATCGCGGCCGGCCCGGATTCGGCGTAACGGTCGGCCCATCGCTTGGCGGTGGGCCAGGACACGTCGTAGCGCTCGGCCGCACGGGCGACCGGCCATCCCTCATCCACAATCAGACGCGCCAGGCGAAGACGGGCACGGGGCGTCAGAGCAGCGTTAGCGTGAGACACGAAGGCCTCCTGGTTGGCGGAGCGGTTCCTCGACAGCTCCACTCCACAACCGGGGGCCTTCGTCATCTCACAGATTCAGACCGTGTCGTCGCACAAACTCGACCAACCTGGC
>NZ_WHPN01000307.1 GCF_009735685.1 Streptomyces lycii | reverse complement strand
CGGCCGTCACGCCGGCCGCGCGCGGCGCCGGGCGGCTTCACGGCGTCCCGTCTTGTCCCGGGCGCTCCGCGCCAGCATGATCGTCAACCATGCGGCCCGGCGAACTCAACGACACCGAAAGCCAGTTGTGGAACTCCTTCGCCACGGGCGCTCCCGTGGACGCCCGGGGCGGCCCTCCGGCGGCGCGGCCCGCGGTCCGGGCCGAGGTCGTCGCGGCGCTGCTGCTCGGTGCCGGTGACGATGTTGCTCCGGGCGGCCGGCCGGGACTGCGCCTGGCCGGTGTCCGTGTCACGGGCAGGCTGGATCTGCGGTTCGCGGAGGTGGCCGTGCCGGTCCGCCTGGAGGAGTGTGTCTTCGACGACGTTCCCTCGCTCGGCGGTGCCAGGTGCCGCGAACTGGTGCTCTGCGGATGTGTCGTGCCGGGTCTCGCAGCCGGCACCGCCCAGTTCGACGGCAGGCTGGTCCTGTCGCGCTGCCGCCTGACCGGCCCCCTGGTCCTCACCGGTTCACAGATCCACGGCGACCTGGATCTCCGTGACACCGCGATCGCCGCGCCCGGGACCGAGGCGGTGTCCGCCGTCCGCCTCGTCGCGGGCGGTGACGTGCTGTGCGGCAACCTGGACGTGCGGGGCGGGTTCCGTCTCTCCGGCGCCGCCGTCGCCGGAGAGTTCGACCTGGCGGGCGCCTCCCTGCGCAATCCCGGCGGCCACGCCCTGGACGCCTACCACGTCCAGATCGACGAGGACTTCACCTTCCATCCGGGCTTCAGCTCCGAGGGACGGGTCATCCTGTCGGGCGCCACGGTCGCGGCCGGGATCGGCTTCTGCGGAGCGCTGCTGAGCAATCCGGGGGACGTGGCGCTGGAGGCCGTCGACGTCACCGTCGCCCGCAACTTCGACCTCGGCCGGGGCCTCACCGTCGACGGCGGCGTCAAGCTCGACGGCAGCAATGTCGGCACGCAGCTCAGCTTCCTCGACGCCGTCCTGTCCAACCCGGGCGGCACCGCCCTGTCCCTGCGGCTGGCGCAGGCCCGGGAGACCGATCTGCGCACCCGCCGGCCGGCCGACGGCACGGTTGACGCCCGCAACGCCCGGCTGGGCACCGTGCACGACACCCCGGCCTGCTGGCCCGCGGACCTCCGGCTGGCGGAGGCCACCTACGACGCCCTGTCCTCGCCACTGACCGCCGCGGAACGGCTCGACTGGCTCCGGCGCAGCTCCGACGGCTACCTTCCGCAGCCGTACGAGCAGCTCGCGGCCACCTACCAGCGGCTCGGGCACGACGACGAGGCACGCACCGTGCTCCTCGCCAAGCAGCGCGAGCGGCGTGGCATGCTTCCCCCGCACACCCGCCTCTGGGCCTACGTCCAGGACGCGGCCGTCGGCTACGGCTACCGGCCGCTCCGGGCCGGCCTCTGGCTCATGGCGCTGCTCGCCTGCGGGTCGCTCTTCTTCGGCGCGCGTCCCCCCGTGCCCGTGGAACCGGAGACGGCACCGCGGTTCCAGGCCGTCTTCTACACGCTCGACCTTCTCGTTCCGGTCACCGCCTTCGGCCAGGAGACCGCGTTCGTGGCACGCGGCACCGGGCAATGGCTCGCCTACGCGCTGACGGCCGCCGGGTGGATCCTGGCGACGGCCGTCGCCGCCGGCGTCTCACGGGGCATCAGCCGCCAGTGACACGGGGCGGGCCCGGGTCCCGGCCGGGGGCCCCGGAACCGGACGGTGGGCCGCCGGCGTCCGGTACGGGAGTGACGCGCCGATCGACAGCCCAATCCGGGGGCGTGCTTCCGCCGGTGGGGTACACCATGAATGCCGGGCGTCCGCCACGGCGCCGCCCACCGTCCGCGACCGGTTCGCCGGGAGGCCGCGGCGCCGAGGCTCACGGGGCCTTCCGTGGCCGCACATCCGGTGGCGGAGGACCCGGCGGGTTCCCCTCCGGAGTGTGCGGTTGCCCCGTGAGGCCGTGCCCGGCGGACGACCGAGGAGGAGGTGCGGTGTGCCGATGCCGCAGTGGCGGATCGCCGCCGGATGCGCGGCGGCCGCGGTACTGACGATCACCGGGTGCGGAAGCCTGGACGAGCGGCGGACGGCCGCCTCGGAGGCGGCCCTCGCGTTCGAGGAGGCGCTGCGGACGGGGGACGGTGCCGCCGCGTGCGAGGCGCTGGCCCCCGGCACCCGTGACGAGCTGGTGAAGTCCTCCGGCGCGCTGTGCCCGCGGGCGGTGCTGGAGGAGGAGCTGAGCCCGGCCGGCACCGTCCGCCGGGTGGACGTCCACGGCCGCCAGGCACGGGTGCGGCTGGCCGGGGACACGTTGTTCCTGGCCGGCTTCGACGACGGCTGGAAAGTGGTGGCCGCGGGCTGTGAACCGCGCCCGGAACAGCCCTACGACTGCACGGTGAAGGGCGGTTGAGCGCCATGCGGCTGATGTTCACCGGTTGTCTGCTGCTGATCGCCGCCGGGCTGGTCTACGTCATCGTGCTGGGGGTGTTGCAGCGATGAGCAACCGGCGCGGGTTCCTGCGGGACAACAGCCTCGGCCTGTTCTTCCTCGCCGCGTTCCTGCTGGCCCTGGCGGGACAGGCCCTCGCGGGCCGGACCGAGTACAACAACCAGCTGGAGGCCGAGCAGCTGGAACCGGTCGGCTTCTGGACGTACGTGTCGAGTTCCGACTTCGGCGTCGACGTCATGGAGAACTGGCAGTCGGAGTATCTCCAGTTCTTCCTCTACATCTTCCTCACCGTCTGGCTCGTCCAGCGCGGCTCCCCGGAGTCGAAGAGCCCCGGCCGGGAGGGCCGGGAGTCCGACGAGGAGCAGTACGCCGGCGAGCACGCGGCGGCTGATTCGCCCCGCTGGGCCTCGGCCGGAGGCACCCGGCAGTGGGTGTTCTCGCGTTCCCTCGGTCTGGTCATGGGCACCATTTTCGTCCTCTCCTGGCTGGCCCAGTCCCTCGCGGGCGCGGCCGCCCACAACGAGCGGCGGCTCCAGCAGTTGCAGGCTCCCCTGTCCTGGGGCCAGTACCTCACATCGGCCGACTTCTGGAGCCGTACGCTGCAGAACTGGCAGTCCGAGCTGCTGGCCATCGCCTCCATGGCCGTCCTCTCCGTATATCTGCGCCAGCGCGGTTCCCCGGAGTCCAAACCGATCGGCTCCGCGCACGCCTCGACCGGCGTGGAGGGATGACGGCCCGCGTCGGGCCGGGCCCGGCGCCTTCCGCGGGAAACCGGTCCGGCCGTCCGCCGACGCGTCCGGCGCCGCGACCGCCCCGGAACGACGTCATCTCCCGGCGCGCCGGGCGCGCAGCATCCTCCGGGCCGTCCACACCGTGCCCGCCACGCCCGCCGCGCCCGCCGTCAGGGCGGCCTTCCACATCGGGCTGTCCCTGCCCGGGGTGAGCAGGTCGCGGGTGCGGTCGTAGGCGCTCAGGGGCACGCCCCGGGTCACGTTGCCCGGCGGTCGCCTCGGCACCCCGGGGTGCGGACGAGTGGGGGCGGTCAGCCGGCTCGCCTCCCAGGCCCGTCCCAACCGCACGAGCCGGCGGCGGCCGGCGACTGCTTGCAGACGGGGCAGCAGCTCGTCCTCCTCGTCGCGGATGTCCTCGTCGATCAGTTGGAACGCCCGTTCGACGCGGCTGTCGTGCTCCGGGTCGAGCGGCCCGAGACGGTCGATGTCCGCGAAAAGTTCGTTGATCTGCTGGTGTTCGGTTTCCACGCGCGCGGTCAGCTCTTCCCCGTCCGGCAGCAGTCGGCGGACAGCGGGCCAGAGGACCGTCTCCTCGGCGAAGGCGTGGCTGAACACCAGCTGCCTGATCTGGTCCAGGAGCTGTTCCCGCGGCCCGTCGCCGGCGTCGCGGTAGTCCGTCATCAGCCGTGCCAACGTCGTGTGGTCCCGCCGTTGGCGGGCGAGGACGCTGCGCGCCCCGCCCAGCTCCGCGACGGTCTGGCCGGCCAGCGATACGGTCATCGGGTGTCCCTTCGGCTGTCGCTCGGGCGGCACCGTGCGGCCCGGGCGGTCGGCAGATACGCGCCGGGGCGGTCGAGTGCTCGAGGCGCGGCCGTGTACCCGTGGCGGCCGGACGTATGCGCTTTCCGGCCCCCCGCCGCCCGGACACGGGGCCCGGCCGGGTCGCGGCGGGCGGTGGGGTGGTTCCCGGGCCGTTTGCCGGGCACCCGGAGGGCCCGGGGGCGTCTCGCGGCCGTGCGCGGCGGACGGAGGCTCCGTCCCGGTCGCAGGGAGGGGACTCCCCGGCCCGGCGACGAGCCGCCCCCACGACGTTGAGCGACCGATCCGACAAGGAGCTTCCGATGGTGCAGCAGGTACGTGAGGTCATGACCGGCCGGCCCGTCACGGTGCGGCCGGACACCCCCGTGGCGGAGGTGGCCCGGCGTATGCGGGACGAGGACATCGGTGCCGTCGTCGTCGCCGAAGAGGACCAGGTGAAGGCACTGGTGACCGACCGCGACCTGGCGGTGCGGATCCTCACCGAAAGCGGTGACACCGGCGCGAAGACGGTGCGGGATGCCTGCAGCCCCGAACTGGTCACCGTCTCGCCGCAGGACTCCGTCGACAAGGCGGTGGAGCTGATGCGCGGTCACGCGGTACGCCGGCTGCCCGTGGTGGAGGACGGGCGTGCGGTGGGCATCGTCTCGCTCGGCGATCTGGCCGTCGAACGTGATCCCGAGTCGGCGCTGAGCCACGTCAGCGCCGCCGATCCCAACCGGTAGCGGCCGATCCCAACCGGTAGCGGCCCGCCGCCCCCGAGCCGCGGGGTCCGGTCCGGAGTGCCGGGCTCAGCCGCTGCTGGTGACGGTGCCGGTGCCGTGACCGAAGGCGCCGTCGGTCACCGGCACCGGTCCCGGCTCTCCGGGACCGGTGCCGGCCGTGCCCGTCCCGCCCGCTCCCGGACCACGGGGCCGGGGGCCGCTCCCGCGCTCTCCGTCAGATCGGCCGGATGTTCTCGGCCTGTGGGCCCTTCTGTCCCTGAGTGACATCGAACTCCACCCTCTGCCCGTCGGAGAGTTCCCGGTACCCCTGGACGTCGATATTGCTCTGGTGCGCGAACACGTCGGGTCCGCCCTCGTCCTGCTCGATGAATCCGTAACCCTTCTCAGAGTTGAACCATTTGACTGTTCCGGTAGCCATTCCGGGTCCCTTTCCGGACGAGTGGCCGCGGCCCGGAATGGGCCTTGGCTGTTGCTGGAGGCGGTCGAAGAGCCTCGCAGGAGGGAAACTAGCGGCATGCGGACGCCGGTGACGGCAACGGCACGCGGGCAGTTCCACAAGGCTCCGCTCACGACTTGTTGCCGGGCTCGTTCCTGCGGGTTTCGAATTCCTTGTGCCCGTTGGGACAGGCCGGGATCTTCTTTCCCTGCTCCGCGTGGACTTTCTCGTCGCACTTCGCGCAGTAGAAGTCCCCGGTCTTCTGGGCCCTCTCGCCGGCCTTGGCGGTCATGGCGGTCACCTCCGTTTCGCCGGCCGATTGCCGGCCGTCGGGAATCCCGGCCGCCGNGCACGGCACCGCGGCCGGCCGGTCGCGCCGGGCGTCCGCCCGGCGCGGGCAGCCCGGCACCACCGCCGGGCGGAGTTCTCGGGGTGCCGGGCCGGTGCCCCGCCCGGTGGGGGTGCCCCGCGCGGCGGGTTCCGTACGGGACTCACAGGCCTTCGGGCCATGTCTGTTCCTCGGCGGTACGGGCCGGGACGGGGCTCAGCGGGGTGAGGGCGCCGGTCCGGTCGAGGTGGCAGAAGGCGTCGTAACGCCGGCCGAGGACGGTGGGCACGTAGTTGCCCCAGCGCTCCTGCCACGGCCGGTAGACGACCCCGATGGCACGGTGGTCACGCTGCCGGAGGAACCACTCCGGTGACCCGCCGGCGCCCTGCCCCCCGCCGTCCGCCGGGGGAAAGACGAACAGGGCCTGTCCGCCGGGGAACACCTGGTGCAGCAGGTCCTCGACGCTGCCCGGGCGCGCGGGCGGGACCTCCGTCCTCCGGGGGACCTCGCCCCAGCCTTCCGCCGCGATCACGGTGCCGGAGAAGGAGCCGAATCCGACGAGTACGACGCCTTCGGCCCCGTGCCGTTCGCGGACGAGCCCGCCGATGTTGACCATGCCCGCGTCGGCCATGTCGGTGGCGCGGGCGTCACCGACATGCGTGTTGTGCGCCCACACCACCGCCTTGGCGTCCGGGCCGTGGTGCTCCATGAGCCGGTCGAGGGTGTCGGCCATGTGGTGGTCGCGGATGTTCCACGACTCCGGACCGCTGCCGATCATGGCCCGGTAGTACCGGTCGGCTCCGGCCAGCACCTCCGCGTTCTGCCGGGCGGCGAACTCCGCCAGGCTCCCGTCCGCGGCCGTAGTCTCCGCGGCCCGCCGGCGCAGCCCGGTGAGCAGCGCCACCACCTCGGGCTCACAGCCTTCGGGGGTGAAGCGGGTGGCCAGCGCGTAGGACTGGGGGTCCTCGGCGTACGGCTCGAAGCAGCGGTACGCCTCCACCGCCCGTTCCACCCGGTCGGGGTCGTGTGCGCGCAGGTGGTCGAGGACCGCGTGGAGCGACTCCCACAGGCTGTACACGTCCAGCCCGAAGAAGCCGACGCGGCGCCCGGGCGGCAGGTCCTCGTTGTGCTTCCGCAGCCATCTCGTGAACGCGGCGACGTCCGTGTTGGCCCACATCCACGTCGGCCAGCGGCGGAAGCCCTCCAGCACCTCGCGGGGGTCCTCGGGCGCGTCCCGCGCACCGACGAGCGAGCAGTGCACGGCCTGGCAGTCGGGCCAGTCGCCCTCCACGGCGACGAAGGAGAAGCCCTTCTCCTCGATCAGCCGCCGGGTCAGCGCGCCCCGCAGCCGGTAGTAGTCGGCGGTGCCGTGCGAGGCCTCGCCGAGCAGGACGTAGCGGGCGTCGCCGACGCGTTCGAGCAGGGGATCCAGCGAGCCCGCACCTGACAGCGGCAGCGCCTCGTCCCGGATGCGGGCGTGGTCGGTCTCGGTCACGGCGTGCTTCCCTTCTGCCGGACCGCCCCCGGGTTCCCGCGCTCCGTACGGAGCAAACGGGTCCGTTCGACGGCGGAGCGGGGCGGCGCGGGTCCACCGCTCCGTGGACGTACGGGCCTGACCGGCGGCAGGCGCGGGGCTCGCCCGGGTCCCCCGGACGGCCGGCGGGCGTCACTGGTTCCTCGGCGCCGTCACCTCCGGCGCGGCCCGCACGCTCCGCGTCCCGCTGGACTTCCTGCCCGGCGGGAACTGGCTGGTCGAGACCGTACGGGACGGCGACGGCGGGCTGGTCCGGGAGAGCCGGGTCCTGGACCGCCACGACACGCTGAACGTCCCGGCCCGGGCCGGCGGAGGCTTCGCCGCCCTCGTCTGCCGCGCCGGGCCCGGCGTCACCGGCTGCGACCGGCCGGTGGACCGCGTGCCGCCCGCGCCCCTGACCGCCGGCCCGCGGAACCCCGTCGCCGAACGCGGAACGACGGTCGGCGTCGAAGGGCGGTTCACCGTCGACGCGTTCGGCCCCGTCACCGATGTCACCCTGGACGCGGAGGCGCCCGAGGGCTGGACGGTGGAGGGCACGGGCGCGCGGGCGGGGGAACTCGCGACCGGCGAGCCGCTGACCGCCCGCTGGCAGGTCACCGTTCCGCGGGACGCCGCCTTCGGCTACACCCCGGTCCCCGTGACCGCGACCTACCGCGTCCCGGGCGCCGGAGCCGACGCGCCCGCTCTGCGCGTGCGGCAGGCGGTACGGGCCTTCGTCCATCCGCCCGGTGTGCGCTACGCGAGCGACCTGCCGTTCACGGCCGAGACCAACGGCTGGGGCCCGGCCGAACGCGACCGGTCCAACGGGGAGCAGGCGGCAGGCGACGGCGGCCCGCTGCGGATCGGCGGCACCACGTACGACAAGGGCGTCGGCGTGCACGCCGACGCGGACATCACGCTGGAACTGGCCGGTGCCTACGAACGGTTCACCGCGCACACGGGAGTCGACGACGAGGTGTCCGCCGCGGGCTCCGTGGTCTTCGAAGTGATCGGTGACGGTATGGTCCTGGCCCGCAGCGGCGTCCTGCGGTCCGGTGACCCGCCGTTCACCCTCGCCGCGGACGTCCGCGGCGTGGACACCCTCACCCTGCGCGTCACGGACGGCGGCGACGGCATCAACAACGACCACGCCGACTGGGGAGACGCGCGGCTGGTCCTCCCGGAACGGTCCACCGGGTGACGGCGGCTGACGGGCCGACGGGCCGGACTGTTCCAGCGGCACGCGCTCAGCGCGCTCGCCCTGTTCGGCATCCGGTCCTTCACCGGGCTGGTCCACATGCTCGCCGTCCCGACGGGCCGCCCCGGTGGGCTACCTCACCCGTCCGTACACCGTCCACCGCAGCCGCGACGTGCGCCTGGGTTCACGAGCCCCGCGGCGCGGCTGGGAGCGCACCCGGTGAACGACGCGGTCCGGCGGCCGCGGCACGGGACCCGGGCGACGCCCGTGACAGGGTGCCTTCATGGACGACAACACCCCTGACAGCCCGAAGGACGGGCCGCGGGACCGCCCGCACGACAACCCGGCCGGGCCGCGCTCACGCGTACGCGATCTGGACATCGTGGTGTACGGCGCGACCGGCTTCGTCGGCGAGCTGACCGCCGCTCATCTCGCCGCCGCCGCACCTCGGAGCACCCGGATCGCGCTGGCCGGGCGGTCGCGGGAGCGGCTGGAGGCCACCCGTTCCCGGCTGGGCGAGCGCGCCCGCGACTGGCCGCTGCTGGTCGCCGACGCCCACGACACGGCCGCGCTGGGCGGGATCGCCGCCGCCGCGCACGTCGTCGTGACCACCGTCGGCCCGTACGCCCGGTACGGCATGCCGCTGGCCCACGCCTGCGCCGCGGCCGGCACCGACTACACCGATCTGTCCGGTGAGGTGCTCTTCGTCCGCGACAGCATCGACGCCCATCACGAACTGGCCCGCGGCACCGGCGCGCGGATCGTCCACGCCTGCGGATTCGATTCCGTCCCCTCCGACATCGGGGTGCACGTCCTGCACGAGCGGGTGCGGGCCGACGGGGCGGGCGAGATGACGGGCACCGCACTGGTGCTCACCTCCGTGCGCGGCGGGATCAGCGGCGGCACCATCGACTCCCTGCGCGGGCAGATCGACACGATGCGCACGGACCGCGCGCGCCGGCGGCAGGTCCTGGACCCGTACACCCTCAGTCCCGACCGGGCCGCCGAGCCCGACTTCGGCCGGCAGAGCGACTTCGCGCTCCTCAGGGGCTCCGCCGTCAGCCCCGCGCTGCGCGGCACGCTGGCGCCCTTCGTCATGGCCCCCTTCAACACGCGTGTCGTGCGGCGCAGCAACGCCCTGCGCGGTCACGCCTACGGTTCGCGTTTCCGCTACCGGGAGGCGATGGCCGCCGGCCGCGGGCCGCTGTCCCCGCTCATCGCCGCCGGTACGGCCGCGGGGATCGGCGGGCTGCTGGCGGGGCTGGCCCTGCCGCCGACCCGCCGGCTGCTGGACCGGCTGCTGCCCGCGCCCGGCACCGGGCCGGACGAGGAGACCCGGGAGCGGGGGCACTTCACCGCGGACCTGTTCACGATCACCACGACCGGCGCGCGGTACACCGCCCGCTTCCGGGCCCAGGGCGACCCGGGTTACCGGGCGACCGCGGTGATGCTCGGCCAGTCGGCCCTCGCCCTCGCGCTGGACCGGGACGCGCTGCCGGACTCCCCCGGCGGTGTCCTCACCCCGGCGACCGGCATCGGTGACGCCCTGGTGGCCCGGCTGCGCGCGGCCGGCACCACCGTCGCCGTCCGGCCCCTGCCCGGCTGAGGGCCGCCGCCGGCCACCGGACGGTGCGCGACGGGAGCGGCGGGGGGAGCGGCGCGGGGGGTGGCCGGACCTCTGATCAGCGTCTCCGACGGCACCCCTCGGACCCGGTGACACCACCCCCCAGGTCATCGACTTCGACAGGGGGCAACAGTCATGCCGGGCCCGGAGGCCGGCGGCCCTCTTGCAGGACCGCGAAAAAGATAACGGGGGCGGCGCGGGGGGAGGTACGGGGGAGCGGCGCGTGGAAGGTACGGGGGGCCGGTGCGCGGCCGGCCCGCGGCCGTGGCCGGCGGTCCGGCCGAGGTCACGATCCGGCATCGGAGGCCGGGCCACCTCTTGACCCCCGACGATGTAATCGTTTCCAATCCTCGGTGTAATCGATACCACGAGGAGGTGGGATCCCATGGCGAGCATCAAGGACGTCGCCACCGCGGCACAGGTCTCCGTCGCCACCGTCTCCCGCGTCCTCAACGGCCACCCCGCCGTCAGCCCCGACACCCGCGCCCGCGTCCTGGCCACCGTCGAACGGCTCGGCTACCGCCCCAACGCCGTCGCCCGCTCCCTGCGCACCCGCCGGACCCGCACCCTCGGCCTGGTGATCAGCGATGTGCTGAACCCCTTCTTCACCCAGCTCGCCCGCTCCGTGGAGGACGAGGCACGGGCCCTGGGCTACAGCGTCATCATCGGCAACGCCGACGAGCAGCCCGCGCAGCAGGACCACCACATCACCACCCTGCTGGAGCGGCGTATCGACGGACTGCTGGTCAGCCCCGCCGACGGCGGTTCCCCGATGATCCACGACGCCGCCCGCAGGGGGACGCCGATGGTCTTCGTCGACCGCTGGATCCCCGGTCTCGACGTCCCCGTGGTCCGCGCCGACGGGCGCGCCGCCGTGACCGGGCTCGTGGCCCACCTGTACGCCCTCGGGCACCGCCGGCTCGCCATGATCAGCGGGCCGGCCACGACCACCACCGGGCACGAGCGCGTCGAGGCCTTCCGCACCGCGCTGCGCGAGCACGGACTGCCGCTGCCCGCCCCGTACCTCGGCCAGGGCGACTTCCAGGCCGACAGCGGCCGCCGGGTCACCGAGGGCTTCCTCCGCCTCCCCGAACCTCCCGACGCCGTCTTCGCCGCCGACAACCTGATGGCCCTCGGCGCCATGGACGCCCTGCACGAGCGGGGGCTGCGCATCCCCCAGGACATGGCGCTCGCCGCGTTCGACGACATCCCCTGGTTCGTGCACACCGATCCCCCGGTCACCGCGATCGCCCAGCCGACCGGCGACCTCGGCCGCGCTGCCGTACGGGCGCTGGCCGAGCGGCTGGAGGGCAGACGCCCGCCCTCGGTGACGCTCCCCGCCCGTCTCGTCGTCCGCCGCTCGTGCGGCGAACCCGCGGCGGACCCGGCGCCCCCGGGCACCCCGTGACGTCCCGCCCGCACCGGGCCCGCCGGTCCGCCGCATCCTCCGTCCCCCACCCCAGGAGCAACCCGTGAGCAGCCCAGAGACGTTGCTGCGCATCGAAGGCATCCGTAAGACGTTCCCCGGCGTGGTCGCCCTCGACGGCGTCGACTTCGACCTGCGCCGCGGCGAGGTCCACGTCCTGCTGGGCGAGAACGGCGCCGGGAAGAGCACCCTGATCAAGGTGCTCTCCGGCGTCCACGCCCCGGACGACGGACGCGTCCTCGCCGACGGGAAGGAGGTGCGGATCCACGGCGCCCAGGACGCCGAGCGGCTCGGGATCGCCACGATCCACCAGGAGTTCACCCTGGTCCCCGACCTGACGGTCGCCGAGAACATCTTCCTGGGCCGTCAGCCGCGGCGCTACGGCCTGGTCGACCGCAAGCGCATGGAGGCCGAGGCCGCCGGACTGCTGGAGCGGGTCGGCGTGCGCGTCTCCCCGCGCGCCAAGGTCCGCGAACTGGGCATCGCGCAGCTGCAGATGGTGGAGATCGCCAAGGCGCTCAGCCTGGACGCCCGCGTGCTGATCATGGACGAGCCGACCGCCGTCCTCACCTCCGAGGAGGTGGAGAAGCTCTTCTCCATCGTCCGCACGCTGCGCGAGACGGGCGTCGGCATCGTCTTCATCACCCACCACCTGGAGGAGATCGCCGCCGTCGGCGACCGGGTCACCGTGCTGCGCGACGGCCGCAGCGTCGGCCGGGTCCCCGCCGGAACCCCGGAGGACGAGCTGGTGCGGCTGATGGTGGGCCGCAGCATCGAGGCGCAGTATCCGCGGACCCGGCCCGGCACCGGGGAGCCGCTGCTGACGGTGCGCGGACTGACCCGCGACGGCGTCTTCCACGACGTCAGTTTCGAGGTGCGCGCCGGTGAGGTCGTCGGCCTGGCCGGGCTGGTCGGCGCGGGGCGGACCGAGGTCGCCCGCGCCGTCTTCGGCGCCGACCCCTACGACCGCGGCACCGTCGAGGTCGGCGGCACCCGGCTGGCCCGGCACGACGTGAACGCCGCCCTGGCCGCCGGCATCGGGCTGGTGCCCGAGGACCGCAAGGGCCAGGGCCTGCTGCTGGACGCCTCCGTGCAGGACAACCTGGGCCTGGTCACCCTGCGGTCCGCCACCCGGGCCGGGCTCGTGGACCGCGCCGGCCAGCGCGCCGCGGCCGGACGCATCGCCGAGAAGCTGGGCGTACGGATGGCCGGGCTCGGCCAGCAGGTGCGCACCCTGTCCGGCGGCAACCAGCAGAAGGTCGTCATCGGCAAGTGGCTGCTGGCCCGGGCCCGGGTGCTGATCCTCGACGAGCCGACCCGCGGCATCGACGTCGGCGCCAAGGTGGAGATCTACCAGCTGATCAACGAGCTGACCGCCGCCGGGCACGCCGTCCTGATGATCTCCAGTGATCTGCCCGAAGTCCTGGGCATGAGCGACCGGGTCCTGGTCATGTCCCAGGGCCGGCTCGCGGGCGAACTTCCCGCCGACGAGGCCACCCAGGACGCCGTGATGGCCCTGGCCGTGAGCACGACGAACACAGCGACACAGAACGAGGAGGGCTCCCGTGGCCTCTGACACGCATCTGAGCGGCGCCCCGGCAGGCCGGGCGGGCGCCGTGCGCCGGCTGCTGCTGGAGAACGGCGCGCTCAGCGCCCTGGTGGTGCTGGTGGTGGGGATGTCCCTGCTCTCCGGTGACTTCCTGACCACGCAGAACCTGCTCAACGTCGGGGTGCAGGCCGCGGTCACCGCGATCCTCGCCTTCGGTGTCACCTTCGTCATCGTCTCCGCGGGCATCGACCTGTCGGTGGGCTCGGTGGCCGCGCTGTCGGCCACCGTGCTCGCCTGGACGGCCAGCGAACAGGGCCTGCCCGTCTGGATCTCGGTGCTGCTGGCCCTCGGCACCGGTCTGGCCTGCGGTCTGGTCAGCGGCGCCCTGGTCAGTTACGGCAAGCTGCCGCCGTTCATCGCCACCCTGGCCATGCTGTCCGTGGGCCGCGGCCTGGCCCTGGTCATCTCGCAGGGCAGCCCGATCGCCTTCCCCGAGTCGGTCTCCGGGATCGGCACCACCCTCGGCGGCTGGCTCCCCGTCCCGGTGCTCGTCATGATCGCGGCGGGCCTGCTCACGGCGCTGATCCTGGGCCGCACCTACCTCGGCCGTTCGATGTACGCCATCGGCGGCAACGAGGAGGCCGCGCGCCTGTCCGGGCTGCGCGTCAAGCGGCAGAAGCTCGCCATCTACGCGCTGTCCGGCGCCTTCGCCGCCGTCGCGGGCATCGTGCTCGCCTCCCGCCTGGTCTCCGCCCAGCCGCAGGCCGCCCAGGGCTACGAGCTCGACGCCATCGCCGCGGTGGTCATCGGCGGCGCCAGCCTGGCGGGCGGCGTCGGCAAGGCCTCCGGCACGCTGATCGGCGCGCTGATCCTCGCCGTCCTGCGCAACGGCCTGAACCTGCTGTCGGTCTCCGCCTTCTGGCAGCAGGTCGTCATCGGTGTCGTCATCGCCCTCGCCGTCCTGCTGGACACGCTGCGCCGCCGGGCCGGCGTGACACCCGCCGCGGCGGGCGCCCCCGGGACGTCCGGCCCCGGGGCGGGCGGCAAGGGAGCGCGGGCGGCGCGGTACGCCGTCGCCCTGGTGTGCGTCGCGGCCGTGGTCGCCGCCGTGACGTTCTGGCGCTCCGGCCCCTCGGGCACCACGACGACCAAGCTCGGCATGTCGCTGTCCACGCTCAACAACCCCTTCTTCGTGCAGATGAAGGCCGGAGCCCAGCGGGAGGCGAAGGAGCGGGGCATCGACCTCACGGTCACCGACGCCCAGAACGACGCCTCCCAGCAGGCCAACCAGTTGCAGAACTTCACCAGCGAGGGCCGGAGCGCGATCATCGTCAACCCGGTGGACTCCGACGCCGCCGGCCCGGCCACCCGCTCCGCGGGCAAGGCGGGCATACCCGTCGTCGCCGTCGACCGGGCCGTCAACAAGGCGGACACCGCCACGCTCGTCGCCTCCGACAACGTCACCGGCGGACGGCAGGCCGCCAAGTCGCTGGCGGAGAAGCTCGGCGGCAAGGGCACGGTCGTCGTGCTCCAGGGAACGGCGGGCACCACGGCCAGCCGTGAACGCGGGAAGGGCTTCGCCGAGGGCATCAAGGACTACCCGGGCATCGAGGTCGTCGCCAAGCAGCCCGCCGACTTCGACCGCACCAAGGGCCTGGACGTCATGACCAACCTCCTCCAGTCGCACCGTGGCGTGGACGGCGTCTTCGCGGAGAACGACGAGATGGCTCTCGGCGCGATCAAGGCGCTGGGCGCCAGGGCCGGGGACTCGGTCCCCGTCGTCGGCTTCGACGGAACCCCGGACGGGCTGAAGGCCGTCAAGGACGGCAGTCTGTTCGCCTCCGTCGCGCAGCAGCCCGGAGAACTCGGCAGGATGGCGGTGGAGAACGCCGTCAGGGCCGCCGAGGGCAAGGAGACCCCGTCCATGGTGAAGGTGCCGGTCAAGGTCGTGACCGCGAAGAACGTGGACGACTTCTCATGAGCACGGCCGGGACACCCGCGGCGGAGCCCGCCGCGCGCTGCGACCTGCTGGTGGTGGGATCGGCCAATGCCGACCTGGTCATCGGCGTCGAGCGGCGTCCCGCCGCGGGCGAGACCGTCCTCGGCTCCGATGTGCGCGTCCACCCCGGCGGCAAGGGCGCCAACCAGGCCGTCGCCGCGGCCCGGCTGGGGGCCCGCACCGCGCTGCTGGCCCGGGTCGGCGACGACGGCCACGGACGGCTGCTGCTGGACTCGCTGCGCTCGGCGGGCGCGAGTACCGCGGCGGTGCTCGTCGGCGGGGCCCCGACCGGCGTCGCTCTCATCACCGTGGACCCGGACGGCGACAACAGCATCGTGGTCTCCCCCGGCGCCAACGCCCGGCTCACCCCCGGTGACGTCCGGGAGGCCGCGGACCTGATCGGCGCGGCGCGGGTCGTGTCCGCCCAGCTGGAGATCCCGCTGGAGACCGTCGGCGAACTGGTCCGGCACCTGCCCGGCGGCAGCCGCTTCGTGCTCAACCCCTCGCCGCCCGCCGCACTGCCCGCCGAGATCCTGTCCGCCTGCGACCCGCTCGTCCTCAACGAGCACGAGGCCCGGTTCGTCCTCGGCGCCGACGGCAGGGCCGGGGCCGACGCGAACGGGCAGGCCGGAGCGGCCGGGGCGAATACCGGCGGGGCGGGCGACAGAAGCGGCACGGCGCCCGAGGACCGGGCGCGTGCCCTGCTGGAACTCGGCCCGCGGTCCGTCGTCATCACCCTCGGCGCCCGCGGCGCGCTCGTCGCCGACAGCCGCGACGACACCTGCGTCCACATCACCAGCCCACGGGTGGAGGCGGTCGACACCACCGGGGCCGGCGACGCCTTCACCGCGGCGCTCGCCTGGCGCCTCGGGCGGGGCGACAGCCTGCCGGACGCCGCACGGTACGCCGTGCGCGTCGGCGCGGCCGCCGTCACCGCCCCCGGCGCGCAGGAATCCTTTCCCACTCCCGAGGAGGTCGCCGCCCTGTGAGGAAACACGGCATCCTGAACCGCCGGCTCGCCGGGGCACTGGCCGGGCTGGGGCACACCGACACCGTCCTGGTGTGCGACGCCGGCATGCCCCTTCCGACCGGTCCCGAGGTCGTCGATCTCGCCTTCCGGGCCGGCATCCCCGCGTTCGCCGACGTCCTCGACGGGCTGCTCGCGGAGCTGGTACTGGAGGGGGCGACGGCCGCGCACGAGGTGACCGGGGCCAACCCCGAGACCGCCCGGCTCCTGCACGGCCGTTTCCCCGCCCTGGAACTCGTCCCCCACGAAGAGCTCAAGGTCCGCGCCGCCGGGGCCCGTCTGGTCGTACGCACCGGAGAGGCCCGGCCGTACGCCAACGTCCTGCTGCGCTGCGGGGTCTTCTTCTGACACACGCGCACCTGGCCGCCGGGCCGCCGGGCCGCGGACGGGCCGGAACACCGGCGTGACGCACCGCGCGTCGCGCCGGTGTCCCGCGTTCCCCGGCGGTTCCGGCGTTTGAAACCGCTCCCGCCGCGCACGCGATGAACAGAACGGAGTTGTCCGAACCGAGTCAGGAGAACCATCATGGGCATCATCGCGTGGATCATCATCGGGCTTCTTGCCGGCGCCATCGCCAAGGCCCTGATGCCGGGGAAGGACCCGGGCGGCATCATCATCACCATGCTGATCGGCATCGTGGGCGGTCTGCTCGGCGGCTGGCTCGGCAAGGTCATCTTCGGGGTCGACTCCATCGACGGTTTCTTCGACCTCTCCACCTGGATCGCCGCCATCATCGGCTCGCTGATCCTGCTGGCCCTCTACCGGGTCGTCGCGGGCCGCAGCACGCACCGGCACGCCTGACCTTGCCGCCGGCCGGCGGCCACGCGCCGCCCACCCCGGGGCGACGGCTCCCGCGCGGCAGGCGCGGGAGCCGTCGCATGCGCGGCGGGCCGTGCCGCCGGGCCGTCAGCGCTTGTACGCCACACCGGCGTAGCCGGGGACGACGACATCGCGGTCCGGCAGTTCGGTGGCGTCGTCCGGCCGCCACTCGGTGGGCAGGACCAGGCCCGGTTCGACGAGTTCCAGCCCTTCGAAGAACCGGGCGATCTCGGCGTGCGAGCGGGCCCGCAGGGTGACGCCGCCCGCCGCGTAGAGCCGCCGCACCTCCGCCTCGGCCTCCGGGTCGAAGTCCCCCGTGCCGTGCGAGAGGACCAGGGCGCTGCCGGGAGCGAGGGCGCCGACGAGGCTGCGGACCAGGGGGTGGGCGTCCTCGTCGGGGATGAAGTGCAGCAGCGCGTTGAGGGAGAGGGCGACCGGACGCCGGAAGTCCAGGAACTCCCGGGCCGCGGCGACGACGTGTTCCGGTTCGCGCGCGTCGGCGTCCACGTAGTGCGTGGTGCCTTCCGGTGTACCGGCCAGCAGGGCCGCGGACTGCCGCAGCACGAGCGGGTCGTGGTCGACGTAGACGACGCGCGAGTCCGGCGCCACCGCCCGGGCGGTCTGGTGCAGGTTCGGCTCGGTGGGGATGCCGCTGCCGATGTCGAGGAACTGCCGTATGCCCTCACCGGCCAGCAGGCGGGTGGCGCGGTGCATGAACGCCCGGTTCGTACGCGCGCTGTACGCGGCCGTCGGGTGGACGCGGAGCATCTGCTCGGCCAGGGCGCGGTCCACGGGATGGTTGTTGCTGCCGCCCAGGAGCCAGTCGTACACCCGGGCGGGGTGCGGCCGGCCGGTGTCGTCGCGCTCGGCTGTGGCGTCGGATCCCGTCATGGCTGCTCCAGGGGGTCGAGGCGCTCTCCCGCGGGGCCGGACCGCCCCGGCGTCAGATTAGCCCCCGGACCGCGGCCCGGCCCATGGCCCGTCACATCCCGGGAGGCGGGCCGCCGGACGGCGCGCCGGAGGCGGTGCGGCACCGGGGGCGGCGGGCCGCCGCGGGCGTCAGCGGGCCACGACCCGCATCGTCCGCATCGACGGGTCGGCGGCGTCGGGGATCAGCAGGCCCGCCGCCGCTCCGCTGACCAGGAAGTCCACCACCTCGGCGGTGATGACCTCGCCCGGCGCCACCACGGGAACCCCCGGCGGATACGGGCTCGTCATCTCCGCGGCGATCCGGCCCACCGCCTTCTCCGCCGGGACCTGCTCCGCCTCGCCGAAGAAGGCGTGCCGGGGCAGCATCGCCTGCTCCAGCTCCAGGGCGCCCGGTTCCGGCAGCAGCACCCGGGGCCGCCGCTCGAGGGAACCGGCCTCCTCCACCAGGGCCCGCAGCGAGTCCACGAACAGCTCCTCGGTCCGGTCGGCGTCCGCGTGCGTGATCTGCCCGCTGATCCGGCAGGTGTCGGAGGCTCCGACGTCGACATGCCGGGCCGTGCGCAGCCACTCGGCCGCCTGCATGCCGCTGATGCCCAACTCCCGCACGTCGACAGTGATCTTCAACGGGTCCAGCTCGGCCGTGTACCCCTCGTGGACGGCCTCCTGGTCCAGCAGCCGCAGCCCGGGCATGGCGGCGACCTCGGCGCGGATCCGGGCCGACCGGCGCAGTGCCGTGTCCAGCAGTTCCCCGCCCTGCTCGACCATCTGGCGGCGCCAGCCGTCGAGCGCGCAGTACACCAGTGAGGACGGGCTGGTGGTGCCGAGCAGGTCCTCGCGCTGCTTGAGCACGTCCACCGCCACCCGGTCACCCCGCAGATGGAAGACGGAGCTCTGCTCGACGGCCCCGCCCATCTTGTGCACGCTGGTGACGACGAGATCGGCCTCACCGTCCATGCCCCAGGTCGGCAGGCTGTCGTGGAAGGGGAGATGGGCGCCCCACGCCTCGTCGACGATGAGCGGGACGTCGAGGGCGTGACAGACCCGGGCCACCCCGCGGATGTCCGCGCACGAGCCCCAGTCGGTGGGGCTGATCAGCAGCATGCCCTTGGCCTCCGGGTGCGCCCGCAGGGCACGCTCGACGTCCTCGGGCCCGGGCGGGTGCGCCAGCTGCCGCCCGGCGTCGAAGTGCGGGTGCACCCACACCGGGTCGACCCCGTTGACGATGACGGCCGCGATCACGGACTTGTGGGCGTTGCGGGAGACGAGCAGTTTCTCGCCCGGGCCCGCGACGGCCAGCATCGCCGTCTTGACCGACAGGGAACTGCCGCAGGTCGAGAAGAAGGCACGGTCCGCCCGGACGGCGTCCGCCATCAGCTCCTCCGCCTGCCCCACGACGGCGTGGGACTTGCGGCGGTCGTCCAGGCCGTTGAGGGACAGCACGTCGGAGCTGAAGACGCCCTCGCCCAGCACCGCAGGACACGGGGGTCGACGCCCCGGCCCTGCTTGTGCCCCGGAGGTCCGTACACCACGTCGCCCCGGCGCCGGAAGTCCTCCAGCGCTTCCAGCACGGGCACGCGGGAGTGGTCCATCGCTCGTCTCCTTGGTCGTCCGCCGTCGCGTTCGGTACCCGTGCGCGGCCGCGCGCGGGACGCCGCGGGAGCCGGTGGCCCCGGTTCCCGCGGTGTCCCGGGCCTGCCGCGCGCGGGGGTCAGTGGGGCGTGGCCGCCGGTTCGAGTACGAAGACGGGAATCTCCCGGTCGGTCTTCCTCTGGTAGTCGGCGTAGTCGGGGAAGGCCGCGACGGCGCGCTCCCACCACACCTTCTTCTCGTCACCGGTGACCTCACGGGCGGTCATGTCCCGCCGCTCCGGGCCGTCCTGCAGCTCGACCCGGGGGTCGGCCACGAGGTTGTGGTACCAGACCGGGTGCCGGGGAGCGCCGCCCTGGGAAGCGACCACGGCGTAGTCGCCGTCGTGCTCCACCCGCATCAGCGGGGTCTTGCGGATCTTGCCGCTCTTGGCGCCGCGGGTCGTGAGCACGATGACCGGCATGCCGCGCATCGTCGTGCCCTCGGTTCCGCCGGAGCTTTCGTAGAGCTCGACCTGGTCGCGCACCCACTGCTCGGGGCTCGGCTCGTACTCGCCTTCCAGAGGCATGGCATCCGTCCCATCGCTCACGGTTTCCTTGGCGCCGGCCGGACCGGGGATCCGCCGGTCACGGCGCGTATTTCCCGTCCGACCCTGTCGAATACCCCGGGAACGCGCAATCACCGCGGGACGTGTCGACGCACCCGCGCCCCGCCGCGCCGCCGGAGGACCGGAGTGAGCGCATCCGGCGGGATCAGGCGGGCCGGTACGTGTCCACCCGGACACCGCTCGCGAAGGGCGCCGTGTCCGTGAGCCGCCACACCGCCTTCCGGGTCGTCTCGGGGAACACCCGCGCGCCGGTGCCGACGGTCACGGGGAAGACCATCAGCCGCAGCTCGTCCACCAGACCGTTGCCGAGGAGGGTGTGCACCAGGGTCCGGCTGCCGGTGACCAGCACGGGGCCGCCGTCCTGTGCCCTGAGGTCGCCGGCGACGGAGACGGGGTCCTCCGCGCGCACCGTGGTGTTGTGCCAGGCCGGCTCGGTGAGCGTGCGGGAGACCACGACCTTGGGCATGCCGTTCATCTTGTCGGCGAACTCGCCGGTGTAGCCGGGCCAGGCGCCGGCGAAGGACTCGTACGTCACCCTGCCCAGCAGCAGGGTCTCGGCGGCGAGCACCTCGTGGAGCTTGTAGTCCATGTACTCGGGCTCGTGGTATTCCGCGGCCCAGCCGGTGTGCGGATGGCCGGGCTCCCCGCCCGGCGCCTCCATCACACCGTCCAGGGTCACGAGCTCCGACACGATCAGCTCTCTCATCACGGTCCTTCCACGACGCCGTTCGTCCGCTGTCGGGTGTACGGACTTCCCCGGGCCGCGGAACTCATCGGTGCCGCGGGAGCACGGTGCCACGACGGAGCCGCCGCGGCACCCACGGGTTCTTCGCGCGGGCACCCGGCCGGCGCACCGGCCCGCCCACGCGGCCGACCGTCCGGCGCAACCGGCCGGCCGTGCCGCACGGCGCACGCGGCGCACGCCGCGGCGGCGCTCCGCGGTCCGGCGCCCCCTCGAAGGGCGAGGGGGGACGCCGGCCGCGCTGCTCTCCGGTTACTCGGCGCCGGTCAGCGAGATGTCGTCCAGGCACAGCGTGAACGCGTCGTTGCCGCCCACCTGGAAGGCGAGCTGCGCCGCGTCGTTGTCGCTCTGGGCGGTGAACTCGTGGCTGACCGGCTCCGCCTCCGCGCCGATCTCGTCGTCGGAGGTCAGCTCCGTGGCGTACGGCTCCTCCGCCTCCTGGACGTTGACGCGGATGGTGACGTCGGCGGTGGCCGTCGCGGTGTAGGTCAGGGTGTAGACCTCACCGGCGGCCAGCGGGATGTCGTCCTGGCCGATGATGGCCTCCCAGGGGTCGACGGTGTCGCCCGGAATGTCGGCGCACAGCTGCCCGTCCTCGACGGAAGCCGGGTTGTTCTCGGTCCACCACCACGGGGCGGTGACGCCTTCCTCGAAATCACCGTTGACGACGAGTTCCGGTCCGGCGGCCTGGCCGGCCGCGGCGGCGGGCGCGGCGAGCGCGCCGCAGGCCAGTCCCGTGAGGGCGAGGACGGCGAGCAGCGGACGGGCGCCGGGGGTACGGCCGGGGGCGCGCGGGGCACGGCGAAGCGTGTGGCTCATGGGTCGGTCCTTCCGGACGTGGGGGGCGGAGATGGGGGTGGACGGGGTCCGGCCGCGACGGACCGGACCGCACCCGACCTCATGGGAGCGCTCCCACCGAGACTGCTGCGCTCACGGGGCGGCTGTCAAGACGCACATGAACGCCTCCGGCGGGGGCAGAAGGGAGGAGCCACTGCTGAGCTTGAGTTGCCTCTTGTCAATTTTTCTCCTGCGAGCTATATAACAAGGTATAGGGCATCGCACTCAGTGGAGTCGCACGAGAGGAGATGATCGTGGTGCTCATGCGTACCGACCCGTTCCGGGAACTCGACCGGCTGACCCAGCAGGTCTTCGGTGCGGCGAACCGGCCGGCGACGGCCATGCCGATGGACGCGTACCGGTCCGGTGAGGACTTCGTCGTCCACTTCGACCTGCCCGGCACCGATCCGGAGAGCATCGACATCGATGTCGAGCAGAACGTCCTGACCGTCCGCGCCGAGCGTCGCTTCCCGGCCCCCGAGGGCGCCGAGGTGATCGCGTCCGAGCGGCCGTCGGGCAGCTTCAGCCGCCAGCTCTTCCTGGGCGAGACGCTCGACACCGAGCGCATCGACGCCCACTGCGAGGGCGGCGTGCTCACCCTGCGGATCCCGGTCGCCGAGCAGGCCAAGCCGAAGAAGATCCGCATCACGGGCGGCGACACACCCAAGCAGATCAGCAGCTGACCGCGGAAGTCCCGCGGCGGAGAGAGGAAAGGGATACCGAACCATGCACTGGAGCAGGCTCGTCGAAGCGGTGCGCGAACGCGGGCAGTACCCGACCAGCAAGGAAGCCGAGCGGGTGACCCGCATCGTGCTCTCGGCCCTCGGCGGCCATGTGACGGGGCCGGAGCGGGTGGAACTGGCCCGCCGGCTGCCGCCCGAGGCCGCCGCCGTGGTCGCCGCGCAGATACCTGCCGTCCAGCCGCTGACCGCCTCGGAGTTCGTGGACGGCGTGGCGGCCCGCATCGAGGGCGCGACACCCGCCACCGCCCGGTGGGATGTCAGTTCCGTCCTCAGCGTGGTGGCGGACGTGGCCGGTGACGACCTCGTGGACCGCCTGATCGGCGACCTTCCCTCCGGCTATGCGCTGCTGTTCGGCCGTGCCGAGCTGGCCCGGCCGCAGCCGGCCTGACCGCCCGGCGACTTCCCCGCC
>NZ_WHPN01000306.1 GCF_009735685.1 Streptomyces lycii | reverse complement strand
GCGGGCCCTGCCGCTCCCTAGGACTCCGCGTCGTAGAACAGCCGCTCCACGACCGTCCGGGCGCGGCGGGTGACGCGGCGGTAGTCGTCGAGCATCTCGCCCGCGCTGCCCAGCTCGTAGCCGAGATACCGGCCCACGGCGGCGCGTTCGCGGACGTCCGCCGGGAAGGTGTCGCCCGGCCGGCCGCGGACCAGCATCACCGCGTTCCGCATCCGGGTCGCCAGCAGCCACGCCTCGTCCAGCGTCCGGGCGTCGTGCGGGTCGAGCAGCCCCGCGTCGCGTGCGGCGAACAGGGCCTCACGGGTGCCGGTGGTGCGCAGGCTCGGCTCCGCGTGGGCGTGCCGCAGCTGGAGCAGCTGCACGGTCCACTCGACGTCGGAGAGCCCGCCGCGGCCCAGCTTCGCGTGCGTCGTCGGGTCGGTGCCGCGCGGCATCCGTTCCGACTCCATCCGGGCCTTGAGACGGCGGATCTCGCGGGCGGCGGCCTCGTCCAGCCCGCCCTCGGGGTAGCGGAGCGGGTCGATCAGTTCGACGAAGCGGCGCCCCAGCCCGGGATCCCCGGCGACGGGGCGGGCGCGCAGCAGCGCCTGGCTCTCCCAGACCTGCGACCAGCGCCGGTAGTAGGCGGCGTACGAGGTGAGGGTGCGCACGAGCGGGCCCGTCTTGCCCTCGGGGCGCAGATCCGCGTCGACGAGCAGCGGCGGGTCGGCTGAGGGCAGCTCCAGCAGCCGGCGCATCTCGTTGGCGACCGCGAACGCGGCCCGGGCCGCCTGCTGTTCGTCGACGCCCTCGCGCGGTTCGTGGACGAACAGCACATCGGCGTCGGAGGCGTAACCCAGCTCGGCGCCGCCGAAGCGGCCCATGCCGATCACGGCGAAGCGGGTCGGCAGGGTGTCGCCGAAACCGGCGCGGACGGCGGCGCGCAGGGCACCGGAGACGGTGGCCGCGGTGAGGTCGGACAGGGCGGTGCCGACGCGGTCGACCCGCGGGCCGAAGTCCTCCTCGGCGGGCGTCTCCTCGGTGCCGTACGTGCTGATCAGGTCGGCCGCGGCGGTGCGGAACATTTCGCGGCGGCGCACCCCGCGGGCGGCCGCGACCGCCTGCTCGGGCCCCTCGGCGCGGCCCACCGCGGCCAGCACCTCCTGTTCGAGGTGGGCGCGGTCGCGCGGCCGCAGCCCGCCGGGGTCACCGAGCAGCGCCACCGCCTCGGGGGCGCGCATCAGCAGGTCGGGGGCGAGCCGGCCGCCGGAGAGGACCCGGGCGAGGTTCTCGGCGGCGGCGCCCTCGTCGCGCAGCAGCCGCAGATACCAGGGGGTGGTGCCGAGCGCGTCGGACACCTTGCGGAAGTTGAGGAGCCCGGCGTCCGGATCGGCCGAGTCGGCGAACCACTCCAGCAGCACCGGCAGCAGGGTGCGCTGGATGGCCGCCTTGCGGGTGACGCCGGAGGCCAGAGCCTCCAGATGGCGCAGGGCGGCGGCCGGGTCGGCGTAACCGAGGGCTTCGAGGCGCTGGCCCGCGGCCTTGGGGCTGAGCCGGACGGCACCCGGTTCCAGCTGGGCGACGGCGTCGAGCAGCGGCCGGTAGAACAGCTTCTCGTGCAGCCTGCGGACCTCGCGGGCGTGCCGCCTCCACTCCTTGCGGAGCCGGGTGACGGGGTCCTCGCCGCGGTCCCAGCGGTAGGCGGTCGCCAGCGAGCGGGCGATCCGGCGCAGATCGGCCTCGCCCTCGGGGACCAGATGGGTGCGGCGCAGCTTGTACAGCTGTATGCGGTGCTCCATGGAGCGCAGGAAGCGGTACGCCTCGTCGAGCGCGGCGGCGTCCTTCCGGCCGACGTAACCGCCCGCGGCGAGGGCGGCGAGCGCGTCGAGCGTGCTGCCGCTGCGCAGCCCGGCGTCGGCACGGCCGTGCACCAGCTGGAGCAGCTGCACGGCGAACTCGACGTCGCGCAGGCCCCCCGGGCCGAGCTTCAGCTCACGGTCGATCTGGGCGGCGGGGATGTTCTCGACGACGCGGCGGCGCATCTGCTGGACGTCGGCGACGAAGTTCTCCCGCTCGGCGGCCTGCCAGACGAGCGGGGCGACGGCGTCGGCGTACGCCCGGCCGAGCGCCTCGTCCCCGGCGACCGGGCGGGCCTTGAGCAGCGCCTGGAACTCCCAGGTCTTCGCCCACCGCTCGTAGTACGCGAGATGGCTGCTCAGGGTGCGCACCAGCGGGCCGTTGCGGCCCTCCGGGCGGAGGTTGGCGTCGACGGGCCAGATGGTGCCCTCGGCGGTGGTGTCGGAGCAGAGCCGCATCAGGTGCGAGGCGAGGCGGGTCGCGGCGCGCATGGCCTCCGCCTCCTCGGTGCCGTCGACGGGCTCGGCGACGGGCTCGGCCACGAAGATGACGTCGACGTCGGAGACGTAGTTGAGTTCGTGGCCCCCGCACTTGCCCATCGCGATGACCGCGAGCCGGCAGCGGGCCGTGTCCTCGGGCGCGGCGTCCCCGGCGATACGGAGCGCGGCACGGAGCGTGGCCGTGGCCAGGTCGGCCAGCTCGGTGGCGGCCGCGGCGAGGTCTATGGTTCCGCAGACGTCACGCGCGGCGATGGACAGCAGACAGCGGCGGTAGGCGGCGCGCAGGGTGTCGGCGTCGTGGGCGTCGTCGAGGCAGCGGGTGAACTCCTCGACGCCGGGGTGCAGGTCGGCGGACTCGTACGTGGCAAGATCGTGCCAGTCGAGCGGGTGCCGCACGAGGTGGTCGCCGAGCGCCTCGGAGGCGCCGAGGACCCGCAGCAGCCGGTCCCGGAGCGGCTTCGCGCCGATGAGGGTGCCGAGCAGTTCCTGCGGCCCGCCGGCCGGGTCGCCGCCGGGCCGCTCGTGGTCGCTCAGGGACTCCACGAGGCGTACGAGCTGGCGCAGCGCGAGGTCGGGGTCGGCGGTCGCGCCGAGGGCGTCGAGCAGCATCGGGTCGCCCCGCACGGCGGAGAGCGCCGGCAGGTCGAGCAGCCGTTCCGCCGTCGCGGGATCGGTGAAGCCGTGCCGCAGCAGCCTTCCGAACCGGCTGTCCCGTCGTCCCTGCTGCACCCGGCCACCGCCTTCTCGCATGTTGATCGCCTCGGCCCGCCCCGAGCCTAGTCGCCGTCCGGCGGGGGCGTGAGACCGACGAGGCCGGTACGGCACCGGGGTCACCGGAGGGGCCTGGGCGGGGTGCGGGGGTGGGTGCGGGTGCGGGGGTGTGCGGGGCGGGGTGCCGGCAACGGGTGCGGGTGCGTAGTGGGGTGCGGGTGCGCGGGGCGGGTGCGGGTGCGGGGGTGTGCGGGGCGGGGTGCCGGCAGCGGGTGCGGGTTCGTAGTGGGGTGCGGGTGCGCGGGGCGGGTGCTGGGAGTGAGTGCGCGGATGCGCGGGGCGGGTGCGGGAGCGCGGTGCGGGTGCGGGAGCGGTCCGCGGGGCGGCGGCGGGTGCGCGGGGCGGGTGCGGGAGCGCGGGGCGGGAGCGCGGGGCGGGAGCGGGAGCGGGAGCATGGTGGTGCCGGGGCCGGGCCCTCCGGGAGGGGGGTCCTCCACCGCATATTTACGGCCGCCTGGACGGGGTCGGAGAGTCCGCCCGGTGGTGGCGGCCACAAATACACGTAAGCGTGGAGGACCCCCCTCCCTCCGGACCCGTCCCCTCCCGCCGTCCCCCGGCTGCCGCCCGTCGTATGGTTCGGGCCCCCCGGTTGTCGTCGGGGTCCGGCGGTTTTCGGGTCCGGGCGCCCTTCCGGGCCTGTCCGC
>NZ_WHPN01000305.1 GCF_009735685.1 Streptomyces lycii | reverse complement strand
GCGGCGGCGGCTCGGCACGCAGCGCGGTGACGTCCGCGGCGACCGGCGCGGGCAGCCATGTGCCGGCGGTGAACGTGCCCCGGGTCCCGTCGGCCGCCTCCCAACGGCCCAGTTCCTCGACGAGTTCCGCCACCCCGGGCCGCCGGCGCGGGTCCTTGGCCAGACACCGGGCTACGAGGGCGGCGAGTCCGTCCGGCAGACCCGACAGCTCGGGACGCTCGTGGACGACGCGGTAGTTCACGCCGTGCGCGGGCCCGCCGCCGAACGCTCCGGTTCCGGTCGCGGCGTACACCAGCAGCGCGCCCAGCGCGAACACGTCACCGGCCGGTCCCACCTCGTGGCCCACCAGTTGCTCGGGCGGAAGGTAGCCGGGGCTGCCGACCACGGCCCCCGTGGTCGTCAGCTCGGTGTCGTCGGCGGCCACCGAGATGCCGAAGTCGATCACCCGGGGTCCGTCCGGTGCCAGGAGCACGTTCGAGGGCTTCAGGTCACGGTGCACCACGTCGGCCCGGTGGATCGCGTCCAGTGCCTCCGCCAGCCCGGACCCCAGCGCCCGCACGGACCGCTCGTCCCAGACGCCGTGCGCCGCGACCGCCGTGCCCAGCGGAACGCCCGGCACGTAGGCGGTGGCCAGCCACGGCCGGTCCGCGTCCGGGTCCGCGTCGACCACGGGCGCGGTGAACGGGCCGGTCACCCGCTGTGCCGCGGCCACCTCCCGCCCGAACCGCCTGCGGAAGGCCGGGTCCCAGGCCAGCTCCTCGTGCACCACCTTCACCGCGGTCGCCCGGCCGCCCGGCGAACCGGCCAGATACACCCGGCCCATCCCCCCCGAGCCGAGCCTGCCGACGATCCGGTACGAGCCGACCCGCTCGGGATCCCCCGTCTCCAGCGGTACGAATGCCTGCACTCCGCCACTCCTCCCTCGTCCCGGTCTCCCGGGACCGTCTCCCCGGCACCGGCTGCCTCCGGGACCGTCTCCCCGGCGCTGTCTCCCCGGCACCGTCCCGCTCCGCGCGGGGTGCGGGTCAGGTCGCGGCCCGGTAGGCGGTCAGCCGGCCGGCGGACTCCGTCACCACGATCTCGCCGGTGATCCGGAAGCTCGTCCCGTCGCCCCCGCCCGGCGATTCCCGCCACCCGGTCCTTCCGCTGCGGGTGTCGAGTGCGGTCATGCCGCCGTCCGAGTCGGTGACGAGAAGGGTGTCGTCCACCACGTCCAGGGACGTCACCTCGTCGGCCCGCTGTTTCCGCTGCCACCGCCGCGATCCGGTGCCCGCGTCGAAGGCGGAGACGTAGCCGTCGTTCTCGAAGTACACGGTTCCGCCGGCCACTTCCGGCATGCCCGCGCCCCCGCCGAGCCTGCCGTCCCACAGCTCTCCCTCGAACGTGCGGCGCCACACCTCGTCGCCCGAACTCGTGTCGACGGCGTACAGGGCGCCGTCCCGGGTGCCGAAGTAGACCTTGCCGTCCGCCACCGCGAGGCCCGTCGCCGCCTCGCTCGCGGCCTCGTGCGTCCACTTCTGCTCGCGGGTACGGAGATCGACGGCGATCAGCTTCTTCTCGCTGTGCACGAGGAGCACGTCACCGGTGACGGCTATGTCGCCGTTTGCGTTGACGCCGTACCCGTAGTCCCACAGCTCCTCCCCCGTGCGGGTGTCGAGGACGTAGAAGAACGAGGTCATGTGCGCGTAGGCCAGGTCGCCCACGACCACCGGGGAGGCGTGGAAGGAGTCGTCCATGTACCTCCAGCGGTGGTCACCGCTGTTCGCGTCCACCGCGTACAGGTGGTCGTTGCTGCCGTAGTACAGAAGGCCGCCCGAGACGGCGGTGACCCGGATGTCGTTGCCCGGACTCTTCAGGTGGCCCTTGTCCCGGCGGACGTCGGCGACCTTCATCCGGCGGTCCCAGCGCTGCGAGCCGTCGGTGACGTCCAGGGCGGTGATCTCGTGGCGCTCCTCGTGCTGGAGGTAGAGCGTTTCCTCCGAGGCGGTGGCCAGGACCTGGCCGTCGGCCAGGGTGTGCGTCCAGAGCCGCTCCAGGTTGGGCGGCCGGGTGGGCCCGTTGCCGTCCTCCCCGGCGGTCACCCTCCACAGCACGGTGCCGGTCGCGGCGACGGCCAGTGCGGTCGCGGCGGCGAGAACCGTCCGCAGACGGCGGCGCCGGGTGCCGGGCGGTGCGGGAACGGGAACGGGCACGGGAACGGCGGGGGAAGAGGGGGAGGGCGCGGGCAGGGACTGTGGCGTGCCGTCCCCCGGCCGGGGCAGCGGCTCGGTGGGTGTCTCCGCCCGCAGCCGGGCAGCCGAGTCGGCGACTGGTCCGGGCATCCATCCGGCCGTCGTCACATCCTCGTCCGGCGCCGGGACGGGCTGCCGCACCCGCCCGTCGGCGGCGGGTTCCGACTCGCCCAGTTCCTCCAGCAGCCATGCCACCGCGGGCCGCTGAGCCGGGTCCTTCGCGAGGCACCGGGCCACCACGTCCGCGAGTGCGGGCGGCAGGCCCCCCAGGTCGGGGTCCTCGTGGACGACCCGGTAGTTGACGGCGTGGGAGGCACCGCTGCCGAACGGGCCCACGCCCGCGGCCGCGTACGCCAGCACCGCGCCCAGGGCGAACACGTCACCGGCCGGTCCGGAGCTGTCGTGGCGCAGTTGCTCGGGAGGAATGAAACCGGGGGTGCCGATCACCACCCCGGTCTGCGTGAGCGCGGTGTCTCCGGCCGCCGCCGAGATGCCGAAGTCGATCACCCTGGGCCCGTCCGGCGCCAGCAGGACGTTGGACGGCTTCAGGTCCCGGTGCACCAGGTCCGCCGCGTGCACGGCGGCCAGCGCCTCCGCCAGGGCGGCGCCGAGGCCGCGCACCCCCTCTTCCGGCCACACCCCGTGCCGGGCCACCGCGTCCCGGAGCGAGAGCCCGGGTACGTACTCCGTGGCCAGCCAGGCCGGCTCTCCCTCCGGATCGGCGTCGACCACCGCCGCGGTGAAGAAGCCCGTCACCCGCCGTGCCGCCTCGACCTCGCGCACGAAGCGCCGCCGGAACCCCTCGTCCCGCAGCAGCGCGTCCCGCACCACCTTCACCGCCACCGCACGTCCGCCGGGCGAGCGGCCCAGATACACCCGGCCCATGCCGCCCTGGCCCAGCCTGGCCAGCAGCCGGTACCGCCCCACCCGTACCGGATCCCCCGCCGTCAACGGCACCGACGCCAACGTCCCGCCCCTCCTGCCCGCGACACCCCGCCGGCCCGCCACGTCAACGGGCCTCTGTGCACCGGACTCCCGGCACCACCCTCACGGTTCCCACTCCGCGGGCCCGTCACCACCGGTACGCCGCACTCTCCCCGGGGACTTCACGATCTCCGGGCGTCGCGTCCGCACCCGGCGTGCCCCCGGCCGCCCGCTCCCGCGGCCTCCCCGGTCGTGGGACCGGGCCCCGGTCTGCGTCGATCAGGCTGTCGCGAGCCGTGGCCGCACCGTGCCGGCGGCCCGCTGCCCGGTCGTGGCCCGACCGCCTTCGCCGCGGCCCCGCGCCGGGGCGGGTCCCCGGAAACCCGCCGTGGCCACCGCGGCCGGGGGTATTTTCTGCGGCAGGCGATGGCGGCCCGTCATGGAACGGGGTGGGGACCGTGGTGGCACGGCGTACGGTGATCAAGGCGGCAGGCGCCGCGGCGGTGCCGGCGGGCGCGCCCGCCGCGCCCGCCGCGCCCGCCTCCCGGGCGGCGGAGGCCGATGTGCTGGTGGTGGTCGAGAAGGGCAGCCACGCGGTCGGCTTCTACGACGCCGGGACCGGGCAGCGCCTGCGGACGGTCGGCCTGCCCGACCACCCGCACGAGATGGTCGTCGACTCGCGCGGACGGTTCGCCTACGTCGGGCACTACGGAGTACGCATGGCCTCCACCGTCGGCGAGGGCGGCGCCGCCGTCTTCGTCATCGATCTGCACGAGCGGACCCTGGCCCGGACCATCGACACCCGTCCGTTCAACCGCGTTCACGGCATGGGCATCGACGCGCACGACCGGCTGTACGCCCTGAGCGAGGAGAAGGCGGTCCTGCTCGGTTTCGACGACCCCTCCACCGACCGGGCGCCGACCGGGGCGGTGCCCACGCACGGCGTGAAGACCCACCTGTTCTCCCTCAGCCGGGATGGCGAACGGGCCTACGTCACCGGGCTGCTGTCGCACACCGTGAGCCTCGTGCGCCCGCACGACGCCTCCGTGCCGCCCGTCCTGGTGACCCCCGGCCGACTGCCGGAGAGCAGCTGCCTGAGCCGGGACGAGAAGACGCTGTTCGTCGGAGCCCGCAGGAGTTCCTCGCTGGTCGCCGTGGACGCCCGCACCATGAAGGTACGGCGGAGCCGGAAGACGGGCGGGGACCCGCTGCGGGTCTACCCGCTCGACGACGAGCGGCTGCTGGTGACGGATATCGTCGGCAAGACCCTCACCGCGTGGAGCACCGACCTGCGGCGGCTCCGCTCCCTCCAGCTCGGCGGGATTCCGGCCGCGGTGTCCTTCCATCCCGGCAAACCCCTGGCCTACGTGTCCCTGCTGGACGTCCAACGGATCGCCGTGGTCGACCTGGACCGGTTCTCCGTCATCGGCGGCTTCGCCACCCAGGTGGAGCCGGACACCTCGGTGCTGCTCCCCGCGGTGTCCTGAGGCCCGGCGGAGGCGGACGGGGCGCTGTTCCGGCCCGTGCCGCGAGGCCGGCGGTCTCCCGGCGCCGTGAGGCCCGTTCCGGAGGGCCGGCCCCCATTTGCTGCGCGGGCAGGTCCGACGCCCCCTGACTGCCCGTACGGTCCTGGAACCGCGCATCCGGCGCGTTTGGCACTCCGGCAGCCTTCCGGGAGGCAATGGTGCACAGGACCGTGAAACGGACCAGACCCCGCCCCTTGTCCGTGACGGCGGTGGCCGTCCTGCTCGCTGCGGCGAGCCTCACGCTGACCGCGCCGCCGTCCGGCGCGGCACCGAAGGCTTCGGCGGAAGCGGCCCCGGCAGCCGCCGCCGAGGAGTTCCAGCAGGTCACCCTCGCCAAGGGCGCGGCCGAGACCGGGGAGCCGATGACGCTCGCCGTGCTGCCCGACCGGTCCGTGCTGCACACCTCGCGCGACGGCACGCTGCGGATCACCGACCCGGCCGGGAACACCGAGGTGTCGGGCCGGATCCCGGTCTACTCGCACGACGAGGAGGGCCTCCAGGGCGTGGGCGTCGACCCGGACTTCGCCGAGAACCGGGCCGTCTACCTCTACTACGCGCCGCCGCTCAGCACCCCCTCGGGCAGCGCCCCCGCCACCGGCTCCGCCGCCGACTTCGCCCGCTGGGAAGGCGTCAACCGGCTCTCCCGCTTCACCCTGCGCGCCGACGGCACCCTCGACCGCGCCAGCGAACGCACGGTCCTCGACGTCCCCGCCTCGCGCGGCACCTGCTGCCACGTCGGCGGCGACATCGACTTCGACGCCGCCGGGAACCTCTACCTCTCCACCGGCGACGACTCCAACCCCAACGCCTCCGGCGGCTACACCCCGATCGACGAGCGGGAGAACCGGAACCCCGCCTACGACGCCCAGCGCTCGGCCGGCAACACCAACGACCTGCGCGGCAAGATCCTCCGTATCAAGGTCGCCGCCGACGGTTCGTACACGATCCCGGACGGGAACCTCTTCGCGCCGGGGACCGCGAGGACCCGCCCCGAGATCTACGCGATGGGCTTCCGCAACCCGTTCCGGATGAGCGTCGACAAGGCGACAGGGGTCGTGTACGTCGGCGACTACGGGCCCGACGCGGGCGTCAGCGACCCGGAGCGCGGCCCGGCGGGCTCGGTCGAGTTCGCCCGCGTCACCGGCCCCGGCAACTACGGCTGGCCCTACTGCGCCGGGCGCAACCAGCCCTACACGGACTACGACTTCGCCACCGGTGACTCCGGCGCGCCCTTCGACTGCGCGGCCCCGGTGAACGACTCGCCGCGCAACACCGGCCTGACCCGGCTGCCGCCCGCGCAGCCCGCCTGGATCCCGTACAACGGCGGCTCGGTGCCGGAGTTCGGGTCCGGCTCCGAGTCGCCGATGGCCGGACCGGTCTACCGGTACGCGGACGCCGACCCGGGCTCCGCGGTGAAGTTCCCGCAAGCCTTCGACGGGGACTTCTTCGCCGCCGAGTTCGGCCGCCGCTGGATCAGGCGGATCGAGCACACCGCGGGCGGCACCGTGCAGTCGATCAACACTTTCCCGTGGTCCGGCACCCAGATCATGGACCTGGCGTTCGGACCGGACGGCGCGCTGTACGTCCTGGACTACGGCACGGGCTGGTTCGGCGGCGACGAGAACTCCGCCCTCTACCGCATCGAGCACGTCACCGGGAACCACGCGCCGGTCGCCCGCGCGTCCGCCGACCGCACCGCCGGCGGGGCACCGCTCACGGTGGCGTTCTCCGCGGCGGGCAGCACCGACGCCGACGGCGACGCGCTCACCCACCGCTGGGACTTCGGCGACGGCACCGGATCCACGGCGGCGGCGCCCACGCACACGTACGAGGAGTCCGGCGCCTACACCGCGACGCTGACCGTGCGTGACCCCGGCGGTCTCACCGGTTCGGCGAGCGTCCACATCAGCGTCGGCAACACCGCGCCGACGGTGACCCTGGAACTCCCGGCGGACGGACAGCCCTTCTCCTTCGGGGACGCCGTGCCGTACCGGGTGCGGGTCACCGACGCCGAGGACGCGGTGATCGACTGCTCCAGGGTCGAGGTCACCTACGCCCTCGGTCACGACGCCCACGGCCACGCGGGGCCGACGGTCACCGGCTGCTCGGGGACCGTGGACACGCCCGCGGACGGGGAGCACGACGTCGACGCCAACATCTTCGGGCTCGTCCATGCCCGTTACACCGACAGCGGCGGCGCGGGCGGGACCCCGCTCACCGGCGAGGACGAGCACGTGCTGCAACCGAAGCACCGGCAGGCCGAGCACCACAGCGGCTCACGCGGCGTCCAGATCATCGACAGCACGTCGGCGCACGGCGGCAGACGCGTCGGCGACGTCCACCACAACGACTGGATCTCCTTCCACCCCTACGCGCTGAGCGACGCCTCCTCGCTGACCGCCCGTGTCTCCTCCGGCCGGTCCGGCGGCACCCTCGAAATGCGCTCCGGCTCGTCCACCGGCACCCTGCTGGGCCGGGCCACCGTGCCCGGTACCGGCGGCTGGTCGGCGTACCGGGACGTCACCGCGGCCCTGAGCGGCGCCCCGGCCGGTACGACGACGCTGTACCTGGTCTTCAAGGGCGGCTCGGGCGCCCTCTTCGACCTGGACGACTTCACGGTCACGACGGGAGGCTGACGCGGGCCGGTGCCCGACCGCACCCGCGGCCGGGCACCGGTACCCGACCGCGGCGCCGCGCCCGATCACGCTGCCGCTACCGACTGCGTCCCCGCACCCGCGTGTCCCCGCGCACGGCCGCTCGCCCCGGCCGGGCGCTTCCGCTGTGCGCGCCCCGGGCCGGGCGAACGCGCCCCGCGCTTCAGGCGATATGCGGACGGCGGGCGCGTCGGGCTGCCCCGCGCCCTGCCCGCGCCCCGCCTTTGTCCAGTGTCTGGAAAAAGCTGTACGCGATGTGTGTCAAAGGGGTTTCCGAAACAGACGAACAAAGCTACGGTCCTTGAGGTGTACCGGTCAGCCTGATGTTCCCGGGCTGTTACGGCCGGTTCCACTTCCACTTCCGTCCCCCCCTTCACCTCGGCCCCCCACGACCGACCCGGCGCGACGGCGCGCGCCTGTCACACACCGTCATCCCTCCGGAGGACATCCGTGCACAGGAAACGGCTCAGGTTCCGCAAACATCTCGCGCTCGCGACGAGTTCACTCCTCGCCGGCGCCATGCTCGCCATCGCCCCACAGGCCGGCGCCCACCCCGGCCACGACGACGCCCCCGCCGCCGAAGACTTCCAGCAGGTCACCCTCGCCAAGGGCGCGGAGGAGACCGGCGAACCCATGTCGCTCGCCGTGCTGCCCGACCGGTCCGTGCTGCACACCTCGCGCGACGGCACGCTGCGCATCACCGACGCGGGCGGCACCACCCGGGTCGCCGGCACCCTCGACGTGTACTCGCACGACGAGGAGGGCCTCCAGGGCGTGGGCGTCGACCCCGGCTTCGCCGAGAACCGGGCCATCTACCTCTACTACGCGCCTCCGCTCGACACCCCCGAGGGCGACGCCCCGGACGAGGGCACCGCCGAGGACTTCGCGCCGTTCGACGGCGTGAACCGGCTCTCCCGCTTCGTCCTCAACGAGGACGGCACGCTGGACACCGAGAGCGAGAAGAAGGTTCTCGACGTGCCCGCCACCCGCGGCACCTGCTGCCATGTCGGCGGTGACATCGACTTCGACGCCGAGGGGAACCTCTACCTCTCCACCGGCGACGACTCCAATCCGTTCGCCTCGGACGGCTACACCCCGATCGACGAACGGGAGAACCGGAACCCCGCCTACGACGCCCAGCGCTCGGCCGGCAACACCAACGACCTGCGCGGCAAGATCCTCCGCGTCAAGGTCGCCGAGGACGGGTCGTACACGATCCCCGAGGGCAACCTCTTCGCGCCCGGCACCGAGAAGACCCGTCCCGAGATCTACGCCATGGGCTTCCGCAACCCGTTCCGGATGACGGTCGACAAGCCCACCGGCACCGTCTAC
Source organism: Streptomyces lycii (assembly GCF_009735685.1). Lineage (GTDB taxonomy): Bacteria > Actinomycetota > Actinomycetes > Streptomycetales > Streptomycetaceae > Streptomyces > Streptomyces lycii. Next base: position 7,110 of record NZ_WHPN01000305.1, on the reverse strand, counting down.
GTCGGCGACTACGGCCCCGACGCCGGGGCCGCCGACCCGGCCCGCGGCCCCGCCGGCAAGGTCGAGTTCGCCCGCGTCACGGAGCCCGGCAACTTCGGCTGGCCGTTCTGCGTGGGCGACAACGAGCCGTATGTCGACTACGACTTCGCCACCGGCGAGTCCGGCGAGTCCTTCGACTGCGCGGCCCCGAAGAACACCTCGCGGCACAACACCGGCCTCACCGACCTGCCGCCCGCCCAGAAGGCGTGGATCCCGTACGACGGCGCCTCCGTGCCCGAGTTCGGCAACGGCTCCGAGTCCCCGGTGGGCGGCCCCGTCTACCACTACGACGCGGACCTCGACTCGCTGGTGAAGTTCCCCGAGGCCTACGACGGCGACTTCTTCGCCGGCGAATTCGGCCGCCAGTGGATCAAGCGCATCGAGCAGGACGCCGACGGCACGGTGCAGTCCATCAACGACTTCCCGTGGTCCGGCACCCAGGTGATGGACATGGCCTTCGGCCCGGACGGCGCGCTGTACGTCCTCGACTACGGGCTGAGCTGGTTCGGCGGCGACGAGAACTCCGCCCTCTACCGCATCGAGAACGCCACCGACGGGCACTCGCCGGTCGCCGAGGCCTCCGCCGACGTCACCTCCGGGCAGGGACCGCTGAAGGTGCAGTTCTCCGCCGAGGCCACCGACGCCGACGGGGACGACATCAGCTACCGCTGGGACTTCGGTGACGGCGGCACCGCCGAGTCCGCCGACCCCAGTCACACGTACAGGGAGAACGGCACCTACACCGCCACCGTCACCGCCGAGGACCCCTCGGGCCGCAGCGGCAGCGCGAGCGTCTACGTCACCGTCGGCAACACCGCGCCGACCGTGACCCTGGAACTGCCGGCCGACGGACAGCTGTTCACCTTCGGTGACGAGGTGCCGTTCGAGGTCAAGGTGACCGACCCGGAGGACGAGGAGATCGACTGCTCCAAGGTCGAGATCCACCATGTCCTGGGCCACGACAGCCACGGCCACCCGATCACCTCGGCCACCGGCTGCTCCGGCACCCTGAAGACCTCCGCCGACGCCGAGCACGACCCCAACGCCAACATCTTCGGGGTCTTCAACGCCTCGTACACCGACAACGGGGCCAACGGCCAGCGGGCGCTGACCGGCGAGGACGAGTCCGTCGCCCAGACCAAGCACCGGCAGGCGGAGCACTTCGGCGACAGCCAGGGCGTCGAGGCCACCGACCGCGAGGCGGCGCACGGCGGCAGGACCGCCGGCGACATCCAGAACGGCGAGTGGATCTCCTTCGACCCCTATCTGCTGGACACCGTGACCTCGGTTTCCGCCCGGGTCGCCGCCGAAGGCGCCGGCGGTACGCTGGAAATCCGGGCGGGCTCCGAGACGGGCAAGCTCCTCGGCACCGCGGAGGTGCCGTCGACCGGCGGCTGGGAGACGTACACCGACGTCACCGCCGACCTGAAGAAGGGCCCCAAGGAGACGACCGAGCTGTATCTCGTCTTCAAGGGATCCGGTGACGGTCCGCTCTTCGAGGTCGACGACTTCACCTTCACCACCGGCTGACGGCCACCGGCCGGACCGAGAACAGCACGGCTGATCCGAACACCGCACGGACCCGGGAGGGCGGCCCCCGCCGCCCTCCCGGACCGGAGGAAGGAGCACCGTCCCATGCAGGCCTCCGCACCGCCCCCCGCCCCCGGAGATCCCGCGCGCCGGCACACCCCCCGGCCCGCCCCCGGACGCCTCGGCCTGGCCGTCGCCGCGGCCGCCCTGCTGCTCGGCAGCATGGCCGTGCCCGGCAGCGCCGCCCCGCGCACCGCCGCCCCGGACACCACGGCGAAGCAGGCCGACGGCCGGGTCCTGGTCTTCTCCAGGACCGCCGGCTTCCGCCACGACTCGATCCCCGAGGGGATCGCCGCCATCGAGGACCTCGGCGCGAAGAACGGCTTCACCGTCGACGCCACCGAGGACCCCACCGCCTTCCGGCAGGGCAACCTCAACCAGTACGACGCCGTCGTCTTCCTCTCCACCACCGGAGACGTCCTCGACACCAACCAGCAGCGCGCCTTCGAGCACTACATCTCCCAGGGCGGCGGCTACGTCGGCGTGCACGCCGCGGCCGACACCGAGTACGACTGGCCCTTCTACGGCGGCCTCGCCGGCGCGTACTTCGAGTCGCACCCGCAGATCCAGCCCGCCGCGATCGGCGTCGAGGACCGGGCCCACCCCGCCACCGCGCACCTCGGCCCCGTCTGGGAACGCACCGACGAGTGGTACAACTACCGCACCAACCCCCGGGAACACGCGCACGTCCTCGCCACCCTCGACGAGACCTCGTACACCGGCGGCTCCATGGGCGAGGACCACCCCATCTCCTGGTGCCAGGAGTACGAGGGCGGCCGCGCCTTCTACACCGGCCTCGGCCACACCAAGGAGTCCTACGCCGAGCCCGAGTTCCTGGGCCACCTGCTCGGCGGCATCCGCTACGCCACCGGCGCCGCCCGGGCCGACTGCCGCCCCGAGACGGGCTACGAGCCGCTGTTCGACGGCACCGGCACCGACGGCTGGAAGCAGGCGGGCCCCGGCCAGTTCACCCTGGAGGACGGCACCCTGACGTCCACCGGCGGCATGGGGCTCCTCTGGTACGAGGGGCGGGAGTTCGGCTCGTACTCCCTGAAGCTCGACTGGCGGATGGCCGGTGACGACAACTCCGGCGTCTTCGTGGGCTTCCCCGCCTCCGACGACCCCTGGTCCGCCGTCGACAGCGGCTACGAGGTCCAGATCGACGCCACCGACGCCGAGGACCGCACCACCGGGTCCGTCTACACCTTCCAGGCCGCCGACATCGAGGCCCGGGACGCGGCGCTCAACCCGCCGGGGGAGTGGAACACCTACGAGATCCGTGTCGAGGGCGAGCGGCTGCGCGTCTTCCTGAACGGCGTGCTGGTCAACGACTTCCGGAACGAGGACCCCGAGCGCAGCCTGCAGGGGCACATCGGGCTGCAGAACCACGGCGACGAGGACGAGGTGTCCTTCCGGAACATCCGGGTCAAGGAACTGCCCGCACCGCCGGACGAGGGCGGCAACTGAGTCCGCCCGGCCCGGACCGGGCCGCTCCGGCGGTTTCCGAGGGGGACCGCCGGAAGGCCCGGGCGGCGGGACGGAGACCGCCGGACTCCGTCCCGCCGCCGCTCACGGGGGCCGGCGGCCCGGGCCCGGCACGCCTGCGGACCGACCCGTTCCGGAGAAGGGGGTGTGCCGGACCCGGACCCACGGCACACTTCCGCCCCAGGGGGCACCGCAGGCGCACGAACCTCAGCACCATCCGCACCACGGCACCAACTCGGTTCCGCACCAGGGAGGCTCTGTGACGACGACACCCGACCCCGACCGCACCGACCCGGGCCCCGCCACGGGGCCACGGCCGGACGCCGCCGGACCGGCCGCGCCGCACGGGAGCCGCACCGGATCCGCCGGAAACCCGTCCCCGGCCGGGCCGGACCCCGCCACGGCGGCCGGGCAGCCGGCCCGGACCGGGGTCTGGTTCATCGGCGCCCGCGGCTCCGTCGCGACCACCGCCGTCACCGGCGGCGCGGCACTCGCCGCCGGAATGCACCCGCCGACCGGCATGGTCACCGAGATGCCGCCGTTCGCCGACTGCGGCCTGCCGCCGCTGGACGGCCTCGTCTTCGGCGGCCACGACACCAACACCTGCCCGCTCCCCAAACGGGCCGAAGCACTCGCCGCCGGCGGTGTCCTGCCGCACGGCCTGCCCGCCGCCCTGCGCGCCGAACTGGCCGCCGCCGACGCCGCGATACGCCCCGGCGGACCGCAGCGCGGCGACACCCGCACCGACGAGGAACTCATCACCGCCTTCGCGGCCGACATGACCGCCTTCACCCGCGAGCACGGGCTCGCCCGCACCGTCGTCGTCAACGTCGCCTCGACCGAACCCGCCCCGGCCCCCGGCGCCGACCGGCTGCCCCCCAGCTCCCTCTACGCCGCCGCCGCGCTGCGGGCCGGCTGCCCGTACGTCAACTTCACCCCGTCCACCGGCCTCCACCACCCCCGGCTCGCCCGCGCCGCCGCAGCGTCCGGGCTGCCGTGGGCCGGCCGCGACGGCAAGACCGGGCAGACCCTGCTGCGTTCCGTCCTCGCGCCGATGTTCCTCCAGCGCGCCCTGGAGGTGCGGGCCTGGTCGGGCAGCAACGTGCTGGGCGGCGGCGACGGAGCCGCGCTCGCCGAGCCGGCCGCCGCGGCGGCCAAGAACGCCGGCAAGGCCCGCGCCCTCACCGACACCCTCGGCAGCGCGCCGGAGGGCGAGACGCACATCGACGACGTCCCCGCGATGGGTGACTGGAAGACCGCCTGGGACCACGTCGCCTTCGACGGCTTCCTCGGCACCCGGATGTTCCTCCAGACCATCTGGCAGGGCTGCGACTCGGCCCTGGCCGCCCCGCTGGTCCTCGACCTGGCCCGGCTGACCGCGGCCGCCCACGCCGCGGGCACGACGGGACCCGTCCCCGGCCTCGGCTTCTACTTCAAGGACCCGGACGAGGGACCGCCCGGCCTCACCGAACAGTGGCACGCCCTCCTCGCCCTCGCGGAGCGGCTGCGGGGTGACGCATGACCGATCCGCACCACCCCGGCAAGAAAGCCGCCTGGGCGGAACTCCTGCGGCTTTCCGCGCTGTTCAGCGTGCCCGGCGACGCCTTCGCGGGCGCCGCCGCGGCCGGACGCGCGCCCAACCGGGGCACGGTCCTCGCCGCGTGCGCCTCGCTCTGCCTGTACGAGGCGGGCATGACGCTCAACGACTGGGCCGACCGGGACGTCGACGCCGTGGAACGCCCGCACCGGCCGCTGCCGTCCGGCCGTATCGCCCCGGGCGCCGCGTTCGGGGCCGCGGCCGGGCTCACGGCGGCCGGGCTGGGCCTCGCCGCGGTGGCGGGCCGCCCGGCGCTGGCCACCGCGACGGCCCTGGCGGGCGCCGTGTGGGCGTACGACCTGCGCCTGAAGAACACGAAGGCGGGTCCGGCGGCGATGGCGGCGGCCCGCGCCCTGGACCTCCTCATGGGCGCCGCGGCGACGGCGGGCCGGTCCGCGCGCACCGGGGGAGCCGGCCCGGACGCCGTGCCGAGGGCGTTTCCGGCCGCCGCGCTGCTCGGCGCGCACACCTACGCCGTCACCCTCGTCTCCCGCCGCGAGACGGAGGGCGGCTCCAGCACGCTGCCGCTCGCCGCGCTCGGCGTCCTCGGCGGCATCGCGCGGGCGGCCGGCCGGAACCCCCGAGCGGCCGCGGCCGCTCCGGGCGGACGGGCGGCACCGGAACCCGTCCCCCCGGTACTGCCAGCCGGCCGCCGCCTCACCGCCCCGGCGTTCTTCGCCGCCGGGTACGCGGCGACCGCCGCGCGCCCGTACGCGCACGCCGCGCTCAACCCGTCCCCGTACCTCTACCAGCGGGCCGTCGGCGGCGGCATCCGCGCGATGATCCCGCTCCAGGCGGCGCTCGCGGCACGGTCCGGGCGGACCGGCACCGCGGCCGCGCTGCTCGCACTGCTGCCGGTGGCGCGGCGGCTGGCCCGGAAGGTGAGCCCCACATGACCCCACCGGCGACATCGCCGACACCGCCGGCCGCCGCGCCGCCCGGCGGCCCGGGACTGCGCCTCGGCTACGGCACCAACGGCCTCACCGATCTGCGGCTCGACGACGCCCTCGCGCTGCTGGCCGACCTCGGCTACGACGGGGTCGGGCTGACGCTCGACCACATGCACCTCGACCCGCTCGCCCCGGACCTCGCCGCACGGACCCGGAAAACCGCCGCCCGGCTCTCCGCGCTCGGGCTGTCGGTGGCCGTGGAGACCGGCGCCCGCTACGTCCTCGATCCCCGGCGCAAGCACCACCCCACGCTGCTGGAGGACGATCCGGACGCCCGCGGGGCCAGGATCGCGCTGCTGCTGAAGGCCGTCCGCGTCGCCGCGGACCTCGGCGCGCACGCCGTGCACTGCTTCAGCGGCATCACCCCGCCGGGCGTGCCCGCGGACACGGCCTGGCTGCGGCTCGCGGAGTCCATGGCGCCCGTGGTGTCCGCGGCGGACGCGGCGGGCGTGCCGCTGGCGATCGAGCCGGAACCGGGGCACCTGCTCGCCACCATCGCCGACTTCCACCGGCTGCGCACGGCGCTCGGAGCCCCCGACGCGCTCGGCCTGACCCTGGACCTCGGGCACTGCCAGTGCCTGGAACCGGAACCGCCCGCGGACTGCGTGCGGGCGACGGCGCCCTGGGTGCGGCACGTGCAGATCGAGGACATGCGCCGCGGTGTGCACGAGCATCTGCCCTTCGGGGAGGGCGAGATGGACTTCCCGCCGGTGCTCGCGGCCCTGCGGGAGACGGGCTACCGGGGCCTCGTCGGCGTCGAGCTGCCCCGCGACTCCCACCGCGGCCCGGAGCTGGCCCGTGCCTCGTACGCCTTCCTCCGCCGGGCCGAGGAGGAAGCCGCAGCGGAAGCCGAGGCGGAAGCCGCAGCGAAAGCCCGGGTGCGGGCGGGGGCGGCCCCGACGGGATCCGGGGATCCGGGGGCCGCCGCTCCGGGACGCGCCTCCGGGGCTGGCTCCGGTCTCGGCTCCGGGACTGCCTCCGGTCTCGGCTCCGGGGCCGCCGGACGCGCTTCCGGGACTGCCTCCGCGACTGACGCCGGGGGTGCCTCTGGGGCCGGGCGCGCCCCCGGGGCCGCCCGGGGGACTGCGCCGGGAGCGGCCCCGGGGGCCGGACCCGCGTCCGACGCCGCGGGACCGTCGGGGGCGGTGTCGGGGGCGGTGACCGGCGGGCCCGGACGTGCGGCACCGTCCGGGGCGGTGACCGAAGCCTCCTCCGGAATCCCGTCCGGAGCATCGTCCGGAACCCCGCCCGGAAACCCCTCCGGAACCCCCACCGCAGCGACCCACGACGGGAGGTAGCCATGTTGACCGGCAGTGAGGAAACCGCCGAGCTGTACACGGCCCTCCGGGCGGTGCTCGGGGACGAGGCGCGGAAATGGCTGGACGACGGCCTCACCGCCGCGGCGGACGTCGCCGAGGACGAGGTCCCCGGCAGGACGGAGCAGCAGCC
>NZ_WHPN01000304.1 GCF_009735685.1 Streptomyces lycii | reverse complement strand
GCCAGGTTGGTCGAGTTTGTGCGACGACACGGTCTGAATCTGTGAGATGACGAAGGCCCCCGGTTGTGGAGTGGAGCTGTCGAGGAACCGCTCCGCCAACCAGGAGGCCTTCGTGTCTCACGCTAACGCTGCTCTGACGCCCCGTGCCCGTCTTCGCCTGGCGCGTCTGATTGTGGATGAGGGATGGCCGGTCGCCCGTGCGGCCGAGCGCTACGACGTGTCCTGGCCCACCGCCAAGCGATGGGCCGACCGTTACGCCGAATCCGGGCCGGCCGCGATGGCCGACCGGTCCTCACGACCTCACCGCAGCCCGGCCCGAACTACTCAGCCGCAGGTCCGCAAGATCGTGCACCTGCGCTGGAAGCAGCGACTGGGACCGGTCCAGATTGCCGGACGGCTGGGCATGCCCGCCTCGACCGTCCACGCGGTCCTGACCCGCTGCCGGATCAACCGGCTGTCCCACATCGACCGTGCCACCGGCGAGCCGGTGCGCCGCTACGAACACGGGCATCCCGGCGCCATGCTCCACATCGACGTCAAGAAGCTCGGCAACGTCCCCGACGGCGGCGGCTGGCGCTACGTCGGACGCGTCCAGGGCCGCAGGAACCGTGCCGCAACACCAGACAAGCCCCGCAACAAGTACCGCGGCCCGCTGCTGGGAACCGCATTCGTCCACACCGTCGTCGACGACCACTCCCGCGTCGCCTACGCCGAGATCCGCAACGACGAGACAGCCGACACCGCAGTCGATGTCCTGCACCGCGCGGTGGCCTGGTTCGCCGCCCGCGGCGTGACCATCGAGCGGGTCCTGACCGACAACGGCTCGGCCTACCGCTCCCGGCACTGGAACCGGGCCTGCACCGAACTCGGCATCACACCGAAGAAGACCCGGCCCTACCGGCCACAGACGAACGGCAAGGTCGAGCGCTTCCACCGCACCCTGGCCGACGGCTGGGCCCTCGGACGCTTCTACTCAAGCGAATCAGCCCGCCGCAAAGCCCTGCCGGCCTGGCTCCATCACTACAATCACCACCGCCCCCACACTGCAACCGGCGGCAAACCGCCCGTCACCAGGTTGACCAATGTCCCTGGGCAGTACACCTAGAACAGCTCGATCACCTGGTGCACGCACAGCACGATGAACAGCAGCCCGGCCGCCGTCAGCATGACGTTGCTCAGCACGCCGTTCCGCCACTCGCGCGGCGTCCGGTCCGAGTTCAGCAGCCACACCAGGGTCAGCGCCAGGAACGGCATGAAGAAGGCGCCGAGCACGCCGTACGCGACGACCAGCCCGAACGGCTTGTCCAGGAAGAGCAGCGTCATCGGCGGGAACGTCAGCCACAGCAGATACGCCCGGAACGGCACCGACTTCTCGGCCTCGCCCGTGGCCAGCTCGGCCACCGTGCCGTCGGCCGGCCCCTCGCCCGCCTTCACCCGGGCCCGCCGGTAGCGCTCGACGAAGTCGGCGAACATCAGGCTGACCCCGTGCCACACGCCGATCAGCGACGAGAACGAGGTCGCGAAGAAGCCGATCAGGAAGAGCTTCGCGGTGGCCGTCCCGAACCGGTCCTCCAGGACCTTGCCGAGGTCGACCAGGCCCTTGTCGTTCTCGGCCAGCGCGATGTTCGCCGAGTGCAGCAGCTCCGCGCCGACGATCAGCATGGCGATGACGAAGATGCCGGTCGTGATGTACGCGACGCGGTTGTCCAGGCGCATCACCTTCATCCAGCCGGTGTGGGTCCAGCCCTTGGCGTTCACCCAGTAGCCGTACGCGGCCATGGTGATCGTGCCGCCCACCCCGCCGATCAGCCCCAGCGTGTAGAGCAGCGAGCCGTCCGGGAGCACCGGCACCAGCCCGGCGAGGCTGCCGCCGACGTCCGGGCCGACCCGGACGGCGACGTACACCACGACCACGAACATCACGCCGACCAGCACCGTCATGACCTTCTCGAAGACGGCGTAGTGGTTGAACCACACGAACACCAGCCCGATCAGCCCGGTGATGACCGCCCAGGTCTTCAGTCCCAGGAAGTCCGGGAACAGCGCCGCCAGCGGCAGCGCGCTGGAGGACATGGCGGTCGCGCCGTAGACGAAGCCCCAGACCACGACATAGACGGCGAAGTAGACCGTGGTCCACGGGCCGAGCGTGCGCCAGCCCTCGAAGAGGGTGCGGCCGGTCGCCAGGTGCCAGCGGCCGCACGCCTCCGCGAGGGAGATCTTCACGACACAGCCGATGACGGCCGCCCACAGCAGTGTGTGGCCGAACTTGCTGCCCGCGATGAGCGTCGCCACCAGGTCGCCCGCGCCGACACCGGTGGCGGCGACCACGATGCCGGGGCCGATGTACCGCCAGGCGGCCTTGCGCGGCCCCTCGGCGGCCGCCGCGAGACCGCCGCCGCTGTCCGTCGTATCCGTCACTGCGTGCCTCCGCGCTCGTCCCCGCTTTGCTGACCTGCGCATGTAACCGGTCGGGCGGGCCCGGGCACAAGGGGGGCCGCACGAGGCACCGCGCCGGGCGGCTCATGGAGACCGGGGCGTGACCACCGGGGACGGGCAGCCGGGGACTGACCGCCGGGGGTCGAGTGGCCGTGCCCGGCTGCCCGCCCCCGGCGGTCAGGCCGACCGGGCCCGGCCGAGTGAGTCGAGCTTGGCGCGGAGATCCTCGGTGCCGGGCCTGCCCAGTTCCTCCAGCAGCTCCAGGGCGCGCGTCCAGGCGGCACGCGCGGTGTGCGGACGGCCCGCGGCCCGGTGCGTGTCGCCGAGCCGGCCGAGCGTGCCCGCCTCGTTCCGCCGGTCGGCGACCTCCCGGAACAGCACGATGGCGCGCTCGTAGCAGGAGAGCGCCCGGTCGTACCGGCCCAGATGGTGGTGGATGTGGCCGAGGCTGTCCCACACGCAGGCCTCCGGCCGCACGGCCTCCAGTCCCCGCAACAGCTGAAGCGATTCCCGGCACACCGACAGGGCATGCTCGTGGTCGCCGAGGACGCTGCGGAACCAGCCGACCGCGTTGAGCCCCTCGGCCTCGGTGAGCGCGTGCCCGCCGGCGCGGGCCAGCGCGAGGCCGCGCTCGGCCCGGAGCAGCGCCGCGTGGTCCCGCCCGTCCTGGTGGAAGACGAAGGCGAACGAGAACTGCGTACGGGCCTGTTCGAGCGGGTCACCCAGCTCCTCGAAGGCGGCCATGGCCTGGTCGAGGTGGTTCACCGCCGTGCGGCTGCGGCCCCGCATGGCGTGCACACCGCCGAGGGTGCGAAGGCAGCGGGCCTCCTCGCCGCGGTCGCCGCGGCGCCTGGCGTCCCGCAGCACGGCGGTCTGCGCGGCGATCGACTCGGTCCAGAACTCCTTGCACGCGAAGAAGGCCTGGGCGCCCCAGGCGATCCGCCGGGTCGCCTTGTCGAGCCCGGTGCCGGCCCCGTTCAGGATCAGGGCGTTCAGCACCCGGTGCTCGGCGGTGAACCAGCGCAGCGCCATCCGGTGGTCGGTGATCTCCTCGACCGACACGGCCGGACCCGGCGGCTCGATCTCCGGCGGGGTCCACTGGAAGGTGAGCCAGCGGCCGGCGGACAGCGCGGTGTGCCCGTAGTGGTCGAGCAGCCGGCGGTACGCGGCGTCCCGGTCCTCCTCGCGGTCGTGCGCGGCGACCAGTTCGCTCGCGTAGGCGCGCAGCAGGTCGTGCACGGTGAACCGGCCGGGCACGTGCTCGTCGGCGAGGCAGGCGGCGGCGAGTTCGTTCAGCAGGGCCCGGGCGGCGGGCGGCGGCAGCCCGGCGAGGCTCGCCGCGGCGTGCGTCGAGAGGTCCGGGCCGGGGTGCAGCGCGATCAGCCGGAACAGCCGCGCGGCCCCCGTGCTCAGCGCCCGGTACGACCAGGAGAACACCGCCCGTACGTCACTGGCGACGTCCGCGCTGGTGAAGGCCTCCAGACTGCCGTGCGTACGGCGGAGTTCGGCGGCGACGGCCGTCAGCGAGAAGTCCGGGTTGAGCGCGGCCCGCGCGGTGACGATGGCGACCGCCAGCGGCAGCCGGGCGCACAGCCTGATGATGTCGTCCACGGCGCCCGGTTCGGCGTCCGTGCGCGCCGCGCCGAGACCGCGGGCCAGGGACTCGCGGATGTCGCCGGGGTCCGGCAGCCCCAGCCGCAGGGGCCGCGCGCCCTCGGCGGCGACCAGGCCGCCCAGCTGGTTGCGGCTGGTCACGACGACGGGGCAGCCCGGCACGCCCGGCAGCAGCGGGCGGACCTGCTGCTCGTCGCGCGCGTTGTCGAGGAGGACGAGGACCCGCCGGCCGGCCAGCAGGCTGCGGTAGAGCGCGGTCTGGTCGTCGAGGCCGGCCGGTACGTGCCGCGGCGGCACCCCGAGCGCGACGAGGAACCCGCGCAGCGCGTCGGACGGGTCCAGCGCGGCACCGGAGGGGTCGAAGCCGCGGAGGTTCACGAAGAGCTGGCCGTCGGGGAAGTGCCGGGCCACGCGGTGCGCGCAGTGCACCGCGAACGTGGTCTTGCCGATGCCGGCGGCGCCGCCGATGAGCCCGATGACGGCGGTGGACCGCGGGTCGCCGCCGTCGGTGACGAGGTCGGTGAGACGGGCGATCTCGGCCTGACGGCCGGCGAAGGCGGCGTGGTCGGTCGGCAGTTGCGCCGGGCGCACGACGCGGAAGGGGCTGGTGCGGTCGGGATCGTCGGCACCGGGACCGGCGGTCTCCGGCGCGGACCCGGCGGCGGCGCTGCCGCTCCCGCTCGGAGCCGTAGGAGCCGTAGGAGGGGCAGGAGCCGCGGAGGCCGTGGGGGCGGCGGTGCGGGCTCCGGCCGCGCCGCCGTTCGCGGCGCCCGGTATCCCTGTGGGTCCGGTGCTTCCCGGGACGGGCGGGGC
>NZ_WHPN01000303.1 GCF_009735685.1 Streptomyces lycii | reverse complement strand
TACGACCTGGCCGGCGACGCGCTGGCGAAGTATTGGCCGGAGTTGGAGAAGGCACAGGCGGACTCACTGCGTGCGCTGGAGAAGGGCCGCCAGGCCCGGAAGGACCTCTCCTCCGCGAACGGCCGTCTGGACTCTGCCAATGACTGGGTGAAGCGGGCGGAGAAGAAGGCCAAGGAGTACGAGGACGAGGGCAAGAAGAAGGACGTACCCCCGCCGGACGAGAAGGACGTCCGCGCCGCCACCCGTAACGCGACGAACGCGGGGGAGGCGAAGGAGAGCGCGCAGTCGGCCGTCGACAGTGCGAACTCCGCGCTGGCGGCGGCGAAGCGGATGGCGGAGGACGCCCGGAAGCTGCGCGAGGACGCGGCTTCGGCGTGCAAGCGGAAGCTGGAGGAGGCCTCCGACGCGGGGATCCAGAACCGCTCCTGGTGGGAGGAGGGCGTCGACTGGGTCTCCGACAACTGGGACACCATCGTCACCGTCTGCAAGGTCGTCGTGGCGGTCGTCGGCATCATCGCGATGATCATCGGCGGCCCGATCCTGGGCGCCATCGTGCTCGTCGCGGCCTTGGTCGTCCTCGCCGACACCCTCCATAAGTACGCCAACGGCGAGGCGTCGTTGTGGGACGTGGCGTTCGCGGCGCTGGACTGCATCCCGGGAATGAAGGGCCTGACGTCACTGGGCGGGCTGGCGAAGGGGCTCAAGGGTCTGGCGGCGGGCGGCCTGAAGGGCATGGCCAACGGCATCAAGGGCCTGGCCAAGTCCGGCCGCACGATGCTGACCAACGGAGCGAAGGGGGCGTACAACAGGCTCCGTACCAAGGTCAAGGGCTGCGGTGACCCGGTGGACGTCGCCACCGGGCAGATGTTCTTGGAGCAGACCGACCTCACGCTGCTCGGCGTGCTGCCCCTGGTCTTCACGCGCCGGGTCGCCTCCGGATACCGCACGGGCCGTTGGTTCGGCCCGAGTTGGACTTCCACCGTCGATCAGCGTCTCGAGGTCGACGACGAGGGCAGCGTCTTCGTCACCGAGGACGGAATGCTGCTCGCCTACCCACCCGCTCCGGCGTCCGGACCGCCCGTGCACCCCGAAGCGGGCCCGAAGTGGCCGTTGGAGGCGCTTGAGGACGGCGGATACCGGATCACCGATCCGGTCGGCGGCCGGTACTACCACTTCGGCCCTGCCGTGGACGGGGACGCGTGGTTGCTGAGGCTCGAAGACCGGCACGGCAACGGCCTGACGTTCGAGCGGACCGAGGACGGTACGCCCCTGGCCATCCGTCACACCGGCGGCTATCACGTCCGGCTGGCGACGGAGGCCGGACGGGTGGTCCAGCTGAGTCTCGTAGCGGGGGCCGAGGACGGTTCCGACGTCACCATCAGGCGTTACGGCTTCCAGGGCGGTGACAATCTCACCGAGGTGTACGCGAGCGGGGACACCCCCTTGCGTTTCGGTTACGACGACCGGCTGCGGCTCACCTCATGGACCGACACCAACGACAGCCACTACACCTACAGCTACGACGATCTCGACCGCTGTACGGCCCAGGGCGGCACAGCCGGTCATCTGGTCAACACCTTCGCCTACGACCGGACCGATCCGGCATGGCCCGGGGCACGCGTCACCGCGGTCTCCACGCCCGACGGAAGCGCCTCCCGCTTCGTCATAGACGACTCCTGCCAGGTCATCGCGGAGATCGACCCGCTGGGCGGGACGATCCGCAGGGAATTCGACGAGAACCATCACCTGGTCGCGGTCACGGATCAGCTCGGTCACACCACCCGCTTCGTCAACGACGAAGGCGGCCGTCTCACCCGCGTGATCCGCCCCGACGGTTCGGTGACGCGGTACGACTACGACGCCGGAACCGGACTTCCCACTTCCCTGGTCATGGCGGACGGCTCCGCGTGGGAGCGCGCATACGACGACCGCGGACTCTGCACAGCGATCACCGACCCCCTCGGAGTCACCACTCACTACACCTACTCCCGCACGGGCGCACTCGCCTCCTCCACCGACGCGCTCGGCCGCACCACCACGGTCCGGTCCGATCCGGCCGGCCTGCCGGTGGAGGCCGTGGACCCACGAGGAGCCGTCACCCGCTGGGAGCGGGACCGCTTCGGGCGGACCGTTCGTGTCACCGACCCGCTGGGGCACGCCCTCCGGCTGACCTGGAGCACCGAGGGGCATCTCGTCTCCCGCGTTGCCCCGGACGGCACCGGCGAGAGCTGGACCTACGACGGGGAGGGCAACTGCACCAGCCACACCGACCCGCTGGGAGCCGTCTCCCGCTTCGAGTACACCCACTTCGACCTTCTTGCCGCCCGTACGGAACCGGACGGTGCCCGCCACGCCTTCGCCTACGACGCGGAACTGCGGCTGACCGCGGTGATCGATCCGAACGGTGCGCAGTGGAGCTACACCTACGATCAGGCGGGCCGTCTGATCGCGGAGACGGACTACGAGGGGCGGACCGTCGACTACACCCTCGACCGGGCCGGGAACGTCGTCGAGCGCACCGACGCGGCCGGCCAGGTCATCACGTACACACACGACGTCATGGGCAACGTGGTGCGGAAGGGCACCGCTGAGCGCGTCACCGACTTCACCTATGACGTGCTGGGGCGGCTCGTCCGGGCGTGCGACGGCGAGACGACGCTCACCTTCGAACGCGACCGTGCGGGCCGGGTGCTGAGCGAAAGTGTCAACGGCCGTACCGTCAGCCACACCTACGACGCGGTGGGCCTCCGGGAGAGCCGCACGACACCGACTGGTGCGACCAGCCGGTGGGCGTACGACGCGGCGGACAACGTCGAGCAGCTGACCGTCGGAGGACGGACCATCAGGTTCGACCACGATCTCGCCGGTCTGGAACGCGAGCGGCACATTGACGGTCATCTCCGGATGTCCCAGTCATTCGACGACCTCGGACGCCTCATATCCCAGTCGGTCACCGGCCCGCAGGACCGCTCTCTCCAGCGCAGGAGCTGGGAATACCGCGCTGACGGGCATCTCGCCGCAGTGGAGGATCAGCTGGGTGGTGCCCGGACTTTCCAACTGGACCCGGTGGGCCGCGTCACAGCCGTCCACGCCGGCCGGTTCAGCGAGCACTATGCCTACGACGGGGCCGGCAATCAGACGCATGCTTCCTGGCCGGCGGCGTATCCCGGTCAGGAAGCGGTCGGACCCCGGCGCTACGACGGTACTCGCCTCACGAGCGCCGGGAACACCCGATACCAGTACGACGGCCTGGGCCGTATTACGCAACGCCGCCGCGCCCGGCTGTCCCGCAAACCCGAAACCTGGCATTACCGGTGGGACTCGGAGGACAGGCTCACCGAAACCGTCACCCCGGACGGGACCCGCTGGCGCTACCTCTACGATCCGCTCGGACGCCGCATCGCCAAGGAACGGCTCGCCGCGGACGGCCGCACGGTCTGCGAACGGACCGACTTCGCGTGGGACGGCACGCACTTGTGCGAGCAGACGACCCATTCCGAGGAGCTTCCCGATCCCGTCACCCTGACCTGGGACCACTACGGACTGCGTCCCGTAGCCCAGACCGAGCGCATCGGGGCGGACCTGTCGCAGGAGGAGATCGACTCCCGTTTCTACTCCATCGTCACCGACCTCGTCGGTGCTCCCACCGAACTGGTCGACGAGCACGGACGGGTCGCCTGGCGCACACGGACCAACTGGTGGGGTGTCACAGCATGGGCGGCCGACAGCTCCGCCTATACGCCGCTGCGATTTCCCGGCCAGTATTACGACCCCGAGACGGGCCTGCATTACAACTACTTCCGCCACTACGACCCCGAGACGGCCCGCTACCTCACTCTCGACCCACTCGGTGTGGACCCCGCCCCGAATCCCTACGCCTATGTGGAGAATCCCCAGTCGCTCACCGACCCGCTCGGTCTCACACCCTGCGACGAAGCGGATGTCACCTGGGGCGGACGGGTACAGTACGGCGCTCCCGGTCCCGGCGGCCGGGCCACCGGGATGCGTGCCACCATCGATTCCAGCATGACCGGGGGCCGGACCAACCCGCAAGTCAATGTGCCGGGGTATGAGAAGTACAAGAAACTCAACAAGACTCATCTGCTCGGTGCGCAGATTGGCGGGTCGAACAAGGACCCCCGCAACTTCGTCACCATGCACCGATTCGCCAACTCGCCGGTGATGCGCAAAATCGAGGACCAGATCCGTGCTGCTGTTGACAACGGTGAGACCATCGATTACACGGTTACACCGGTCTATGCCACCAACGACCCGACCGACGTCGTCCCACTGGGACTGACCATCGAGGCGCGGGGCGACAAGGGATTCTCGTTCACGCCTTACGGAGCCGACTCCGCGACCAATGCTGTTACTGTCCTGAACGTTCCCAAGCCGGCGATCCCCTGACGGCCGCCGCACGGCACCTGACCGGAATCGAACGGACGGAGTATCGATGCATCCCGCAGTAGAACAGCTCATCCGGCTTCTGCCGCCCGTCGCCGCACCGTCCCCGCGCGACTGGGAGCCCGTCGAGCAAGCACTCGGCACTCCGCTGCCGGAGGACTACAAGCAGCTCGTCGACCATTTCGGCGGCGGTGTGTTCGACGAGACCTTCTGGCTGCTGGAGCCGGGCTGTTCCGACCCCGACTACGACCTGCTCGCCGTCACCGAGGAGCGTGAGGAAGTCCTCGCCGATCTCTGGAAAGGCGCGGAGACCAAACCCCGCCTCCTGGAGCCGGAGGGGACGCGGCTCATTCCCTGGGCCTATGTCGAGGGAAGCGGGGCCCATCTGTACTGGCTCATCGCACCCGGCCGCCCGCCCGAGGACTGGACAGTCATGATCAACGAAGGGCGCGGCCCCGAGTGGGAACACCACCCGCTGCCCTGTGCCAGGTTTCTCCTGGACAGCATGACCGGGGCGCTCGCCAGCCCGATGTTCCAGGAGTTCCCGCCGGAAGAGCACCAATTCGATGCGAATGCAGATATTCTCTGACGCATTTCCTGGTCTTCGACACGGTTCGCCAGGGCCGGTAGGAATCCCGGAGCGCTCTCTGCGCAGCGACGGCGAATGCCGGTACCGGGGGGAGGGTGAGGGAATACTCAGGTTGAACTCGTGGAGTCCGCGCGCCCGTGAACGGGTCTTGATCGTTGCGGGGTGACGTCGTCATGCGGTACGCGCATGGAGGCGGGCTGACGCCCAGGGAGCAGGAGAAACCGGCCCCGGTTCTTCTTCGCGCTGCACATCTGGCGCGGGCACCGGGGGTGACTTCTCACATCACGCTGCGGGTCTTCCGGGATGGTGGGTGGCCCTGGGGACCGGGGGAGACGTACCGGCCAGGGCGCGACGCCGCATGATGGAGCCAGCCTGGCAGTACAGGCCGTGTGCGTACTCGAGGTGCAGTTAGGCAAAGTGACCCTGGTGGAAGGACGAGCGCCTGGTGCGAGTGAGTGAGCAAGGTGAGGTGTGCCATGCCGAAAATCGGTAGGCGTCAGATTCCCGGACTACTGCTTCGTATGGTCCCGGAGTCCCGGGCCGGCATCGAGGCCATGTCGGGACTTCCCGCCGAACGGGCCGTGACCGGGAAGGTGGAGTGGTTCGATCTCTATGACTTCCTGCGCGAGGTCGTCTTCCGGGGCGTGGTCCGCCCGGCGCTCCAGGCGGGAGAGCGGAATGCCGGACTGCTCAGGCGCTGTGCCGATTTCACGGAGACCCTCTTCCTGAACTCCACCCAATCCGTCAGCGACGCCGCGTACTTCCAGCTGGTGGCACCTCTCTATGGCAGTGAGGAACTTCTCACCGCCGCGGTTCCCTTGATGAAGCCGGAGACCCTGCGGATTACCCTCGGCGAGCTGGACCCCGACCGTCTCTCCGCGCAGACGCGGGGTGAGCTTGCGGATTTCCTGCCCTGACTCGTCGGTTACTCAGGTTGAACCATGGAGGCCGATGAACTGGGCGCGTCGCAGTCCATGGTCAGGCCGGTGGGCGGCAGGCAACCGTCGATCAGGTGGGGCCGGTACTGGATCTTCTTCAGCTTCCGTTTGATCACGCGGATCAGGTGGGCGAGGTCGGCCGCGGCGAAGTCGGCCAGGTGCCGCTTGAGAAGCGACCCAATCCCCTCGGCCGGCCGGGTTCAGTTCCGGAGCGTAGGAGGGCATCTGGACGATGCGTAACCAGTCCTTGTGCTCCTCGGTGAAGTCCGCCGGCTCCCCGACCAGGTGCACGTTCAGGTTGTCCCAGCACCACACCACCGGTGTGCCGAGCTGCAGGTGGGGCATGACAATCAGGTCGCGGTACCGGCGCCGGGAGAACGCCTTCGGCTCGCCCCGGGCGCCCGTGCCAGATGTGCAGCTTGAAGAAGAACCGGGGCCGGTATCCGGCCCGGTAGCAGACCACTCCGGCGATGTTGACCCGACCGCGGTTGCGGCCGCGCACCCGCACCACCGGCCGCTGCCCGCGCGGGGCCCAGGTGCGCCCCTTCGGCGGCCTTAGCCCCTGACCGGCCTCGTCCTCGAAGCAGATGTGGGCGCCCAGGTCCGCCGCGGTCCTTTTACCCGCGGCCACACATCGGCCTTCCACACCTCGATGGCCTCGTCGTCGCGTTCGATCGCCCGCCGCAGGGGCACCTGCGCGGTCCAGCCGTGCCGCCGCAACAGCTTCCACACGCCCTGGATCGTGTACCCGACGTGGAACATCCGCCCGATCAGCAGCTTGATCCGCTTCAGCGTCCACCCCAGGAACTCGTCGTCCCAGCCGTGCGCGAGCGGGCCGCGCTTCCACTCCCGCTCCAACCCCCCCATTGCCGGGGGTTCAGCCGTTCCACCGAGGCCGGCCCCTTCGAGCCCAGGGCGGCCGCACCGCCCTCCTCCCACTCCCGCCGCCAACGTCGCACCGACCGCGACGTCACCCGAAGCTCCCTCGCAACAGCCTCCGTCTTCTCACCGCGAGCGAACCGCTCGACCGCCTCAAGGCGCACTCGCTCCCGCTTTTCCTGCTCCTTGGGCGTCAGCCCGCCCCCATGCGCGTACCGCATGATGACGTCGTACCGCACAAGAACTGTCTCGGGCCACGGGACTCCACGAGTTCAACCTGAGTAAGTTCCGGCAGCGCACCGAGGCCGTGCCCCGGCGGCTCACCGCGGGCCGAAGTCGCCCTGCCCCACGCCGCGTATGAGCGCGCGCAGCGCGGACCGGTCCGGGGTGAGCACGACGTCCGGGGCGTCGCTCTCCCGCAGGTGGATGCCGGCGGCCGAAAGGCCGACCTCAAGGCAGTTCTCGTCGGCTCCGCCGCCGGAGAACGAACTCTTCTGCCACTCGATGGGCCCGTACATGGTCGACTCCTTCACAGTTCTTGTGCGATGCGGTGCACGAGATCCCGGGACGCGGGAACCGGCAACGCGCAGCTCTCTGCCCGGTCGAGGCGCGCACGGCAGCGTCTCACCTGGGCGGAGGCGTCGAGCAGGGTTCCGCCGTGAGCGGTGTCGACATGCGCGGTGTCCAGTTGCTCGACGGCGCCGGCCAGATAGTGAACCGAATGGCCCGCGCCTGCGAAGTCCGTTTCGAACGGGATTACGCGCACAGAAATCCTGGGGAGCTGTGACAGTTCGAGGAGGTACTCCAACTGTCGGCGCGCTGTCTTCCTGCCGCCCACCCGGATGCGCAGCGCGGCTTCGTGGACCATCGCGTCGATGCCCGTGCCGCCGTCACGCTCGATGACTTCACGGCGGCGGACGCGGAACGCGATGCGCGCTTCCAGGTCTTCAGGAGGTGCCGTGGGGTCCACGTACGAGACCGAGGCGCGGATGTGGTCCTCGATCTGGAACAGGCCGGGGATGTGTACGACTTCGAGCGCGCGCAGGTGCTTCGCGTGGTGCTCGGCTTCCGCCAGGTCGAGGGCGTGCGCTGGAAGCAGGCCGCGGTAGGCCTCCCACCAACCCTTGTGCCGCTCGTTCGCCATGGCCACGAGCGCTTCGACGAGTTCGGCGTCGTCGCATGCGTAGTGCGCGGCCAGCCTGCGGATCCGCTTCTCGCTGATTCCGCTGCGGCCCGCTTCGACGTGGCTCATCTGGATCGGGTTGGAGCCGAGCAGGGAGGCGGCGTCCCGGGCTGTGATGCCCGCCTGTTCGCGCAGCTTGCGCAGTTCGGCTCCCAGTCGCTCCTGACGTGCCGTGGGGTTGCTCCTCGGCGGCATGTGACCTTCCCTCGGCGTCTTCGGAACGAGTGTGCCGCGTAAGCATGGCACGCGGCACCTCGCGCGGGTGAATAGCGACCATAAGGTTGCGCCGTCGCAGAGTTGCGCCATACCTTTTGTGGCGAACCGGTCGCTGTGCGTGCTGATCGTGATGGCTCACGCGGTCGTCCGGACTTCGCTGCCGGTGCCGGGGCGGAAGTGCACCTCTCCTGGCCAGAGGGGCAAGGCCACCGACTCGCTCCGGTTCCCCATCACTCCGCCTCTCCGCGTCCGGATCTCTCGTCCGGAATCCACCCCACTCCACCAGGAGTCACCCGTGCCCGCTCAGTCCTGGCCGCCCGGCGGCGGCCTCCGCGGTGTGCCGCACACGTACACGCTCTTCTGTCCGCCGCTGCCCACCGCCCCGCGCATCGCCCGCGATTACGTCGCGACCGTCCTCCGCTCGCTCGACCTGCACCGTCTCGCGGACGACGCGGCCCTCTGCGCCTCGGAAGTCGTCACCAATGCCTTCCGCCACGGCGGGGGCTGCGGCTCACTGCTGCTGCTCACCGCCGGAAGCGGGGAGGTGCGGGTGACCGTGTACGACTCCGATCCGGAGCATCCGGTGGCGGGTGCCGCGGGCCGGGAGGCGGATGGAGAGGCCGAGAGCGGCCGGGGGCTGTACATCCTCGACGCGCTCACCGAGGGCAAGTGGGGCACCGAGCCGGGCGCCCCGCCCTGGCTCGGCGGCGCGGACGGCAAGGGTGTGTGGTTCGTGCTCACGGTCGGCGGCGGGCCCGGGCCGCTCCCGGGACGGACAGACCCGGCTCCCGACGCGCCACCGGGGGCCGACCCCGGATCCGGCTCCTGATCCGGTCCCGGATCCGGCTCCTGACCGGCCCCGGATGTGACTTCGCGTCAGGCACCCGGCCCGGCTCCGGAGGTGCCACCGGATCCGGCACCCGGTCCGGGGGCGTGGCCCCGGACCTGGCTCCCGATCCGGTCCCCGGCCGTGCCCCCCGGCCGTGCCCCCCGGCCGTGCCCCCCGGCCGTGCCCCCGGCCCGGCCCGGACCCCGGACCCGACCCCAGCCCAGCCCAGGCCCCGGACTCCCGCGGGCCTCCCGGCGGCATCGCCGTTGCCCCCAGGGGCCGTTGCCCCCGCCACGGCTTTGCCGTCTCTTTGCAACGCGTCCCGCCGCCGTCTCGTCTCTCCTCCCGATCCGTGGCCCGGCCGCCTGCCGGGCAAGAGCGCGGACGGACCGATGAAAGAGAGCGATTCATGCGCCGAACAGTCCTCAGTGCCGTCACCCTCGCGTGCACCGCCGTGCTCGCGGGGGCGGTGCCCGCGTTCGCCGCCGGACCGGCCCCCGGGCCCGCCGCGGCCGAGAGTGTCGAACCGTCCCCCGTGCCGGAGGATGACCAGGCTGCGGCCCCGTCGGAGAGCGTCGAACCGGGCAGGGACCAGGCCCCGGCCCCGGTCGAGGAGCGGGACCGCGGCGAGGCCGCCCCCGTGCCGCGGGGCGCGCCCGACACCGGAGTGGCCCCCGCCGCGGAGGAGTCCGCAGCCGGAGCCGAGGGCGCGCTGATCGGCGGGGGCGCCGCCGCGCTGCTCGTCGGCGGCGCGGGGGTCCTTGTCGTACGCCGCCGCCGGGCGACCGTGGCATGACGCTGCCCTCCAGGCGCGCGTTCGCCACCGCGGTGGCGGGCTCGCTGCTCGTGGGCTGCGGCGGCGGTGGAGACCGGGACGGCGGGGCCGCGACCCCCGAGGCCCGGAGCACGGCACCGCCCTCGCGGCCGCCCGCGGAGGCGGCACGCGCCCTGCGGCGCTCGGTACCGGCCGGGCTGGAGATCCCGGCCATCGGGGTCGACACCCCGGTCATGGAGCTGGGGCTGGCCGCGGACGGCACCGTGCAGGTCCCCCCGGTCACGGCCGACGACCGGGCGGGCTGGTACCGGCACTCGCGGACGCCCGGCCAGATCGGGCCGTCGGTGCTCCTCGGCCATGCCACGGTCGGCGCGCACGGGGACGGTGTCTTCCACGACCTCGTACGGCTGCGGCGGGGCGACCGGATCGTGGCGCGTCTGGAGAACGGTACGGAGCCGGAGTTCACCGTCGACTCCGTACGGACCGTCGCCCAGGCGGACTTCCCGACGGACGACGTCTACGGGGACGTGGACCGCCCGGAGCTGCGGCTCGTCACCTGCGGCGGCCCGCGGCTCGGCGACGGTTACCGCGACAGCGTGATCGTCTACGCCTCGCTGCGCTCCGCGGGGCCCTGACCCGGCCGGCACCACCGTCAGTGGCGCCGGGATCCCGGACCGGAGGACCGTGTCTCCAACGGTCCGGGATCCATCCCGCGAGCGCCGTCACAACCGACCCTGGAGAGCGTTGAAACGGTCCCGAGAGAAGGCAGCGTCCGAGCTGTTCGCCGCCCTCTACCCACGCCTCGCCGGCTGGTGCCGCCGTCTGCTGGACGACGACGAGACGGCGCACGAGATCGCCTCGGAGGCGTTCACCCGGCTCTGGGCCCGCTGGACCTCCGTGGCGGAGCCGCGCGGCTTCCTCTACGTCACCGCGGCCAACCTCGTCCGGGACCACTGGCGCAAACTGGAGCGCGAACGCAACGCCGTACGCCGCGCCACGAACGAAGCCGCCGTCCGCCCGCCGGAGGAACAGGCCGACCCGTCCGTACGCCTGCTCGTGCAATCCCTGCCGGAACGGCTGCGCGTGCCGATCCTGCTGCACTACTACGCCGACATGCCGATCCGGGAGGTGTCCGAGCTGACCGGACGCAAGGAAGGAACCGTCAAGGCCGACCTGCACGCGGCCCGAGAACTGCTCCGTGCCCATCTGAGGAGGAGCCTTGATCGCACACTCTGACGACGGCCCGGAGTACGGCCCCGACGACCCCCTCGCCGTCATCCTGCGGCCCACCCCCGGCCATCTCGGCCCGCCGCCCGGCCGGTTCGAGGCGATCCGCCGCCGCGCGGCCCGCCGCAGGCTGCTCCGCACCGCGGCCGGGGTCGGAGCGGCCTGTGCCGTCGCCGCCCTCCTCGCGCTGCCGGTCCATCTCGCCGCCCCGGGAACCACCGAACCCGCGCGACCCACGGTCCCGCTCGCACCGCCGCCGCCCGAGAGCACCCCGCCGCCCGCCGAGCCCGGGCCGCCGGAGTCGGGAACGGGGGCCGCCGAGACCACCCCGCCCCGGCCCGCGGAGACGCCCCGGCGCGGCAGTCCGCGCTCTCCCTCGGCCGCGTCCCCGACGGCCTCCACCTCCGGTCAGCGGCCGGAATCGAGGTCCCCGGACGACGCCGGGCCGGCGGAGACACCGCGCGCGAGCAGGCCCGGGGCCACCCCGGAACCGGAACCGGACGACGCGCGGCGCACGGGATGACCGGGCAAGCCTCCCTCTCTCCTCGCGGAAGGTCCGGTGGGGTCGGCGGGATCGGCGGCGTCGGCGGGATCGGCGGGATCGGCGGCGTCGGCGGGGCCGCAGCGGTCGGGGTCGGTCGCACGGCCGCCGTGCCGCCCCGGACCGGCTGACCGGACGGCGGGCAGCAGGACGATGGGCGATCAGACGGCGGAGGGCCGGACGACGGGCGATCAGACGGCGGGACGGCGCACGAGCGGCCGGAGCGGACGGCGGGTGAGCGGACGAGCGGACGACCGGCCGGCCGAACGTGCCCGTCCGCCCTCCCGTCCCGCATGTCCGTCCGCCAGTCCACCCGTCCGCCAGTCCGCCCGTCCGCAAGTCCGTCGGGCAGCCGGTCCGTCGGGCAGCCGGTCCGTGGGCCGGCCTGCCGGTGCGTCGTCGCCCGGTCCACCGGAGTGGTTTAATCCCCATCGCCCCCGCCCGCCGTCCGGTGCAGGGGCGGTGACCACGCAGCGCGGACAGGGGGACATCCGCACATGACCGGAACCGCCGCCCGGTATCTCTGTCTCGCCCGGCACGGCGAGGCGACCGAGGACGAGAGCGCGCTGAGCCCGAACGGCCGCCGCCAGGCCGTACTGCTCGGCGAACGGCTGCGGGACGCGGGCGTCCCCCTGGCGGCGATCCACCACGGGCCGCTGTCCCGCGCCGCGCAGACCGCCCACCTGGTCGGCGATCAGCTCCCCGGGGTCCCCCTGGAGGCGTCCGAAGCGGCCGGAGACTATGTCCCGTACGTCCCGCGGGCCGAGGAACTGCCCCCGGACGCGGCCGGCCGCCTGCTCGGCTTTCTGGAGCGGACCCCGGAGGACGACCGCGAGCGCGGCCCCGGGCTGGCCCGGGAGGCGCTGGCCCGGTTCACCGGTCCCGTGGCCGGGGAGACGCCCCGCCACGAACTCGTCGTCACCCACAACTTCCTCATCGGCTGGCTCGTCCGCGCCGCCCTCGACGCCCCGGCCTGGCGCTGGATGGGCGTCAACCACGCCAACGCGGCCCTGACCGTCATCCGCTACGCCCCGGGGCGGCCCGCCTCCGTCCTCTTCCTCAACGACATGAGCCATCTGCCCCAGGACCTGCGCTGGACCGGCTTCCCGCCGGAACCCCGCTTCTGAGCCACCGGCCCGCCCCGACCGCCCCGCCCCGCGCGGCTCCCGCTGTCCGCCCGGCCTGCTGCTGTCCGCCCTCGGCTCCCTGCGCGGTCCCTGCTGTCCGCCCAGCCCCCGCCGTCCGCCCAGCCCCCGCCGTCCGCCCAGCCCCCGCCGTCCACCCAGCCCCCGCTGTCCGCCCGGCCTCGGCTCTCGGCGCGGTCCCTGCTGTCCGCCCGGCACCGGCTCTCGCCCGGCACCGGCTCTCGCCCGGCACCGGCTCTCGCCCGGCACCGGCCAATTGGTTGGACGGCGTCCGGGGCGGCTTGGCAGGCTCTCGTCATGGAGACCCCCTACTGGCCGCTGTACGGCCTCCGCATCACCACGCCGCGTCTGGAACTGCGGCTGCCGGACACCGCGCTGCTGGACGAGCTGGCCGCCGTCGCCGCCGACGGTGTGCACGACCCCGAGTTCATGCCGTTCCTCTTCCCGTGGACCGACGGCGGTCCGGAGCAGCGCGGCCGGAACACCCTCCAGCATCTGCTGGGCACCATCGCCGAGTGGCGCCCCGAGCGGTGGACGCTGAGCCTGGCGGTGCTGTGCGACGGCAAGGTCGTCGGGCGGCAGGACGTCGTCACCTCCGATTTCGCCGTGACGCGCGAGGCCGAGACCGGGTCCTGGCTCGGCCGGGCCCATCAGGGGCAGGGCATCGGCACCGAGATGCGGGAAGCCGTTCTCGGCTTCGCCTTCGAGGCGCTCGGGGCGCACAGCATGACGTCGGCCGCGATGACGGACAACGCCCGCTCCCTGGCCGTGTCGCGCAAGCTCGGTTACCGCCCGGACGGTGTCGTCACGGCGTCGGTACGGGGCCGGGCCCGCACCGTGCAGCGGCTCCGCCTGGACCGTACGGACTGGGAGCGGCGCGCCCGCACCCTGCCCGTCGAGGTCGCCGGCCTGGAGCCGTGCCGCGCGCTGCTGGGACTGGACGGAACAGCGGAGGCGGCGAAGGCAGCGAAGGCGGAGGCGGAGCGGGCAGCGGAGACGGGGAGGGCGGTGGAGACGGAGAGGGCGGCGGAGGCAGCCGAGGCGGCGGGGCGGGCGGACACGGCAGGCACGGCGGACACGGCAGGCACGGCAGGTGCGGCGGGCACCGTCCCGGGCACCGCTTCCGGCGCGGTCTCCGCCGGAGACGGCGTGGCGTGACGCCGTCCCGGGGTGCCGGGCCCGCGGCGTGTAGGCCACCAGTTCACTTTCCATGTTGGAAAGAACCCTGCTATCTTTCCAGCATGGAAAGTAACTCGTCCCCCCACGGAGGACCCGGCTCCGGGCCCGGCGCCGGACACGACCCCGAGAACGGTCCCGAAAACGGCCCCGGGTACGCCTCCGGCGGCGACACCGGCCACGGGCCCGGCCCCGGGCAGGCCCCCGGCCCCGCCCCCGCCCCCGGCCACGACCCCGCCGCCGCGCGCGCCGCGCTCGACGCCGCGTCCGAGACCCGCGCCTCGCTGGCCGACCGCGTCGACACCCCGTGGTGGTACCACGCCGGGCTCGCCCTCGGCACGGCCCTCGGGTTCGCCTCGCTCGACTTCGACTACGGCCTGTCCACCTACGGCATCATCACCGGCTGGATCCTCATCCCGATGCTGCTCGGCCTGTTCGCCGCCCGCGCCACCGGGCTGGGCCCGTCCATCGCCTCGCTGAGCAAACGGCCGAAGATGTTCGGCGGTCTGCTGCTCGCGTTCATCGGCGGTGTCGTCGCGGCCGCCCTCTTCAAATACTTCCTGCCGGACCTCCGCGGCGTCCTGACCGGCTGGGGAGTCCTGCTCGGCGTGTGGGCCGCGGTCGTCAGCCACCGCTGTGACGACATCCTGCGCCGGGAGCTGCGGAGCAGGCTGTGAGCGGCCCCGAGCCCGTCTTCGACGAGGTGGTCCACGCGCCGTACCGGTTGCGGATCTGTGTGCTGCTGGCTGCGACGGACACCGCGGAATTCTCCCTGCTGCGGGAGGAGTTGCAGGTCAGCGACTCGGTGTTGAGCAAGCATCTGAAGGTGCTGCGCGAGGCGAAGTACCTGACCATGGGCAAGGAGCCCGCCGAACGGGCACCCCGGCGCACCTACGTCTCCCTGACCACCCGGGGCCGCAAGGCGCTGGACGGCCATCTCGCCGAGCTGCGGCGGCTCGCGGCCCTGGCGGCGCCGGAGGATTAGCCCTTAGCCCTTAGCCCGCGGCACCGGAGGACCAACCCGTGGCGCCGGAGGACCAGCCCGCGGCGCCGGCCGTGCCCGGGGAGCACCGCGCCCCGCGGGCGCCCGCCGGGGGAGCAGCGACCGACCGCGCGCGCCGCACGGTGCCGGGGACGGCCGGGGGATCGCCGGGGGACGCCCGCGCAAGGGCCGTCCCCCGGCGGACCGCACAGGGGCTGCCCGGGCGCAGACCGCCCCAGAGGCCGTCCCCGGCACCGGACACGGTCAGCGCCGGTTCCCGGCCGTCAGCATCCGTCTGATCCAGGGCGTCAGCGGCGTCTCCACGCAGCGGTACAGCAGCCACGCGAGCAGCAGCATCGCGGCGATCGTGCCCGCGAACGTCACCGCCGACGGCAGCCCCAGCGTGCGGTGCAGGAACTGCACCGACACCCAGCCCAGATGCTCGTGCACCAGGTAGAAGGGGTACGTCAGCGCCCCCGCCACCGTCAGCCAGCGCCAGTTGGCCCACCGCAGATACCCGAGCGCGATCAGCCCGACCGCGACGAAGCCCGCCGTGACGACCAGGATGATGCCGACCGAGGAGCGGTACGAGAAGAAGTCCGGGTTCGGCGGGTGCCAGAGACGGTCCACCGCGTAGTGCTGGCCGATCAGCCAGCTGACGATCACGATGCCCCAGGCCACCGCGTCCCGCCGGTCGCGGTGCAGCAGGTAGAGGCCGATGCCGCCGATGAAGTACGCGGAGTACTCCGGCATCAGGACGACGTCCAGCAGCGGTTCGCCCGAGGCCTCCGCCACCGCCGACGCCAGCGTCCAGACCGCGCAGAACAGCACCACGCGCTGTCTGCTCGCGCCGGGCAGCACGACACAGAGCGCGAAGAGCGCGTAGAACCGCAGCTCCACCCAGAGCGTCCAGCACACCCCGAGCACCCGCTCCGCGCCCAGCGGCATCTGCAGCATCGTCATGTTGACCAGGGCGTGGCTGGGGGAGACCGCGTCGAACGCCACCCACGGCAGCGCGAACACCAGCGTCACCAGCGCCACCGCCACCCAGTAGGCGGGGAAGAGCCGGGACACGCGGGATGCGAAGAAGGAGCGCAGCGGCCGGCCCCAGCCGCTCATGCAGATCACGAAGCCGCTGATGACGAAGAAGATCTGGACGCCCAGATTGCCGTACGAGAAGTACTGCGAGGCGGTCGGGAACTGCTCCGCGGGCGAGGTGCCCCAGGCGGTGCCGATGTCGCCGTCGCGGCCGCCGTAGTGGTAGACGGCCACCATCAGCGCGGCGACGAGCCGCAGCCCGTCGAGGGCCCGCAGCCGGCCGGACGGCGCACGGCGCTTCGCGTGGTCCGGCGGGGCGCCGCCCTCCAGGCCCGCTCCGGGCAGGGCGGACTCCGGCCCGGGAGCGGACCCGGCGGGGCCGTGCCCGCCCGGGGCCGCCGGACGGTACGGCGCCGTGCGCTCCCGTACGGTCGTGTGCTCGGCGCTCATCCGAACGCGGCCCGTTTACGGGCGATCCGGCGCTGCACGGCCCGCGCGCGGCGGGCGACCCGGCGGACCGTCGAGTTGCGCGGCAGGAAGGCCAGCTGCGACGGGATCGCTCCGGGCAGGGCGAGTGCGGTGAGCCGTCGGCGCTTGAAATAGCGCCAGGTGTGCGCGTCGAGACGGGTGCTCAGATACTGCTCGGCCGCCGGGCGCAGATCGGGGTGGATCTGCGACTGCATGGCGTAGCCGACCGCCTGGAGCAGCCCGGTCAGCTGCTCGCCGGTGCGCAGCAGGACGGGGCCCGTCGCCCCGGTCAGCGCGGTGCGGTCGGCCTCCAGGTCGGGCAGCAGCGCGTCGACGATGGTGACGGGCACCCGGTTGCTGTTCTGGTACGGGCTGAGCCCCTCCAGCAGCAGTTCCGTGCCGGTGCGGGCGACGGGCAGCCCGTAGAGGGTGCTCGCCGTCAGCAGGGCGGTGGAGAAGCAGCCGATCACCAGCGCGGGCCGGGCCCGCTGGTAGAGCACCTCGGCGAGGACCGGGGAGTCGAGCACGGTCAGCTCGACGCCCAGCTCGCCGGCCTCCTTCTCCAGCATGCGGGACCAGCGGGCGGGCGCGGTCGGATGCGGCTTGAAGACGACCCGGCGGTGGCCGAGGGCGGCGGCGCCGCGGAGCATCGTGACGTGCAGCCGCTCCTCCTCCTCGGCGGTGAGGATCTCCAGCGCGGAGAGGTACTGGCCGAGCAGCAGGGCCGGCCCGGTGTCCTCACGGGCGGCCTTCGCCGTGCCGGTCCCGGCCGCCGGTGCCGGGGCGGCCGCGCGCAGGGCGGCGTCGGCCTCCGGCCCGGAGGCGTCGGCCAGCTCCGCCAGCACGGAGGTGAACACCTCCGTCGGCACGATCTCCGGCTCGACGCCGAACTCGGTGAGCAGCAGCGGCCGCAGACCCGGCACCAGGTCCAGGTGCAGCAGCCGGCGGATCCTGGTGCCGACGAGCGGGTCGAGCTTGTTGCGGGTCGGGCCGTAGCTCATCAGGCCGTCGGCGTACACGTCGACCGGGGCGCCCGGGAACATCTGCACGAGCGCCAGGGCCGGGTTGACCTGGATCGACTCGACGGCGATCTCGATCTCGTCGTCACCCAGCTCCCACAGCAGCCGCAGATGGCGCTCCCACATCGGGACGTCGTCCGGGCGGGGGCTCCAGCCGCCGGGGTGGAACGGGCTGATCGTGTCGTTCCAGGAGAGCACCCGGTCGAAGCGGGAGCGCAGCCGCGTGAAGCCCGGCATGGTGTCGAGCGCGGGGGTGGTCTCCGGTGTCGTCGCGTTGTTGCTGACCAGCAGCAGCCGGCGGTCGCAGGGCTCGAAGCAGTCGGCGTCCAGGGCCGCGGCGAGCGTCGCCGCGCCGTACAGGGTGGACGCGAAGAAGATCTGCGTGCGGCCGCCGGAGGTGCTGCCGGGCGCGGGGAGGTGGCCGGGGGCGGTCATCAGGCCGCCACCTCCGTGCCGGTGGCCGGCCGGCGGCGGAGCCGCCGCAGCCGGGACGCGCGCTGGATGTCCATCGAGTCGAGCGCTTCGTCGAGGACGCCCTGGGGCATCCGCTTGAGCGCGGCGGCGCTCATCGAGCGCAACTTACGGGCCACGGGGGGCTCAAACCTCTCCATGCTGCCGAGATGGTGGGAAATGATCGCGCAGTACGTCCGTACCGCCTTGGGGAGCAGCCGGTCGGCCTCCTCGTCCTCCGCGGTCTCCGCGATCACCTGGTCGAACGCGCGGATGAAGTCCAGCTGCCGCACATCGCCGATCTGGGTGAGCGAGGAGGCGACACCGCGCCGGTAGAAGACGCCGAGCAGTCCGGTGACCGCGAAGGACTCCGCCTGCCGGTGCAGCCGCCAGATCCACGGCCGGTCCTCGGCGGTGCGCAGGCCGTGCCGGAAGTGCAGCAGGCCCGCGTCGACGAGCCGGCGGTGGTAGATGCCCGCCCAGGCGTACGGGTAGTCGACGGACGTGGAGCGGTTGGCGGGCAGGATGGCGTCCCGCGGGCGCAGCACGACGCCGCGCCTGCCGTGCGGGGCGCGGTGGATCGTGCGGGCCCGGGCGGTGCACTGCACGTGGTCGGTGCGGACGAAGTCGCAGCCGAGGTCCTCGATGGCGGCGAGCAGCTGCTCGTAGTAGCCGGGGGCGAGCCAGTCGTCGCCGTCGAGGAAGGTCAGGTATTCACCGCGGGCCGCGTCGATTCCGGTGTTCCGCGCGGTGGCGAGCCCGCCGTTCTGCTCGTGCCGCAGCAGGACGGCACCCGGGAGTTCGCGTTCGGCGCGCTCCAGGATCTCCGGAGTTCCATCGGCCGAGCAGTCGTCGACCAGAATGAATTCGAAGTCCTGCCTCGCGTTCGCACGGAGACTCCTGAGGGTGTCGGGCGCGTATGTCTGCACGTTGTAGAACGGCACGATGACGGAGAGCTTAACCACCCGGGTGACGTTAGGTGGCCGCCCGGCATTCGTCTTGACCGCCGGTGAGATCATGGGTGAACGAAGCATGGCGGAATGGTTAACACGCGGCCGGTGCGGGCCGATTCGCCATACGTCGACCTGCTGTTAACCCTTTGTTGCGTCGGCGTTGGGCCGCGAATCGAAATCGCTTCCTAGCGTCTTCAGCGTGCCAGTCAGTTCCAGTAATCGTCCGCGAGTCGCCGTACTCGCCGATTCCGATACGCGATGGAAGTGGGGCGCGCTCACCGCGAACCGCATCGTATCGGGCCATCGGCTCGACGGCTTTCTCCTGCGTGGGCGTGCCACCCCGACCGCCCGTCAGCTCGACGAGGTGGGTGTCCGCGCGGATTCCCTCCGCGAGGTCACCACGGCCGGATTCCTCCGCGCGATGAGCGACGGGTCCGGCGGGCCGCGGCGGCCGTACGACGTGGTCCTGCTCGCCTGCGTCGGAGGCGCCGTCCAGGCGATGCTGCACGGCCTCGCCCGGACGTGGCGGGACTCCCCGCGGCGCCCCGTGGTCGTCACCGGCTATGTCGGCGTGGTCTACGAGAAGCTCGCCGACGGCCTGCTGCTGCGGCACGGCGCCGACGTCGTCCTCGCCAACTCCGCCCACGACGCGGACCGCTTCCGCGCCGTCTACTCCGGGGTGCGCGCGGGGACCGGGAGCGTGGTCGAGGCCGCGCTGCCCTTCCTCGGCGGGGCGCCGTACGACGAGCGGGCACGCGGCGACCGCCCGTACACCGTGTGCTTCGCCGTGCAGCCCTCGGTGCCGGACAACCGCGCCGGGCGCGACCACCTGCTGCGCCGGGCCGTCGGGCACGCCCGGCTGCACCCGGACCGCGAGGTGCTGATCAAGCTGCGCAGCAAGCCCGGCGAGCACACCACGCACGTCGAGGAGCTGCCGTACCAGAAGCTGGTCGCCAAGCTGCCCGGCGGCCTGCCCGCCAACTGCCGCCTGGTCTACGGCCACATGGGCGACGTGCTGGACCGCACCGACCTGCTCGTCACGGTCAGCTCGACCGCCGCGCTGGAGGCCCTGCACCGACGCGTCCCCACCGCCGTCCTCACCGACCTCGGCATCCGCGAGGTGCTGGGCAACCACCACTTCCTCGGCTCCGGCTGCCTCGCCTCCTGGGACGAGCTGGACGCCGGGCACCGGCCGGAGCCGGACCCGCAGTGGGTGGCCCGGCAGGGCGTCGCAGCCGACGGCGGCTACGAACACGCCTTCGACGCCGCCCGGGACCGGATCGGCGAGCTGCTCGCCGCCCCCGCCCTGCCGCCGATCGAGCCGTACTACACCGCCACCACCGCGCCCGGATATCTGCCCGGCATCCTCACCCGCTACGGCCTCGACAGCGAGGGCCGGGCCACCGGGGCCGACGCCTCGGACGCGGAGCAGGGCGGGGTCCGGCGCGCCGTACGCGGCGCCGTGCGGGACGTCGCCCGCGGCGCCTACCGGCACGGCGTCCAGCGCGTGGCGCCCGTCATCCGGCGGATGGGGGAGCTGTGACCGGCCCCCGCCCCGGACCCGCCTCGGCAGCCGCACCGGCCATTCCGGCCGCGTCCGCCGCACCGGCCGCCACCTCCGCCACACCCGCGGCAGCCGCCACCGGCGCTGCCGCCCCCGGCCCCGCCGCCCGCGTCAACCTCCAGAGAAGGGGAGCCACCATGCCGCCAACCGTACTGGCCGTCATCCCGGCCAGAGGCGGGTCGAAGGGCGTGCCCGCCAAGAACCTGGCCGCCGTCGGCGGGGTGCCGCTCGTCGTGCGCGCCGTCCGGGAATGCCTCGCGAGCCGCATCGTCACCGATGTCGTCGTCTCCACCGACGACGACGGCATCGCCGCCGCCGCGCGCGGCGCGGGGGCCGGCGTGGTGCAGCGCCCCACCGACATCGCGGGCGACACCGCCACCAGCGAGGCCGCCGTCCTGCACGCCATGGACGCGCACGAGGCCCTCCAGGGCCGCGCGGTGGACGTCGTGCTGCTGGTGCAGTGCACCAGCCCCTTCATCACCCGCGAGGACATCGACGCGACCGCCGCGGCGGTCGCCCGGGACGGCGCCGACAGCGCGCTCACCGTCGCGCCCTTCCACGGCTTCGTCTGGCGCGAGACCGAGGAGGACGGCGCCACCGGCGGCATCGGCGTCAACCACGACAAGTCCTACCGGCCGCGCCGCCAGGACCGCCCGCAGGACTTCCTGGAGACCGGCGCCGCGTACGCCATGGCGGCCGACGGCTTCCGCAAGGCCGGGCACCGCTTCTTCGGACGCACCGTGCCGGTCCGCACCGACCCGGCCCGGGTGCTGGAGATCGACGACCCGCACGACCTGGCGCGCGCCCGTGTCCTGGCGCCCCTGCTGGACGCCCCGCGCCCCGGCGCGCTCCCGACCCGCGACGACATCGACGCGGTCGTACTCGACTTCGACGGCACCCAGACGGACGACCGGGTGTACGTCGACTCCGACGGACGGGAAATGGTCGCCGTGCACCGCGGCGACGGCCTCGGCATCGCCGCGCTCCGCCGCGCCGGCGACCTGAAGCTGCTCATCCTGTCCACGGAACAGAACCCGGTCGTCGCCGCACGGGCCCGCAAGCTGCGGCTCCCCGTCCTGCACGGCATCGACCGGAAGGACCTCGCCCTCAAGCAGTGGTGCGAGGAGAACGGCGTCGCGCCCGAGCGTGTGCTCTACGTCGGCAACGACGTGAACGACCTCCCCTGCTTCGGCCTCGTCGGCTGGCCGGTGGCGGTCGCGGGCGCGCACGACGTCGTACGCGGTGCCGCCCGGGCGGTCACCGCCGCCCACGGGGGGAACGGCGCGATCCGTGAGATCGCCTCCTGGATCCTCGGCCCCTCCCTGTAACGCCCGGTCACAGCCACCGGACCGATCCGAACGACCCCGAAACACCTGACCCGGCCGCGGCCCACACCGCCCCGAAAAGAAGAGGTACCTCCTAAATGAGCACCATCTCCCGCCTCCGCACCCTCGGTGACCGCATCGCCGGACCGGGCCACCCCGTGTACGTCACCGGCGAGATCGGCATCAACCACAACGGTGACCTGGAGAACGCCTTCAAGCTGATCGACGCCGCGGCCGACGCCGGCTGCGACGCCGTCAAGTTCCAGAAGCGCACCCCGGAGATCTGCACCCCGCGCGACCAGTGGGACATCGAGCGCGACACCCCCTGGGGCCGGATGACGTACATCGACTACCGGCACCGCGTCGAGTTCGACGAGGAGGGCTACCGGGCGATCGACGAGTACTGCAAGAAGCGGAACATCGCCTGGTTCGCCTCCCCGTGGGACGTCGAGTCCGTCGCCTTCCTGGAGAAGTTCGACGTGCCCGCCTACAAGGTCGCGTCCGCCTCGCTGACCGACGACGAGCTGCTGCGCGCCATGCGCGCCACCGGCCGCACGGTCATCCTCTCCACCGGCATGTCCACCCCGAAGCAGATCCGGCACGCGGTCGAGGTGCTCGG
The DNA here is from genome assembly GCF_009735685.1 of Streptomyces lycii. GTDB lineage: Bacteria > Actinomycetota > Actinomycetes > Streptomycetales > Streptomycetaceae > Streptomyces > Streptomyces lycii. The sequence continues at coordinate 16,391 of NZ_WHPN01000303.1, read as the reverse complement.
CAGCGACAACATCCTGCTCTGCCACGCCACCAGCACCTACCCGGCCAAGGCCGAGGAGCTGAACCTGCGCGTGATCAACACGCTGCAGTCCGAGTACCCGAACGTCCCGATCGGCTACTCCGGCCACGAGACCGGTCTGCAGACCACCCTCGCCGCCGTCGCCCTCGGCGCCTGCTTCGTCGAGCGCCACATCACCCTCGACCGCGCCATGTGGGGCTCCGACCAGGCCGCCTCCGTGGAGCCGCAGGGCCTGGCCCGCCTCGTCCGCGACATCCGCGTCGTGGAGGAGTCGCTCGGCGACGGCGTCAAGAAGGTGTACGAGAGCGAGCTCGGCCCGATGAAGAAGCTGCGCCGCGTCCAGGGCGTCGTGGCCGAGGGCGGCGACCGCGAGCCCGCGGCCGTCTGAACACCGCCAAGCTCATCACCTCCCTCGTCCGAGAGGACCCCAGCGGTGAGCAGATCCTCCCGCGGCGGCGAGCCGGAACCGGCCGCGGGGCGCACCGGGCGTGCGTCCCGCGGCCGGGCCGCCCGGCGTGCCGCCACCGACCCGGCCGGACCGCTCGCGGGCGACACCCTCGCCTTCGTCGAGAGCCCGGTCCAGCTGCTGAACGTCCTCGAATGGCTGCACGCGCGCCGTGCCGCGTACGGGCACGCCGGAGCCACGGCGGCCGGTGCCGGTTCCGGTGCCGGTTCCGCGGTGTCGCCCCGGCTCACGGTGGTCGTGCTGTCGAACAACGACCCCATGACCCGGGGGCAGCTGCGGCGGATGGCCGAACTCGCCCGGGAGGAAGGCGTCGGGGTCCGCTGGGAGGACGCCCGCGGCGGCGCCACGGCACCGCTGCGCACGGTGGGCGGCCTCGCGGCCGCGCTGCGGCGGGCCCGCCGGATCGTCATCGGCGACCCGTTCTCCCGGTATGTGCAGCTGCTGCTGACCCTGTCCAGGGCGCCCGAGACCGTGGTCGTCGACGACGGCACGGCGACCATGGAGTTCGTGTCCCAACTCGCCAAGGAGGAGCCGCTGGTGCGCTGGCACCGCAGCGGCACCGGCGCGCGGGGCCTGCGGGACACGGCGTACGCGCCGGTCTCCGCCGCCGCGCGCAAACGGCTCACGCCCCGGCCGGGCCACCGCGTCGAGGTGTTCAGCGCGATGCCGGTGGAGGCGCCCCCGGGCGTCACCGTCACCCCGAACGATTTCGCGTGGACCCGGGAGCGGTTCGGCCCGCCCACGCTCACCAGGGGTGCGGACCTGGTCGGCACGTCCCTCGCCGAGACGGGCGTGGTCGACGAGGAGCACTATCTGCGGGCGGTGAAGGACCTCGCCCGCGCGTACGGCGCCACCCGCTACTTCGCCCACCGGCGGGAGAGCACCGAGAAGCTGCACCGGATCGGCGACGAACTGGGGCTGGAGATCGTACGGCCAGAGCTGCCGCTGGAACTGATCGCGCGGCGCGGACCGATCGGGCGGACCGTCGTGAGCTTCCCCTCGACCGTGCTGCACACGCTGCCGCTCGCGCTCGCGGGCACCGAGGTACGGGTCTCGGCCTGTGACATCGACCCGGCGTGGCTGACGGAGGGCGCCTCGCCCCGGGCCCAGGGCTTCCTCGCCGGAGTCACCGGCACCGCCCGGGATGTGGTCAGGCTGCCCCCGGCACCCGCCGCCGGGCAGTGACGACGTACCGGGCGCCGCACGGCGGCAGTTGTTCACATCGTGAGACGAGAGGGGGTCGCGGAGAAAAAATCCGCAGAAGGTGATTCAGGTCTCCTACCCCACAGAAAACGTGGTCATGCGGCGGGCGGCGGAAATTTCTCCTCCCCTGACGGGCTGAACTTTTGTTGATCGAGAGACAACGGAGTGCCCAACCGCCGTACCCTGCACAGGGTGAACCACGTGATGTCCCGCGAGTCCGGCGCCGAGCTGCCCGAGGAGCCGGCCGCGGCCGCCCGGGGCGCGACCGCCGGGCCCGCGATGCCCGGAGAGCTGCCCGACGCCCTGTACGCCGAGCTGGTCGCCTTCCGCCGCGATGTCCACATGCATCCCGAGCTGGGCAACCAGGAATTCCGTACCACCGCCGCGATCAAGGCCCGGCTGGAGCGGGCGGGCCTCGTGCCCCGCGTACTCCCCGCCGGCACGGGACTCGTGTGCGACATCGGCCCGGACGCGGGGGACCGCCCCGTCATCGCGCTCCGCGCGGACATCGACGCGCTGCCCATCCCGGACACCAAGACCGTGTCCTACCGGTCGACCGTGCCCAGCCGCGCCCACGCCTGCGGACACGACGTGCACACCACCGTCGTGCTGGGCGCCGGGCTGGTGCTCGCCGAGCTGCACCGGCAGGGCCGCCTCGCGCACCCCGTCCGGCTGGTCTTCCAGCCCGCCGAGGAGGTGCTGCCCGGCGGCGCGCCCGACGCGATCGAGGCGGGCGTCCTCGACGGCGTCGGCCGCATCCTCGCGGTGCACTGCGACCCGCGGGTCGACGCCGGCCGGATCGGCCTGCGCGCCGGCCCGATCACCTCCGCCTGTGACCGGCTGGAGGTCTCCCTCGACGGCGCGGGCGGGCACACCGCGCGCCCGCACCTCACCACCGACCTGGTGACGGCCGCCGCCCGGGTCGCCGCCGATGTGCCCGCGCTGCTCGCGCGCCGGGTCGACACCCGCTCCGGCCTCGCCGTGACCTGGGGCCGCCTGGAGACGGGGCACGCCTGCAACGTCATCCCGCAGCACGCCGAGCTGTCCGGCACCGTCCGCTGCCTCGACCTGCCCTCCTGGCGCGCGGCACCCGACCTGGTGCACGCCGCGATCGACGAGATCGCGACCCTGTACGGCGCCAAGTCGCAGATCGACTACGTGCGCGGCGTCCCGCCGGTCGTCAACGAGCACGACACCACCGAGCTGCTGCACTCCGCGATGACGGTGCGGCGCGGACTGCACGCCATCGAGGACACCGAGCAGAGCCTGGGCGGCGAGGACTTCTCCTGGTATCTGGAGCGGGTCCCGGGCGCCATGGCCCGGCTCGGCGTCCGGCGGCCCGGCGACACGGCCCGGCGCGACCTGCACCGCGGGGACTTCGACGTCGACGAGGAGGCGATCCGGGTGGGCGTGGAGCTGTTCACGGCGGCGGCGCTGCTGGACGGCCACCGGCAGTAGACCCGCCGCCGGAGCTGTGCGGCGGGAGCCGGCAGGAGCGGGTCAGGACGTCGACAGCGCACGTCGGACACCGTTTGGACGTCAATCCGATAACGGCTGTGCAAGAGGTGTTTTCCTGGCATCTACGCGCGTTACGATGCGGCGAAACCAGCGCCGTCAGAGAGGCGCTTTCGTCCGAAGGGGAAGTCCTCTTGCGCCGGGTAACCAAGATCGCAGCCGCGAGCATCGCCTCCGCGGCACTCGCATTCACGGCCACCGCCTGCGGTGAGTCCTCGACCGAGTCGGGTGGCCAGGACAAGGGCGTCGGGCTGGCCTTCGACGTCGGCGGCCGCGACGACCACTCGTTCAACGAGTCCGCCGCCCGCGGTGTCGACAAGGCCAAGAAGGAGCTGGGCGTCGACGCCAAGATGATGACGGCCAAGAACAACGAGACCGAGGCCGACCGCGAGCAGCGGCTCAGCCAGCTCGCGGAGGCCGGTTACAACCCCGTCATCGGCGTCGGCTTCAACTACGAGAAGTCGATCACCAAGGTGGCCAAGGACTTCCCGGACACGACCTTCGGCGTGGTCGACGCGGTCGCCAAGGGCAAGAACATCGACAGCATGGTCTTCTCCGAGCACGAGGGCTCCTACCTCGCCGGGGTCGCCGCCGCGCTGAAGACCAAGACCGACAAGGTCGGCTTCATCGGCGGCACCCAGAACGCCCTGATCCGCAAGTTCGAGGCGGGCTTCATCCAGGGCGTGAAGGAGACCAAGAAGGACGTCAAGGTCGTTCCGGAGTACCTCTACCCGAACAACGACAAGGGCTTCAACGACCCGGCCGCCGCCAAGGCGAAGGCCAAGGGCATGCTCGACCGCGACATCGACGTGATCTACACCGCGGCCGGCCAGTCCGGCGCCGGTTCCGTCGAGTCCATCGCGAAGAAGAAGGGCGCCTGGGCGATCGGCGTCGACTCCGACCAGTACCTCCAGCCCGGGCTGGCGCAGTACAAGGAGTCGATCCTCACCTCGATGATGAAGAACGTCGACGTGGCGGTGTTCGACCTGATCAAGAGCGTCGAGGAGGGCAAGCCGCTGACCGGCACCAACGCCTATCTCCTCAAGGACGGTGGCGTCCGGCTCGCCAAGTCCGGCGGCAACATCGACGACATCATGCCGCAGATCGAAGAGGCGAAGGAAAAGATCATCAGCGGCGAGATCAAGGTGGACGAGCAGCCGAAGGGCTGACCCGCCGCGCTCACCGGCTGAGCTTCGGCCCGGGGAAGGCAGCGGCCCTCCCCGGGCCGAACAGCGGACGCGACGCTACGCGCGTAGCGTCCGCCCGGCACGATAGCGTCGCCTACGTCCCGTCCTCGGCGGCCGCCCCGTCAGGTCCGGCCCTGGCCGGGCGGCCCGTCCCCGCTCCCTTTCCCGAGGAGAGTGCGCCATCAAAGCGTCCAGCAGCAGCCCCCGCGCGGACAGCGCGCCCGCCGTAGAACTGCGGGGCATCACCAAGCGGTTCCCCGGTGTCGTGGCCAACCACGACATCGACATCACGGTCCGGCGGGGCACCGTCCACGCCCTCGTCGGTGAGAACGGGGCCGGCAAGTCCACCCTGATGAAGATCCTCTACGGCATGCAGAAGCCGGACGAGGGCAGCATCGCCGTGGACGGCGACCGGGTGTCGTTCGGCAGTCCCGCCGACGCCATCGGCCGCGGCATCGGCATGGTCCACCAGCACTTCATGCTCGCCGACAACCTCACCGTCGCCGAGAACGTCGTCCTCGGCGCGGAGAAGCTGTACGGCATCTCCGGCAGGGCCCGCGCCAAGATCATGGAGCTGTCCGAGGCGTACGGCCTGAACGTCCGGCCCGACCTGCTGGTCGAGGACCTCGGCGTCGCCGACCGGCAGCGCGTGGAGATCCTCAAGGTCCTCTACCGCGGCGCCCGCACGCTGATCCTCGACGAGCCGACGGCCGTGCTCGTCCCGCAGGAGGTCGACGCGCTGTTCGACAACCTGCGCGAGCTGAAGGCCGAGGGCCTGACGGTCATCTTCATCTCGCACAAGCTGGGCGAGGTGCTGTCCGTCGCCGACGACATCACCGTCATCCGGCGCGGCACCACCGTCGCCTCCGTGCACCCGTCCGAGGTGACCCCCAAGCAGCTCGCCGAGCTGATGGTCGGCAGCGAACTGCCCTCGCCGGAGACCCGCGAGTCGACCGTCACCGACACGGTCATGCTGGACGTCGACGGGCTGCATCTCTCGGCGACCGACTCCGACGGTGTCGTACGGGCCGTGCTCGACGGCGTCTCGTTCGGCATCCGCAAGGGCGAGGTGCTGGGCATCGCCGGTGTCGAGGGCAACGGCCAGGCCGAACTGGTCGAGGCCGTCATGGGGATGCGCGACCCGGACGGCGGCCGGATCACCCTGGACGGCGACGACATCTCCCGCGCGTCCACCCGGAAGCGGCGCGAGGACGGCATCGGCTACATCCCCGAGGACCGGCACCGGCACGGCCTGCTGCTGGAGGCCCCGCTCTGGGAGAACCGCATCCTCGGCCATGTCACCGAGGAGCCGAACAGCAGGGGCGGCCGGCTCGACCTCAAGGCCGCCCGCAGCGACACCGCCCGCATCGTGCGGGACTACGACGTCCGCACCCCCGGCATCGAGGTCACCGCCGCCAGCCTCTCCGGCGGCAACCAGCAGAAGCTGATCGTCGGCCGCGAGATGAGCCACCACCCCAAGCTGCTGATCGCCGCGCACCCCACCCGGGGCGTGGACGTCGGCGCGCAGGCGCAGATCTGGGACCAGATCCGCGAGGCGCGCCGTGAGGGCCTGGCGGTGCTGCTGATCTCCGCCGACCTGGACGAGCTGATCGGGCTCTCGGACACCCTGCGGGTCATGTACCGCGGCCGCCTCGTCGCGGACGCGGACCCCGCCACCATCACCCCGGAGGAGTTGGGCTCGGCCATGACCGGCGCGGCCAGCGGCCACCTCGAACACGAGGACGGGCGGGACACCGCCCAGGACAGCGACCAGCCCGGCGAGCAGCGGGACGGGGGTGACACCCGGTGAAGGAGCAGCCCCGGCAGCAGACGGCGGTGGCGGACCGGCCGCCGCGCAAGAAGATCGACAAGGACAAGCTGCTCCTGGCGGTCGCGGCCCCGGTGCTCGCGATCGTCGCGGCGCTCGCCATCACCTCGGTGATCTTCCTGACCACCGGTGACGACCCGTTCCGGGCCTTCTCGATCATGGTCGACTACGGCTCGAAGAGCGACAGCCAGGTCGTCATCATCAACAAGGCGATCCCGTACTTCCTGTCCGCGCTGGCCGTCGCCATCGGCTTCCGGATGAACCTCTTCAACATCGGCGTCGACGGGCAGTACCGCATCGCGGCCTTCTTCGCCGCCGTCGTCGGCGGCGCGCTCGCGCTGCCCGGCTTCCTCCAGATCGCGGTCGTCATGATCGTCGCGATGCTCGTGGGCGCGGTCTGGTCCGGCATCGCCGGCCTGCTGAAGACCACCCGCGGCGTCAGCGAGGTCATCAGCACCATCATGCTGAACTCCATCGCCGCCGCGATCATCGGCTACTTCCTGCACGAGGGGCGCCTCGCGGTCCGGGACGGCAACCTGATCCACACCGAGCCCATCCCGGAAGCGGCGCACTTCTTCTCCATCCCCACCCAGGAAGACCCGGTCAACGGCTTCATCGTGGTCGCCGTGGTCGTCGGCTTCCTCTACTGGTACCTGCTGGGCCGCACCCGCTTCGGCTTCGACCTGCGCACCGTCGGACGCTCCGAGGAGGCCGCCCGGGCCAGCGGTGTCGGCGTCAAGCGGATGGTCGTCACCAGCATGGTGCTGTCGGGCGTCGTCGCCGGCCTGGTCGGCATGCCGACGCTGCTCGGCGAGTCGTACAACTACGGCACGGACTTCCCGACCGGAATCGGCTTCACCGGCATCGCCATCGCCCTGCTCGGCCGCAACAACGCGGTGGGCATGGCGCTCGGCGCGCTGCTCTGGGGCTTCCTGGAGCGGACCGGCGGCCGGCTCGAATTCGAGGGCTACGCCCAGGAGATCGTCGGCGTCATGCAGGGCGTCATCGTCCTGTGCGTCGTCATCGCCTACGAACTGGTCCGCCGCTACGGACTCAAGGCACAGCAGCGCAAGGTCGGCGAACAGCTCGCCGCCGAGGCGAGGACCGACAAGGCGGAGGTGTCCGCGTGAGCATGCCCAACTTGTCCAAGATCGCCCAAGGGCTGAGCGGACCGAGGGCGGGGGACGGCGGCGGGAAGGGCCGGCGCAGGCTCTCGTATCCGATGGTGCTGCTGGTCATCGCCGCCGCCCTGCTGCTGATCTCCCTGCTCCAGGCGTACACCGGTGCCCGTGACCTCTCCTCGGCCGGCCAGTACGGCGGCGCCCTGACGGCGGCCGTGCCCATCGGTCTGGCGGGCCTCGGCGGCCTCTGGGCGGAGCGGGCCGGCGTGATCAACATCGGCCTCGAAGGCATGATGATGCTCGGCGCGTTCTGCGCCGGCTGGATCGGCTGGCAGCACGGCCCGTGGGCCGCGGCGCTGGCCGGAGTCATCGGCGGGGCGCTCGGCGGCCTGGTGCACGCCGTCGCCACCGTCACCTTCGGCGTCGACCACATCGTCTCCGGTGTCGCGATCAACATCCTGGCGCTGGGCGTGACCCAGTACCTGGCCAAGCTGTGGTTCGGCCTGGAGGGCAGCGCCGCCGCGCAGGCCGGCGGCAACGAGAAGCAGTCGCCGCCGATGGAGGACATGTCGACGTTCTCGGTGCCCTGGATCTCCGACTGGCTCGGCACGCTGGAGAACAAGGACTGGTTCTTCCTCTCCGACGCGGCGGGCATCGCGCGCGGGCTGTGCACGAACGTCTCCTGGCTGACGCTGGTCGCCGCGGGCCTCTTCGTCGGCACGTTCTTCCTGCTCTGGCGCTCCTCGTTCGGCCTGCGGCTGCGCTCCTGCGGTGAGAACCCGGTCGCGGCCGAGTCGCTGGGCGTCAACGTCTACACGTACAAGTACGCGGCGCTGCTGGTCTCCGGCGGACTCGCCGGGCTCGGCGGCGCGTTCCTCGCGATCGTCGTGCACATGTACTCCGACGGCCAGACCGGCGGCCGCGGCTACATCGGCCTCGCCACCATGATCTTCGGCAACTGGCGGCCGGGCGGCGTCGCGATGGGCGCGGGCCTGTTCGGCTACATGGACAGCCTCCAGCTGCGCGGCGGCGGCGGCACGGTCCACGCGCTGCTGCTGCTCGTGGTGGTGCTGCTGATCGCCGCCGCTCTGTGGAAGATCCGCACCACCGGTACGAAGACGGCCGTGGCGAGCCTCGTCGTCGCCGCGGTGCTGCTCGTCTGGTACGCGCTCACCGACGCCGTGCCGCGCGAGTTCGTCGCGGCCACGCCGTACGTCGCCACGCTGCTGGTGCTCGCGCTGGCCGCGCAGCGGCTGCGGCCGCCCAAGGCCATCGGCAGGACGTACCAGAAGGGCCAGGGCACATGACGTACCGGAAGGGCCCGGGGCGCATGAATCACCGGAACGGCCGGGCCGCATGACGCCCGGCAACGACCCGGCCGGCCCCGACTGGGAGCGGCTGCGCGGCGCGGCCCGGGACGCGATGTCCCGGGCCTACGCCCCGTACTCCGGTTTCCCGGTGGGCGCCGCCGCGCTGGTCGCCGACGGCCGCACCGTGACCGGCTGCAATGTCGAGAACGCGGCCTACGGCGTCGCCCTCTGCGCCGAGTGCGGCCTGGTCTCCGCGCTCGTCGCGAGCGGCGGCGGCCGGCTCACCGCCTTCACCTGCTGCGGGCCGGACGGTGCGCGGCTGATGCCCTGCGGCCGCTGCCGGCAGCTGCTGTGGGAGCACGGCGGGCCGGACCTGCTCGTGGACACCGTCTCCGGTGTCCGGCCGATGAGCGAGGTGCTGCCCGACGCCTTCGGCCCGCGGGACCTGGACCGCGACCGCGCCTCCGGCCCCACCGGCACCGCCGGTCCCCAACCGCCGACAGAAAGCTGAACCACCTGATGGACGCCATCTCCGTCATCCGCGCCAAGCGGGACCGGAACCGGCTGACCGACGCCCAGATCGACTGGGTCGTCGACGCCTACACCCGCGGCGAGGTCGCCGACGAACAGATGTCGGCCCTCGCCATGGCGATCCTGCTCAACGGCATGGACCGGGCGGAGATCGCCCGCTGGACCGCCGCGATGATCGCCTCGGGCGAGCGGATGGACTTCTCCTCGCTGCCCCGCCCCACCGCCGACAAGCACTCCACGGGCGGTGTCGGCGACAAGATCACGCTGCCGCTCGCCCCGCTGGTCGCCGCGTGCGGCGCGGCCGTGCCGCAGCTCTCCGGGCGCGGCCTCGGCCACACCGGGGGCACCCTCGACAAGCTGGAGTCGATCCCCGGCTGGCGCGCGCTGCTGTCCAACCGCGAGATGCTGGACGTGCTGCGGGACGTCGGCTCGGTGATCTGCGCGGCCGGCGACGGACTCGCCCCGGCGGACCGGAAGCTGTACGCGCTGCGCGACGTCACCGGCACCGTCGAGTCGATCCCGCTGATCGCCTCGTCCATCATGTCGAAGAAGATCGCCGAGGGCACCGGTTCGCTGGTGCTGGACGTGAAGGCCGGCTCCGGTGCCTTCATGAAGAACGCCGAGGACGCCCGCGAGCTGGCGGCCACCATGGTCGGGCTCGGCACCGACCACGGCGTGCGGACGGTCGCGCTGCTCACCGACATGTCCACCCCGCTCGGGCTGACCGCGGGCAACGCCCTGGAGGTCCGCGAGTCCGTCGAGGTGCTGGCGGGCGGCGGGCCGGCGGACGTCGTCGAGCTGACCCTGGCGCTCGCCCGCGAGATGCTCGACGCGGCGGGCCTGCCCGACGCCGACCCGGCCAAGGCGCTCGCCGACGGCTCCGCGATGGACCACTGGCGGCGCATGATCGCGGCCCAGGGCGGTGACCCCGACGCCCCGCTCCCGGTCGCCCGGGACCGGCACGTGGTCACCGCCCCGGCCTCGGGAATCCTGACCGGCCTCGACGCGTACGCGGTCGGCGTGGCCGCCTGGCGGCTCGGCGCTGGCCGGGCCCGCAAGGAGGACCCGGTGCAGGCGGGCGCGGGCGTGGAGCTGCACGCGAAGCCGGGGGCCGCGGTCACCGCCGGACAGCCGCTGCTGACGCTGCACACGGACACCCCGGAGAAGTTCGGTTACGCCGTGGAGGCGCTGGAGGGCGCGGTGGCTGTCGCGGAGCCGGGCACGGCGTACGAGCCGACGCCGGTGGTGCTGGACCGCATCGCCTGAGCTGCTCTTTCTTCTTTCGGGTGAACGGGACCGGTGGACCGCCACCGGTCCCGTTCGGCATGCTGGGATCGGTGATGTACCGATTGAGGAGACCGCCATGAGCGCACTGACCGTCGACCCGGGGCCCACCGACGGCTACGGGTGGGAGGACCTCGTCCGTCTCCGGGAGGAGATGGAGTGGCCCGAGGGGTGCAAGGTGGAGATCATCGAGGGGATCATCACCGTGTCACCACCGGCGTCCAGTGACCACAACAACATTGCCGACGACATCCAGCGGCTGCTTTACACCGTGATCCCTCGGAGCTGGGGCATTTTCCAGACCCAGGGCGTTGCCGTGCCCGGGCGCCAGGGCATTTACATTCCCGATCTCGCGGTGATGCCCAAGGAGGCATTGGCCACGGCGAGGACCGACATTCCTGCGGGTGTCGCTGAACTCGTTGTGGAGATCACGTCCAGGACGAATGCCGGTCAGGACCGGATCAGCAAACCGGCGGGGTACGCCCAGGCAGGTGTCCCGCTCTACCTGCTGGTGGATGCCTGGGCACCCGGCGGGCCGACCGTGACCCTGTTCGGGGAGCCGAAGGGGGATGTCTACCGAGTGCTCCAGGCGGGGAAGTTCGGTGATCCGGTACGTCTTCCGGAGCCGTTCGACGTGGTCATCGACACGGATGTGTTCGTGGTCAGCTGACATCCGGGGTCTCACCCATGGCGGGCCCACGGAACAGGCCGCCTCCCGTCCCGGGAGGCGGCCTGTTCCGCCTTGCGGCTGTGCTGCCCCGTGCTCAGAGCCCCGCGCACGCCGGATGCGCCGCCCGGCACCTCCGCTCGGCCAGCGCCCTTCGCGTCGCGTAGACCGTGATGCCCGCCGCCGCCGCCATGGCCGCCAGCCCCAGCGCGACCGTCCCCGGCCAGCCCGCCGTGTGGTAGGCGAGCGCGCCCGCCGTGCCGCCCGCGCTGCTGCCGACGTAGTACGCCGTCTGGTACAGAGCGGAGGCCTGCGCCCTGCCGGTGGTCGCCGTGCGGCTCACCGACGACGACGCCACCGCGTGTCCCGCGAAGAAGCCCGCGGTGATCAGGACCAGACCGGCGAGCACCGCGGCGACCGAGTCGGCGAGCGAGACCAGCAGTCCGGCGGTCGTCGTGCCCACCGCCCCGTACAGGGCGCCGCGCCGCCCGAGGCGGCCGACCAGCCGGCCGGCCGCCGCCGAGGAGACCGTGCCGACCAGGTAGACGACGAAGACGGAGCCGACGATGCCCTGCGGCAGCCCGAACGGCTCGCCGACCAGCCGGTAGCCGATCACGGTGTAGACCGCGCCGAAGACGGTCATGAAGAGCGCGCCGATCGCGTACAGCCGGCACAGCAGCGGATCGGACAGGTGCCCGCCGAGGGTACGGGCCAGCGCCCGGGGGCCGGTCGGCGCCGGGCGGAAGCGCCGTGCCCGCGGCACCAGCAGCCGGAACACGACCGCGCAGAGCACGGCGACGGCGGCGATCGCCGCGAGTGCCGCGCGCCAGCCCCACGCCTGCGCCACCCAGCCGGTCACGATGCGGCCCGACATGCCGCCGATGCTGTTGCCCGCGACGAACAGCCCGATGGCGCCGACCAGCGCCTTCGGGCGGACCTCCTCCGCGAGGAAGGCCATCGCCGAGGCCGGCACCCCGGCCAGCGCGACACCCTGGACCGCCCGGAGCGCGACCAGCCAGCCGAGGTCCGGCGCGAACGGCACCAGCAGTGAGACCAGCGCCGCCACCGCGAGCGAGGCCGTCATCATCGTGCGGCGCCCGAACCGTTCGGACAGCGCGCTGAGCGGCAGCACGGCCGCCGCGAGGCCCAGTGTCGCGCCGGACACGGTCCAGCTGGCCGCGTCGGGCGTCACGCCGAGGTCGGCGGAGATCGCGGGCAGCAGCGCCTGCGTGGAGTAGAGGAGTGCGAAGGTGGCGACTCCGGCCGCGAAGAGAGCGAAGCTCATCCGGCGGTAGCCGGGACCGCCGGGGTGGAGTCCGGTGGCGCCGGGGCCGTCGCCCGGGTCGCGCGGGGCCGGGGGCCGGGACGTCGAGGAGGAGGCGCCCACACGGATCACGGTGGACGCCCCGGTATCAGCAGGAGGCATACCCGAAACGTACGAGGCAGTCGCTTCATGCGTCCAATGCACGGAATGGCGATAATCGATGCAACGGCGCATGACGGCAGGTGAGAGGGGTGCGTGTCATTGAACAGCAACAACAAAGACACTCGTGTGACAACTCGGGGCGCGGGTGGCGCCGGACCGGCCCCCGGCTCCGGATCCGACACCGGCGGCATCCCGGTCCCGGCCGGCCTGGAGTCCGGCTCCTGGCCCGCGCTGCTCGCCCCGCGGCTGGCCCAGTTCGCGGGCGTGGCCCGGTACGAGCACGTCACCCGCGCCGCCCGGGAGCTGGGCGTACCGCAGTCCACCCTGAGCCGGGCGATGGTGCGGTTGGAGGACGACCTCGGGGTGGCGCTCTTCGCCCGGCACGGCCGCACCGTCTCGCTCACCCCGGCGGGCCGCACCTTTCTGCACTCCGTCGAGCGGGCACTGGCCGGGGTGGAGCGCGCCGCCGAGTCCGTACGGGCCGACGCCGACCCGGCGGCGGGCAAGGTCGCCTTCGGCTTCCTGCACACCCTGGGCCCGGAGACGGTACCCGGGCTGATCCGCGCCTTCCGCGCCGACCATCCGCGCGTCCGCTTCCAGCTCGTGCAGAACTACGGCGAGGCGATGCTGGAAGGGCTCCGGGCGGGCGATCTCGACCTGTGCCTGACGGCGCCGGTGCCGGACGCCCCCGATCTCGCCGCGCGCCGGCTCGACGAGCAGAAGCTGCGCCTCGTCGTGCCGGACCACCACCGGCTGGCGGGCCGCAGACGGGTGCGGCTCGCGGAGGCGGCCGAGGAGGCGTTCGTGACCCTGGAGCCCGGTTACGGCCTGCGCCGCATCACCGACGCCCTGTGCGCCGAGGCGGGGTTCAGGCCGCGCGTCGCCTTCGAGGGGGAGGAGGCCGAGACGCTGCGCGGCCTGGTCGCCGCCGATCTGGGAGTGGCGCTGCTGCCGCCCCCGGCGGTGCCCCGCCCGGGGGTGGTGGAACTGACGGTGACGGCGCCGCGGGCCGTACGGGAGATCGGTGTGGCCTGGCTCGACGGACACCCGGACACGCCTCCGGTGGCGGCCTTCAAGCGCTTCCTGCTGTCCCGCCGGGGGCAGTTGCTGCCGCGCTGACGCCCCGGGGAGCAGCCGCCGCGGGTACGGGACCGCGGCGGGGCACGCTCCGGCGGCGGGTCAGCTCCGGCGGAGCGACGCCCCGAAGCCGGACGCCAGCGGCATCCGTAACCCCAGCGGCGGCGGAGCCGCGAGGGCGTCCTCCACCGGCCGGGAGAATCCGCGCTCGAACACCGAACCGATGACGAAGTCCGTGGCCAGCGCCAGCACTTCGGCCCGGTGCTGGTACATCCGGTGGCCGTCCGAGTGCACCTCGAAGCGGCAGACGTCCCGGTTGGCCTTCTTGGCCCGCTCCGCGAACCGGTAGGAGAACTCCGGCTCGGCGCGTTCGTCGTTCGTCCCGTGCACCATCAGCACGCGCCGGCCCGCCAGTTGCTTCACCGGATCGGGCGCCGGCGCCCGTTTGTCCTCGCCGGGCATCCAGGGGGCCAGGGCCAGTACCGAGGTGACGGCCGGATGCCCGGCGGCGAGCAGGGCGGCCCGGCCGCCCATCCCGGCACCCGCCAGGCACACGGGGACGTCACCGTAGCGGCGTACGGTCTCCTCCACCGCCCAGGCGGCGTCCTCGACGGGATGGGCCGCCGCGCCGTTCCAGCCCCGGCAGCGGTAGCCGACGACGTGGGCGACGAGTCCGTCGGCGCGGCCCGCGCGGGCCAGCTGCCGCGCCACCGCCCGGGCCGCCGCGGCCGTCAGGGGCGACTGGCGCCCGGTGCCGTCCGGCTCGCCGTCCGCGAGTACCAGCACCGCGCCGCCGACCGTCCGCCGTGCCCCGTCCGGGCCGAACGCCCGCCCCAGCCGGGCTCCCCGCTCCGGCACTCCTTGCTGAGCCATGGCAGAACCATGACAGAAATTCGGGTGTACCCGGCCCGTCCCGCCGGTCACCGTTCCGTATCTTTCGACCCCTGCCCGGCGCGGGGTCGCACGGGCTTTCAGAAGCTCGAACCGGCGGGCGATCTACGCGCGTAGGAGGTAGAGTGCGGAGATGACGAGCCAGACCCTCAAGACCCCGGACCCGGACCAGATCCGCCGCGCTCCCAAGGTGCTGCTGCACGATCACCTCGACGGCGGCCTGCGCCCGGGTACCGTCGTGGACCTCGCCCGCGCGTCCGGTTACGACGCCCTCCCGGAGAGCGAGCCCGACGCGCTCGGCCGCTGGTTCCGCGAAGCGGCCGACTCCGGTTCGCTGGAGCGCTATCTCGAGACCTTCGCGCACACCTGCGCCGTCATGCAGACCCGGGACGCGCTGTTCCGGGTGGCCGCCGAGTGCGCGGAGGACCTGGCGGCCGACGGCGTGGTGTACGCCGAAATCCGCTACGCCCCCGAACAGCACCTCGAGGGCGGGCTGAGCCTCGAAGAGGTCGTCGAGGCGGTCAACGAGGGCTTCCGCGAAGGGGAGCGCCGGGCCCGCGAGGACGGCAACCGGATCCGGGTCGGCGCCCTGCTGACCGCCATGCGGCACGCCGCCCGCTCCCTGGAGATCGCCGAACTCGCCAACCGCTACCGCGACCTGGGCGTCGTCGGCTTCGACATCGCGGGCGCCGAGGCCGGATTCCCGCCCACCCGGCACCTTGACGCGTTCGAGTATCTGAAGCGGGAGAACAACCACTTCACCATCCACGCGGGCGAGGCGTTCGGGCTGCCGTCGATCTGGCAGGCGCTCCAGTGGTGCGGCGCGGACCGGCTGGGCCACGGCGTCCGCATCATCGACGACATCCAGGTCGCCGCCGACGGCGAGGTGAAGCTCGGCCGGCTCGCCTCGTACGTCCGCGACAAGCGGATCCCGCTGGAGCTGTGCCCGACCTCCAACCTCCAGACGGGCGCGGCCGCCTCGTACGCCGAGCATCCGATCGGACTGCTGCGGAAGCTGCACTTCCGGGCGACGGTGAACACCGACAACCGGCTGATGAGCGGGACGGGCATGAGCACCGAGTTCGAGCGGCTGGTGGAGACCTTCCACTACACGCTCGACGACATGCAGTGGTTCACCGTCAATGCGATGAAGTCGGCGTTCATTCCTTTCGATGAACGTCTCGCGATGATCAATGACGTGATCAAGCCCGGCTATGCCGAACTCAAGTCCGAGTGGCTGTTCCGCGACCCGGCCGCCGGACCCGCTGTCACCAGCGGTTCCACGGGCGCCGTGAGCTGAGCCGGGACGATCCCGGACGTCCCGGCGGGGCGGTGGGGCGGGACGGACTCCTCCGGCGTGGAGGTTTGCGGCGCCGGGGCCCGGTGGTTACGTTGCGGTGAACCGCGGTCACGGACCGTGTGCTTTTCGCGTGTCCGCGGCGCCGCTCAACTCTCCCCCCAGCATGAGGATGTATGTCGATGAAGCAGGCAACTGCCAGGATTCTCGGAGGCGCCGTGCTCGGCGCCGGTATCGCGATGGCCGCCGCGGGCACCGCCACGGCCGCCCCGGCCCTCACCTCCGTGCCGGGCGTCGCCGCCCTGCCCGCGGGTGCGCCCGAGGCTCTCGCCGCCGGCACCGCCGGGCTCGGGCCGGTCACCGACGCCGTGGAGGGCGAGGCCGCCCCCGCCCCGGCCAAGGCCGCTCCGCAGGCCGCCCCCAAGGCCGCGGACAGCCCCGTGGCCGGGGCCCTGAAGCCGCTCGCGGCGCTGCTCGGCGGCCTCCCGCTGTCGCTTCCGGTCGGCTGACCCGCCCGGTTCCGTACGGACCTGTCCGTACGGGCGGTCGGTACGGGCCGGGATTCCGAGG
>NZ_WHPN01000302.1 GCF_009735685.1 Streptomyces lycii | reverse complement strand
CTCACCACCTTCCTCCCCCACCACATGACCCCCTCAGCCCTCATCCTCCTCAACGAACTGCCCCTGACCGTGAACGGAAAGCTCGACCGGAAGGCCCTCCCCGCCCCGGACGCCGCTCCCGCCGGTACGGGCCGCGGGCCGCGTGACGCGCGAGAGGAGGCGATGTGCCGGGCCTTCGCCGAGGTTCTCGGCGTGGAGCGGGTCGGCGTCGACGACTCGTTCTTCGCGCTGGGCGGGCACTCGCTGTCCGCCGTCTCGCTGGTGGAACGGCTGCGGACGCGCGGGATCGCGGTGGACGTGCGGACGCTGTTCACCGCGCCGACGGTGGCGAGCCTGGCGTCGGCCGCGGGCCGGTCGGACGTACGGGTGCCGCCGAACGGGATCCCGGCGGCGGGCACGGACGTGCTCACGCCCGGGATGGTGCCGCTGGCCGGTCTGGACGCGGCGCAGCTGGAGCGGGTGGCGGCGGCGGTTCCCGGCGGGGCGCGGAACGTGGCGGACGTGTATCCGCTGGCACCGCTCCAGGAGGGCATCTTCTTCCACCACCTGCTGGACGCGGAGGACGGGCCGGCCGGGGCGGACACCCCGGCGGAGGGCGGTGCAGCGGCGGGCGGGGACACGTATGTGGTGACCGCGGTCCTCGGCTTCGGTTCGCGTGCGGCGCTCGACGGTTTCGTGGCGGCGCTGCGGCGCGTGGTCGAACGGCACGACATCTTCCGGACGGCCGTGGTGTGGGAGGGGCTTCCCGAGCCCGTGCAGGTGGTGCTGCGCGAAGCGCCGCTGCGTGTCACCGAGGTGCCGCTGACGGCGACGGGCGGCGAGGCCGTCGAGGAGCTGCGGACCCGGTGGAACCGGCCGATGGACCTCGGGCACGCCCCGCTGCTGGACCTGCACGTCGGACGGGACACCGGTACGGGCCGCTGGCTGGTGCTGTACCGCTTCCACCACCTCATCGGCGACCACACCTCGCTGGACGTGGTGGCGCACGAGGTGGGCGTCCTGCGGGCCGGGCGGGGACACGAGCTGGCCGAACCGCTGCCGTTCCGGGACTTCGTGGCGCAGGCCCGGCTGCGGATGTCCCGGGACGAGCACGAGGCGTACTTCCGGGCGCTGCTGGGGGACGTGACGGAACCGACGGCCCCGTACGGGGTGCTGGAGGTCCGCGGTGACGGCAGTGATGTGGCGGAGGCGTCGCTCGCGGTCGACCGCGAGCTGGCCGCCCGGGTACGGGAGGCGGCGCGCGGCCTGGGCGTGAGCGCGGCCACGGTGTTCCACGTCGCGTGGGCGCGGGTCGTCGCGGCGCTGTCGGGGCGGGACGACGTGGTGTTCGGCACGGTCGTGTTCGGCCGTCTCCAGGCCGGAGCCGGGGCGGACCGGGTGCCGGGGCTGTTCATCAACACGCTTCCGGTACGCGCCGCGGTCGGCGGGGTGTCGGTGGCGGAGGCGGCACGGGCGATGCACGGGCAGCTGGCCGACGTACTGGTGCACGAGCACGCGCCGCTGACACTGGCGCAGCGGGCCGGTGCCGTCGGCCCCCGGACGCCGCTGTTCACCTCGCTCTTCAACTACCGCTACAGCACCGCTTCGGGTACGGAGCCCGCGGCGCCGCCGATCGACGGCGCCGAGTGGCTGCACGCCCGCGAACGCACCAACTATCCGCTCACGGCGGCGGTCGACGACCTGGGCACGGAGCTGCGTCTGATGGTCCAGGCGGCGGCGTCCATCGACCCGTGGGCCGTGTGCGGCTATCTGCACACCGCCCTCGACGCCGTCACCACCGCTCTGGAGACGGCCCCCCGGGCACCGCTGCGACAGCTCGACGTGCTGCCGCCGAAGGAACTGGCCGAGCTGACCGGCGGGGGCGCGGCGGGGCAGCGCCCCGGCACGGACCACGGCGCGCTGGCGGAGTCGTTCGAGGCGCGGGCGGCGCGCTCGGCCGGGGCGGTCGCGGTGGTCTTCGGCGACGAGGAGCTGACGTACGGGGAACTGAACCGGCGGGCCAACCGGCTCGCACGCTCACTCACCGGACACGGCGTGGGCCCCGAGGACCGCGTGGGCGTCGCCCTCCCCCGCTCCGCCGAACTCGTCGTCGCCCTCCTCGCCGTCCTCAAAGCAGGCGCCGCCTACGTCCCCCTCGACCCCGGCTACCCCGCCGACCGGCTCGCGTACATGCTGGACGACGCCGCACCCTCCGCGATCCTCACCGTCACGTCCGTCACCGAGGACATCCCCGGCCGCGGCGCGCCGCGGCTCCTCCTCGACGACCCGGCCACCCGGGCCGCACTCGCGGAACAACCGCCGGAGAACCTCACCGACGACGACCGCCGCACGCCCCTCGGCCCGGAACATCCCGCCTACGTCATCTACACCTCCGGGTCCACCGGTCGCCCCAAGGGTGTCGTCGTCCGGCAGAGCGGCCTCCTGAACACGGCGCGTGCCGCGATCGCTGCGGCCGACATCACGCCGGACAGCCGAGTGCTGCAGTTCGCCTCGCCCAGTTTCGACGTGGCCTCGATGGAGGTGTGGATGTCCCTGCTCTCCGGGGCCTGTCTGGTCATGGCCCCTGCCGCCGATCTGCTCCCCGGCGACGGCCTGGTGACCGTGCTGAAGAGACACGGCGTCACGCACGCGGGCATACCGCCCGTCGTCCTCGCGGCACTGCCGGACGACGCCCTGCCGGAGGGCATGACGCTGTCGGTGGGCGGCGAGGTCTGTGCGCCCGCCCTGGTGGAACAGTGGTCCGCGGGCCGGCGCATGATCAATCAGTACGGCCCCACCGAGACCACCGTCTGCGCCACCATGAGCGGCCCGCTGTCCGGCGCCGTGACGCCGCCGATCGGCCGTCCGATCGCGGGCACCCGGGTCTTCGTGCTGGACGGGGCGTTGCGTCCGGTACCGCCGGGCGTACCCGGAGAGATGTACATCACCGG
>NZ_WHPN01000301.1:42276-121041 GCF_009735685.1 Streptomyces lycii | reverse complement strand
GGAGGGCTCCGGCCGCGGCCGGCGGCGCCCGGCGCGGCGGCCGTGTTCTACTGCGGGTGCGGCCCGCCGTGCCGCGCCCGGTCAGGCCCGTACCAGCAGAGAAGCGAACCACCCGCCGTGCGACTGAACGACCTCGACGAACGCATCGTCCACGCCCTCGCCGCGGACGCCCGACGCTCCTACGCCGACATCGGCTCGGAGGTCGGCCTGTCCGCCCCCGCCGTGAAACGCCGCGTCGACCGGCTGCGCGCCGAAGGCGCCATCACCGGCTTCACCGTCCGGGTCGACCCGGTGGCGCTCGGCTGGGAGACCGAGGGCTTCATCGAGCTATACTGCCGCCGCCACACCTCACCGGACGCCATCCACCGGGGCCTGGCGCGCTACCCGGAGGTGGCGTCCGCGTCGACCGTGACGGGTGACGCGGACGCCATCGCCCAGATTTTCGCCTCCGACATGCGCCACTTCGAGCAGGTGCTGGAGCGGATCGCCGGCGAGCCGTTCGTCGAACGCACCAAGTCCGTCCTCGTCCTCTCACCGCTGCTGCGCCGCTACTCCTCGGGCGCGCCCGGCTGAGACCCGCGGCCCGGCCTTCCGGACACCCGGCCTCCTCGTACCGGTCTCCCCGCACCGGTCTCCCCGCACCGGTCTCCCCGCACCGACGTCCCCGGACCGGCTTCGTCGCGCACGTCCCGCACCTCCGCACGTCCGTCACAACCACCCTGACCGCTCCCGCGCAACGAATCGCCGTATTCCGGTGTCCGTACGCAACGGATCGCGCCCCGGCGGCAACGGAGGCGGCTTGTCCGGCCACTGCGGCCGAACGTACCGTCGATACGTCCCCCCAGCGCCCCTTTCGTACCTCCCGAGGACCGCCATGCCGCCGCTGCGCACCGCCCTGCTCCAGAGTTCCGGAAGCCCCGGTGACGTGCCGGGAAACCTCCGGGTCCTGGACGAGGCCGCCCGCCGCGCCGCCGCCGCCGGTGCCCGGCTGCTGCTCACCCCCGAGCTGTTCCTCACCGGCTATGCCGTCGGCGACGCGCTGCCGGAGCTGGCCGAGCCCGCCGACGGGCCCTCCGCCGAGCGGATCGCAAAGACGGCGGCCGAGCACGGCATCGCCATCGGCTGCGGATATCCGGAGCGGGACGGGGACCGCCTGTACAACGCCGTGCGGCTCACCGGCCCCGACGGCGGCACGCTCGCCGGCTACCGCAAGACCCATCTCTTCGGGGACTTCGAGCAGGGGTGGTTCACCCCGGGCGACACCCCCGTCGTGCAGGCCGTCCTCGACGGCACCCGGCTCGGCCTGCTCGTCTGCTACGACGTCGAGTTCCCGGAGAACGTCCGGGCGCACGCGCTGGCCGGCACCGAACTGCTGCTCGTCCCCACCGCGCTGATGCGCCCGTACGAGTTCGTCGCGCACACGCTCCTGCCGGCCCGCGCGTACGAGAGCCAACTCCACATCGCGTACGCCAACCGCTGCGGCCCCGAGGGGGACTTCCACTTCGCCGGCCTCAGCTGCCTCGCCGCCCCGGACGGCACCGTCCGGGCCCGGGCCGGTCTGACCGAGGACCTGCTCGTCACCGAGGCCGACCCGGCCGTCGTCGTGGCGTCCCGCGCCGAGACGGCCTATCTGGACGACCGGCGTCCCGAGCTGTACGGCTCCCTGGCCCGGAGCTGAGACCGGCCCGGGCGGCGTCCACCGCACGCCACCGGCCAACGCGGGCGGGCCGGGATCTCAGCCCGCCCGACCGCGCAACCGTCACCGCACACCCGTCACCGCACACCCCCGTAGGAGACCCGACGCCCATGACGTCCGTGCCCACCGCCGTCCACGACGAGCAGCACGCCGAGGCCCAGGCCGCGCCGCCCATCACGATGTTCGGCCCGGACTTCCCGTTCGCCTACGACGACTACCTGGCCCACCCCGCCGGCCTCGGCCACATACCCGCCACCGAGCACGGCACCGAGGTCGCGGTCATCGGCGGCGGGCTCTCCGGCATCGTCACCGCGTACGAGCTGATGAAGACGGGCCTCCGGCCCGTCCTCTACGAGGCCGACCGGATCGGTGGCCGGCTGCGCACCGTCACCTTCGACGGCTGCTCCGCCGAGGGCGAGGAGGGAGCCCTGACGGCCGAGATGGGCGCCATGCGCTTCCCGCCGTCCTCCACCGCCTTCCAGCACTACGTCGACCTCGCCGGCCTGACCACGAAGCCGTTCCCGAACCCCCTCGCCCCCGACACCCCCTCCACGGTCGTCGACCTCAAGGGCGAGACGCACTACGCGCGCACCCTCGACGACCTCCCCGAGGTCTACACGCAGGTCATGCACGCCTGGAACGCCTGTCTGGAGGAGGGCGCGGACTTCTCCGGCATGCAGCGGGCCCTGCGCGAGCGCGACATCCCCCGGATCCGCGAGATCTGGTCCCGGCTCGTGGAGAAGCTGGACAACCAGACCTTCTACGGGTTCCTCTGCGACTCGCCCGCCTTCAAGTCGTTCCGGCACCGCGAGATCTTCGGCCAGGTCGGCTTCGGCACCGGGGGCTGGGACACCGACTTCCCGAACTCCATCCTGGAGATCCTCCGCGTCGTCTACACCGGCGCGGACGACGACCACCGCGGGATCGTCGGCGGCAGCCAGCAGCTTCCGCTGCGGCTCTGGGAACACGAGCCGCAGAAGACCGTGCACTGGCCGCACGGCACCTCCCTCGCGGCCCTGCACCCGGGCGGCGAACCGCGCCCCGCCGTGACCCGGCTGCACCGCACCGCGGGCAACCGCGTCACTGTCACCGACGCCACCGGCGACATCCGCACCTACCGCGCGGCGGTCTTCACCGCGCAGAGCTGGATGCTGCTGTCCAAGATCGACTGTGATGACGCGCTCTTCCCGATCGACCACTGGACGGCGATCGAGCGCACCCACTACATGGAGTCGTCCAAGCTGTTCGTGCCGGTCGACCGGCCGTTCTGGCTCGACCCGGCCGTCGACGAGAAGGGCGAGCCGACCGGCCGCGACACGATGAGCATGACGCTCACCGACCGCATGACCCGTGGCACGTATCTGCTCGACAACGGCCCGGACCGGCCCGCGGTCATCTGCCTCTCGTACACCTGGTGCGACGACAGCCTCAAGTGGCTGCCGCTGGACGCGGGCGAGCGGATGGAGGTCATGCTCAAGTCGCTCGGCGAGATCTACCCGAAGGTCGACATCCGGAAGCACATCATCGGCAACCCGGTCACCGTGTCCTGGGAGAACGAGCCCTACTTCATGGGCGCCTTCAAGGCCAACCTGCCGGGCCACTACCGCTACCAGCGGCGGCTGTTCACCCACTTCATGCAGGACCGCCTCCCCGCGGACCGGCGCGGCCTCTTCCTCGCGGGCGACGACATCTCGTGGACGGCGGGCTGGGCCGAGGGCGCCGTGCAGACCGCGCTCAACGCGGTCTGGGGCGTCATGCACCACTTCGGCGGCGCCACCGACCCGGCCAACCCGGGCCCCGGCGACGTCTACGACGAGATCGCGCCGGTGGAACTGCCGGACGACTGACCGCCGGGCCGCCGGCTGCTCGGACGATCGGCTGCCCGGACGATCGGCTGTCAGTGGGCCGCCGGCTGTCCGGGCCGCCGACGGTCGTTCGTCCGCCCGGCTGCCCGGCTGCCCGGCTGCCCGGCCGGCCCCGGGCATGGGTCCGGGCCGGCCGGGCGCGGCCACCCGCGCGGGGCACGGGCGCACTGCCGGTCAGGCGCCCGCCGCCCGTACGGCCGAGTACAGCTCCTCCGCGCGGTCGGCCAGCTCCTTCGCGTCCCGGCAGCCGGACTGCACGTCCAGCAGCACCTCCTGCGCCCCCGCCTCCGCCACCGCGGCGACATCCCCGGCGATCTGCTCCGTGCTGCCCGTGAACGGCGCGCGGCCCTCCTCGGGCAGCGGCTCGCCGAGGCGGACGTTGCCGCGCAGGCTGACGCCCAGGGACTCCGGGTCGCGCCCCTGTGCCGCGGTCAGCTCCCGCAACCCCGCCAGCTGAGCCCTGAGCTGCGGTCCGGTCAGGCCGACGGGCAGCCAGCCGTCCGCCCGCCGTGCCACCCGCGCGAGCGCGGGACCGCCGGAGGCAGCCAGATACACCGGAATGGGCCGGGCGGGCTTGGGGCCGACGTCGGCCGGGGCGATCGAGGAGTACGAACCCTCGTACGCCACCGGGTCCGGGCCCCACACGGCCGCGCATATGTCGAGCAACTCGTCCAGCTGGGCCCCGCGCCGGGCGAACTCGGTGACCCCCGCGGCCCGGTACTCGTCCGTGGACCAGCCGGTGCCGAAGCCCGCCACCACCCGGCCGCCGCTCGCCGCGTCCAGCGTCGCCAGTGAACGGGCGAGCGGGAACGGCGCGTGCAGCCCGGAGACGAGGACGCTGCCGGCGAGCCGGACCCGGTCCGTCGCGGCGGCGGCGAGCGTCAGCACCGTCAGCGGGTCCGCGACGCCCCGGTAGACGTCGGGCCACTCCAGCCCGGGCACCCCGTACAGGCCCTCCCGGGGCTTGCGCGGCACCAGCACCCGCTCCAGCACCCAGAGGCTGTCGTACCCGGTCCGCTCGGCGGTCCGCGCGATGTCCGCGACATCGCGCGTGAGGTCGTACTGCGCCATCTGCGGCAGGCCCAGGCCCAGTTTCACGCTCATGAACTCTCCGTCTCCTCAAGGGGTTTCGATCACCCCCATCGTGCCCACGGAGCCCCCGTCACCCACCCCCGCCCCCCGCCTCTCGTCCGGCCCGGGACGGCGGCCGTGTCAGCCGAGGGGAGTCAGCAGGAAGCGGCCCGCCATGCCGACCGTCGCATCCAGGCCCTCCCGGAACTCCTCGCGCAGCGTGGCCGAGCCGCGCAGCGCCCACAGGACCTCCGAGGCGGCCCAGGCACCGTCGCGCGCCCGAGCCAGGCACCACGATCCGGTCAGATGCGTCAGCGGGTCCGCGACCTCCAGCAGGTCGGGGCCCGGCATCAGCTCCTCCCGTACGCGTTCCTCCAGGTCGAGCAGGACGGTGTCGATCCGGTCGTAGTCGCCGCGCAGCCGCTCCGGCTCACAGCCCAGAGCCGTGCAGGTGGAGACGACGGCCACCGCCAGGTCGTGCCCGATGTGCGCGTTGATCCCAGCCAGCGCGAACTGCACCGGCCGCACCCCGGGATGGCGCCGCAGCTGGAACAGCGGCCGCCAGCAGGCCGCCGTACGCCGCCCCGCCTCGGCGGCGTCCACCGCCGCGAGGTAGAGCCCGGCGAACCGCACGCCGAGCGCCGTCGCGGCCGGCGGGTCCCGGAACCAGCCCGCCGCCGACCGCCGGGCGATGTCCTCGGTGACGGCCAGATACACCCGGTTGAACACGGCGAGGCCGTCGTGCGCCGGCAGCTCCGCGTCCAGCTTCCGCATCCGGTCCAGCACGTGCCGCACGCCGCTTCGTTCCGGCCGCGTGCGGTGTCCGGTCGTCGTCATCCGGCCAGCGTGGCAGGGCAGGGCGGCCCTTCCCGCGGTACGGGCCGGTCACCACCGGAACGGACCAACGACGCCGCCCGGACCGAGCAGTGCCGCGGGCGGCGCGGCCGGCCGGCGGGCGGCGCCCTCAGCCCTCGATCCGGCCCGCCCGCAGAGCCACTCGGCGGCCGGTGAAGCGGCGCCGCAGCATCCGGTCGTGCGAGACCACGACCAGCCCGCCCGGGAAGTGGGACAGCGCCTCCTCCAGGTCCTCCACCAGCGCCGGGGACAGATGGTTCGTCGGCTCGTCGAGCAGCAGCAGGTCGACCGGATCGCGGAGCAGCCGGGCGAGCGCCAGGCGGCGCAGTTGGCCGGGGGACAGCGCCGGGGTGGGGGCGGCCAGGTCGGCCGGGCGGAACAGCCCGAGGCCGAGCAGCGCGTCGCGGTGCTCGGCGGGCTCCCCGGGAAGCCCCTCCGCGTACGCCTCGAGCAGGCTGCGGCGGCCCGGGCCCGGACGGGTCTCCTGGGCGAGCAGACCGGTGCGCGCGGGGCGGGTCACCTCGCCGGCATCCGGCCGGAGAGCGCCCGCGAGGACGTGCAGCAGGGTGCTCTTGCCGGCCCCGTTCGGCCCGGTGACCAGCACGCGCTCGCCGGGCCGCACGGTGAACTCCGGTACGTCGAGCCGGCCGCCGACCCGGACGCCGTACGCCCCGGCGAGCACTTGTCCGCCGTCGCGCCCGCGGCCCGCGGGGTCTTTGTCCGTGCCGCCGGTGTCCGAGCGGTCGCCCGGGCCGCCCCCGGGCGCTCCGTCGCCACCCGTGCCGCCGCCTGATCCGGGGCGTGTCCTGCCGCTCCGGTCCGTGCCGCCGTCCGCTCCGTGGAGCGCCTTCCCGCCGTGGTCCGGGCCGCCGCCCGTGCCGCCGTCCGGGCCGCCGCACGTGCCGCCGTCGCCCGGGCCGCTGTCGCCCGTGCCGCCGTTGTGCGTGCCGTCGTCGTCCGGGCCGTCGCCCGCCGGGTCGTGGCCGCCGGGGTTCCCGCCGGACCGGAGGCGTGCGGTGAAGCGCAGGGGCTCCGGGGGCCGGGGTACGGCGTCGCGTTCCAGGCGGCGCAGCCGCTCGCCGGCGTTGCGCACCCGGGAGGAGATCTGCTTCTCGACGGTGCGCTGATGCCGCTGGTTGGGGTGACCGGCGCCGCCGTGCCCACCGGAGGCGAGCCGCCCGGCGGCGCTCCGGGCCAGTTCCCGGTGCCGGGTCAGCTCCTCCGTCCACTCCCGGTACCGCTGCTCCCAGCGGTGCCGGGCGGCGGCCTTGGCCCGCAGATACCCGGCGTAGCCGCCGCCGTGCCGGACGACGGTGCGGCGGTCGGCGTGGACCTCCCAGAGGGCGGTCGCGACGCGTTCGAGGAAGAGCCGGTCGTGGGAGACGACGAGGAGGGTGCCGCGGTGGGAACGGAGCCGTTCCTCCAGCCAGTCCAGGGCGGTGTTGTCGAGGTGGTTCGTCGGCTCGTCGAGCAGCATCAGCTGAGGGGAGGCGGCGAGCAGACAGGCGAGGCCGAGCCGGGCCTGTTCGCCGCCGGACAGCGTGCCCAGGGGGCGGTGCCGTTCGACGGCGCCCAGGCCGAGGCCGTGCAGGGCGGCGTCGACGCGGGCGTCGGCCGCGTAGCCGTCGCGCGCCTCGAAGGCGTCGAGCAGATCGCCGTACCGGGCCAGCAGAACGTCGAGTTCCCCGGGAGACGCGTCCGCGAGCGCCCGTTCGGTCTGCCGGAGCAGGGCCTCCAGCCGGCGCAGACCGGCCAGCGCCCGGTCGACGGCGTCCTGGACGGTGCCGCCGGGCGGCAGGTCGGGGGTCTGCGGCAGATGGCCGGTGCCACCGGGGGAGCGGACGAGGATCTGCCCGCCGTCGGAGGCCTCGGTTCCCGCGAGCAGTCGCAGCAGGGTCGACTTGCCGGAGCCGTTCTCGCCGATGACGCCGATGCGTTCGCCGGGCGCGGCGGTCTGCCGTACGCCGTCGAGCAGCGGCCGGCCGCCGGGTGCGCGGACGACGTCGTCGAGGACGAGCTGGAAGGCACCGGACGCCGGGGGCATGCCGGCCCCGGCGTCCGGCTCGCCCGCGGCCGGGTTGCGGAAGCCGGTGTCGTCCGGGGCGGACTGGTCCGGGGCGGGCTGATCCGGCGTGCGGCGGGCGAAGCCGGAGTGGCCCCGGGTGGAGTCGCCCGGGGTGGGCTGGTCCGGGGCGCGGCGGGCGAAGCCGGAGCCGGAATCGCCCGGGGTGGGGTCGCCCGTGGTGGGGTGGCCGAAACCGGGCTTGTCCGGGGTGGGGCCGGCCTTGGTGGGGCTGCCCGGGGTGGGGTGGCGGTCGCCCGGGCCGGGCTCGTCCGCCGCGTCGGCGATCTGCTCGGGCCTGATAGGGGCGCGGCGGCCGAAGTCGGTATCACCCGGGGTGGGGCCGCCCGGGGCAGGGTCGCCCGTGGTGGGGTGGCCGAAACCGGACTTGTCCGGGTCCGGGGCCGCCGGGGTGGTTGGTGCCGGGGCGCCGGTGGCCGGGGCCGCCGGGGTGGTCGCGTCGGCAGGGTGGCCCGGGTCGGCCGGGTGGGTCGGTGTGGTCCTGCCGGCCGTGCCGGAGGCAGGGGCGTGACGAGGGTGCTGGCGCACGGTGGATTCCGCCGTCTCGGGAGTGGGGTCGCTGGTACACCGAGAGGGAGCGGGGCGCCGGGGACGGCGGGCAGCCCGGGCGGCGGCAGCCGGCGGAGCGCCGGTGGCGTCGGTACAGGGGCGCACCCGAGGTGATGGGCCCGCGGCGGTGCTGTCGCGCGGCGGACCGGCCGTCCCCGGAGCGGTTCACGGAACGTCGCCGCGGCCGCGGAAGCGGCGGGCGGGAGACGGTCCGGGGCTCCCGGGAGGCGGAATCAGACGAAGTAGTACCAGCTGGCCATGGAGCGAGGGTAACAAGAGCCTCCCCGGCCCGGCATCCGCATTTCCGCGGCCGGAACGACCCGGTTGACGCTTCCGGCCCGGGCGGATGCGACGGTTCCGGCCCGGCAGGACGGGAGTCAGCCCGGGGAGCCGGGCCAGTCGTCCGGGCCGCCGCCGCGCCAGCGGATCAGGGCGGGGTCGTCGAGGGCGATCTGGTCGGGGTCGAGCCCGGCCCGGCGCAGGAACTCCAGCAGGTCGCGCGGCCCGGTGGCGGAGCCGACGTCCTGGCCGCGTATCCCGACCCGGCGTCGGCCCGACCCGTCGGGCGGGTGCACGACGACCGGCGGTTGTTCGTTCATGCGTTCCAGCGTGCTGCTGCGGCGGCCGCCGCGCACGTCGGCACGCCGCCGGTGTGCCCCCCGGTCCGCCCGGGCCGAGGGCCCGGGCTACCGCCCATTAACATTGGCGGGATTTGGTCGCTCGCAACAGCGGAAACGGAGCACTCATGGGCCTCGGCTTGGGCTGGAGACTGCACGGGGACGGGCGGGTCCCCGCGCCCGGAGCCGTCGTCCGGCCGGATGAACGGCTGTCGTGGCCGCGCACGGCAGGGCTGGGCGCGCAGCACGTGGTCGCCATGTTCGGTGCCTCCTTCGTGGCACCGGTGCTGATGGGCCTCGACCCGAACCTGGCCATCATGATGTCCGGCGTCGCGACCATGGTCTTCCTGCTCGCGACCCGGGGCCGGGTGCCCAGCTACCTCGGGTGCAGCCTCTCCTTCGTCGGCGTCGCCGCCGTGATCCGGGCGCAGGGAGGCGGGGCCGCCGAGATCACCGGCGCGATCCTGGTGGTCGGCGTCGCGCTCTTCCTCAGCGGGCTGGTGGTGCGGAAGTTCGGGGCACGGGTGATCCACGCGGCGATGCCGCCGGTGGTCACGGGCGCCGTGGTGATGCTGATCGGCTTCAACCTCGCGCCGGTCACGGCCTCCACCTACTGGCCGCAGGACCAGTGGACCGCTCTGCTCACGATGCTGTTCACCGGACTCGCCGTGGTCTGCCTGCGCGGCTTCTGGTCCCGCGTCGCGATCTTCCTCGGGCTGGTCTTCGGCTACGGCATCTCCTGGCTCTTCGATCTGCTCTTCGGGAAGATCCACTCGGTGAACGGCGGCACCGAGGCCGTCGACCACTGGCGGCTCGACCTCTCGGCGGTCGGCGAGGCCGACTGGATCGGGCTGCCGTCGCTGCACGCCCCGGCCTTCGAGTGGTCCGCGGTGCTCGTCGCGCTGCCGGTGGTGATCGCGCTCATCGCCGAGAACGCCGGGCATGTGAAGGCCGTCGGCGAGATGACCGGTGACCCGCTCGACGACCAGCTCGGCACGGCCGTCGCCGCGGACGGCGTGGGCACCGTGCTGTCGACAGCGGTCGGCGGCCCGGCCACCACCACGTACTCCGAGAACATCGGCGTCATGGCGGCGACCCGTGTCTACTCCACCGCCGCCTACTGGGCCGCGGCCTGTTTCGCCCTGCTGTTCGGCCTCTGCCCCAAGTTCGGCGCCGTCGTGGCCGCGATCCCCGGCGGTGTCCTCGGCGGCATCACCGTCATCCTGTACGGCATGATCGGCCTGCTCGGCGCGCAGATCTGGGTGCACAACAAGGTCGACCTGCGCAACCCGCTCAACCTCGTGCCGGTGTCGGCGGGCATCATCATCGGCGTCGGCGGCGTCAGCCTGAAGATCAGCGACAATTTCGAGCTGAGCGGCATCGCGCTCGGCACCGTCGTCGTGCTGAGCGGCTTCCATGTGCTTCGCGCCCTGGCCCCGGCGCACCTGAAGACCCAGGAGCCGCTGCTCGACGCGGGCACCACCTCGTACGAGAACGGGGCCGCCTCCCGAGAAGCGGCCGCCTCCCACGATGAGGGGGCGGCTCCCCACAGCGACGGCACGGACGGCAGCGAGCCGGGCGGGAAGGGACCGGGCGGGAACGGCGGCCGGCGCGCCGGCAGGGACTGACCGGACCGGGCGGCGGCCCCCCGCGGCGTCCCCGCCGTGCCGTGCCGGGACGCATGTGCGGCCGCACGGCGCACGTACCGCTGTACGTACATCCGCATGTACAGCCGTGCCCGGCCGTCCCGAGCCGGTGTCCTGCCGCCGGTGGCGCGTGCCGGGCCGGGGCGGTCCGCTGCGGGCGGAGCGTCAGCCCCGCGGGGCCGCGAAGCGCAGGAAGTCGGCCCACGCCGCCGAGCCCACCGTGAGCCGCGGGCCGTCCGGATCCTTGGAGTCCCGCACGGCCACCCGGGCCGCGGGCGCCCCCGAGACGGCGATCTCCACGCATTCGCCGCCCTGCGCGCCGCTGTGACTGGACTTGCGCCACGAGGCGCCTGCCGAGCCTGCCGACTCCGGAGTCTTCCTCATAGTTCCTCCATCACCGTCACGATCATGCCGACCGAGGCGTCGGGCGACAGCGCAGCCGCGCGGACAAGATCGTATCGGAAGTCACATTCCTCGACTTCCGGAGCGGAGTCGATGAGCTGGCTGCTGCCGTACCCCTCGCAGTACGCGACGTCCTGCTCGTCCGTGAAGGACAGCAGGGTCAGCGCCCCGTCCACCCCCGGGTGGGCCCCGGCCGAGAACGGGAGCACCTGGAGGACGACCCGGGAGCGGGCGGCCATGGCCACGAGGTGCGCCAGCTGGCCCCGCTGCACGTCGGGGCCGCCGACGGTGCGGCGGAGCACGGCCTCGTCGAGGATCACCCAGAGCCGGGGCGGCTTGTTCTGGTCCAGGATGCGCTGCCGCTCCAGCCGGGCCGCGAGACGGTCCGCGAGGTCGTCCGGCTTGAGCGTGGAGAGCAGCGCGCGGGCGTAGCCCTCCGTCTGGAGCAGCCCGTGCACCACCTGCGGCTGGAAGGAACGGATGCCGGTGGCGGACTTCTCCAGCTGGACGTAGCCCCGGAACCAGGCGGGGTGGCTGTCCCGGTTGACCAGCGGCCAGAGCCGGCTGAGCGCGCCGTCGGTGCCGAGGGCGGCGTCGACCCGTTCGGCGAAGTCGCGGCTGGGGCTGCGGCGGGCGGTCTCGACCTGGCCGACCAGCGAGCCGGTGTAGTTGACGACCTCACCCAGACGGTCCTGGCTCAGACCGGCGGCCGTGCGGTGACGGCGCAGCTCGCTGCCGAAGAAGGCGAGCACCGACGAGGTCGGGTCGAGCTCTCGCGGTGCGACCACGGGCGTCCCCTCTTCCGGTCTTCCGGTCTTCCGGTCTTCAGGCCGGTTGGTCCGGTTGGTCGGTGGTCCGGTTCTCCGTGCGGGAAGCACCGTGCGGAATCCAACAGCGCAGCGGTTGGGTGACTCCCCGTAGTCGAGCGTAGCCGTACGGGGTCAGGCTCGACACGTGGCCTCCGGACATTCCTCACGCTTCGAACTATCCGCGACCGACTCCGCCCCGGCACTCGCCCGCCGGCACACCCGTACGGCACTGTCCGCCTGGCGGGTCCCCGAGGACACCCGCACGGTCGCGGAGCTGTTGGTGAGCGAGCTGGTCACCAACGCGGTGCAGCACGGCTCGGGCGGCGGTGGAGAGCCGCTCGCGCTGGAGTTGGAGCGGGACGGACCGCTGCTGCACCTGCGGGTGTCCGACAGCAGCGGCCGCCCGCCCGTCGCCGTGGCGCCGGAGGAGTCGGCGGAGAGCGGGCGGGGCCTGACGATCGTGGCCGCGCTGAGCAAGGAATGGGGGCACCGGCTGCTGCCCGGAGGCGGCAAGACGGTGTGGTGCGAGCTGGTCACCGGCTGAGCCGGGGTACGGACCGCCGGCGGCCCGAGGGGCGCCGGGAGCCGGGCGGACGCCGGCCTTCCGGGGGCCGTTCCCGCCCGGCTCCCGGTCCGGTCGGGGCGGCGCCGCGCGCCCGTCCGGGGGCTCACGGACGGCAGCGGGCGCCCCACCCGACGTGAGTGAGCCCACAGGAACCACCCGTATGGCGGCCCCGTCGGCGTGGCACACTGGACGCGTACCAGTGACGTCAGCGCACTCCGGGGTCGGTGAAAGTCCGAACCGGCGGTTAAAGTCCGCGACCCGGCCGCAGCCAGCGGCCGGTTGACCAGGTGAAATTCCTGGACCGACGGTTAAAGTCCGGATGGGAGGCAGTGCGCGGCGGGCAGAGCACCGGTGCGCCGCCGCCCGGCGGTCCGGCCACCCTCCTGTGAGGGGCGAGCCGTACGGCCCGGCCCCGTCGCCCCGCTGTGCCGCGCCCGTCCTGTCATCTCGACAGCCCCGGAGTCCGCCCGTAGAGGCAGGAGGACCCGGTGGCCCCCCAAGCGGCAGCCACGGCCGAGATCACGGCCATGCGGCGCGCCATCGCGCTCGCGGCCCGCGGACTCGGCTCCACCAGCCCCAACCCGGCCGTCGGCTGCGTGATCCTCGACGCCTCCGGCGCGACCGCCGGCGAGGGCAGCCACCTGCGGGCCGGCGGCCCGCACGCCGAGGTGCACGCCCTGCGCGAGGCGGGGGAACGGGCCCGCGGCGGCACCGCGCTCGTCACCCTCGAACCCTGCGCCCACACCGGCCGCACCGGCCCCTGCGCCCGGGCGCTGGTCGACGCCGGAGTCTCCCGCGTCGTCTACGCCGTCGCCGACCCGAACGCCGAGGCGGCCGGGGGCGCCGCCACGCTCGCCGCCGCCGGGATCGACGTCGAGGGCGGGCTGCTCGCGGAGGAGGCCGAGGAGGGCAACATCGCCTGGCTCACCTCCGTACGCCGCGGCCGGCCCTTCGTCCGGTGGAAGTACGCCGCGACGCTCGACGGCCGGAGCGCGGCCGCCGACGGGACCAGCCGCTGGATCACCTCGCCCGGGTCCCGCGCCGACGTGCACCGGCTGCGCGCCGAGGCCGACGCCGTCGTCGTCGGCTCCGGCACGGCCCGCACCGACGACCCGCACCTCGGCGCCCGCGACGCGGCGCTGCTGGACAGCGAGATCACCCAGCCGCTGCGTGTCGTGGTCGACAGCAGCGCCTCCGCCGTCAAACCCGGCGCCAGGGTGCTGGACGGCAGCGCGCCCACCCTGATCGCCGTCGCCGAGGACGCCGACGCGTCCCGCATCGAGGGCCTCGCCCCGGTCGTCCGGCTGCCGCGCGCACCCGGCGGCACCGGGCTCTCCATCCCCGCCCTGCTGCGCGGCCTGTACGAGCGCGATGTGCGCTCGGTGCTGCTGGAGGGCGGGCCGACGCTCGCCGGAGCCTTCGTCGCGGCCCGCGCCGTCGACCAGGTCGTCGGCTATCTGGCGCCCGCGCTGCTCGGTGCCGGGCCGCACGTCCTGGCCGACGCCGGAATCGGCACGATCGCCGAGGCGTTGCGGCTCCGTGTGACCGGCGCCGACCGCATCGGCCCGGATCTGCGCCTCACCGCCGTACCCGTACTCCCCGCCCCACCCGCCACCGCACCCGCCTCCGAGGAGAGCTGACGTGTTCACCGGAATCGTCGAAGAACTGGGCGAGGTCGTCGCCGTCGAGCACATCGACGGGGACGGCGGCCCGCAGCCGCAGCCCGGCGGAGCGGCCCGGCTGCGGCTGCGCGGCCCGCTGGTCACCGAGGACGCCGGGCACGGCGACTCCATCGCCGTCAACGGGGTCTGCCTGACCGTCACCGACACCGCCCGCGGCGAGTTCACCGCCGACGTGATGGCCGAGACCCTGAACCGCTCCGTCCTCGGCAGCCTCGTCCCCGGCAGCCGTGTCAACCTGGAGCGCCCCATGGCCCTCGGCGGCCGGCTCGGCGGCCACCTCGTGCAGGGACACGTCGACGGAACCGGCGTCATCTCCGAGCGGATCCCCGGCGAGCAGTGGGAGATCGTACGGATCACACTGCCGCCCGGGCTCGCCCGCTACGTCGTGGAGAAGGGCTCGATCACGGTCGACGGGGTCAGCCTCACCGTCGTCGAGGCGGCCGGCGACTCCTTCACCGTCAGCCTCATCCCCACCACCCTCGGCCTGACCACGCTCGGCATCAAGCAGCCGGGCGACCCGGTCAACCTCGAGGTCGACGTCCTCGCCAAGTACGTCGAGCGGCTGCTCGGCGCCGGCGCGCACACCGCGGAGGCCGCCAAGTGAGCGCCGTGGACTGGCTGGACGGCACCGCCTTCCACGCCTTCGGACAGCACGTCATCTGGTCCGACATGATCGGCAACACGATCGGCCTGCTCGCCCTCGCGCTGGGCTGGCGCCGCTCCATATGGACCTGGCCGGCGCAACTGCTGTCCGGGCTGGTGCTCGTCGTCGCCTACGCCTCGGCGCAGCTGTCCGGCGGCGTGGGCAAGCAACTGCTGGTCATCGGCGTCGCGCTGTGGGGCTGGCGGCAGTGGCGGCTCGGCAGCCGCAAGGCGCAGGACGGCAGCATCGCCGTGCGGTTCGCGACCTGGCGCGAGCGCGGACTGCTCGCGGCGGGCACGGCCGCGGGGACGCTCGCCGTCGGCGGGCTGTTCACCCTCGTCCCCTCGCTGTCCTGGAACCCCTGGCCGGACGCCTACATCTTCACCGGCACCCTCGCGGCGATGGTCGCCCAGGCCCGGGGGCTCGTCGAGTTCTGGTTCGCCTGGCTGCTCGTCGACCTCGTCGGCGTGCCGCTCGCCTTCAGCAGCGGACTGGCCTTCTCCGGCCTCGTCTACGTCATCTATCTCGTGCTCGTCCTGTGGGGCCTGCGCGACTGGTGGCTTCGCACCCGTCTCGACGCGGGGCCCGTCCTGGAAGGAGCCACGGCATGACCGTCGGCGCACACGACTGGCATCTCGACGACCTCACCCTCGACCCGGTGGAACGCGCCATCGGCGACATCGCCGCGGGCCGCCCCGTCATCGTCGTCGACGACGCGGACCGGGAGAACGAGGGCGACCTCGTCATCGCCGCCGAGAAGGCAACGCCCGAGGTCGTCGCCTTCATGATGACCGAGTGCCGCGGGCTGATCTGCGCGCCGCTCGACGGCGCCGACCTCGACCGGCTCGACCTCCCGCAGATGGTGCAGCAGAACACCGAGTCGATGCGGACGGCGTTCACCGTCTCCGTCGACGCGTCCGCCGCGTACGGCGTCACCACCGGCATCTCCGCCGCCGACCGCGCCGCGACCCTGCGGCTGCTGGCCTCGGGCGACAGCGTCCCGGGCGACTTCGTCCGCCCCGGGCACATCTTCCCGCTGCGCGCCAGGGCGGGCGGGGTGCTGGCCCGCAACGGCCACACCGAGGCCGGGGTGGACCTCGCGCGGCTCGCCGGGCTGCGGCCCGCCGCCGCCATCGTCGAGATCGCCGCCGAGGACGGCACCATGATGCGGCTGCCGGAGCTGGTGCCCTTCGCCCGCAAGCACGGGCTGGCGATCATCTCCATCGAGGACCTGGTCGCGTACCGCCGCTCCGCCGAGCCGACCGTCCGCCGCGAGGCCGAGACCCGGCTTCCCACGGCCTTCGGCGACTTCCGGGCGCACGGCTACCGCTCCACCACCGACGGCGTCGAGCACATCGCGCTCGTGCAGGGCGACATCGGCGACGGCGAGGACGTCCTCGTCCGGGTCCACTCCGAGTGCCTGACCGGGGACATCTTCGGCTCCCTGCGCTGCGACTGCGGTCCGCAGCTCCAGGCGTCCCTGGCCCGGGTCACCGAGGAGGGCCGCGGCGTCGTGCTCTATCTCCGGGGCCACGAGGGCCGCGGCATCGGGCTCATGTCGAAGCTGCGCGCGTACGAGCTCCAGGAGCGCGGCCGGGACACCCTCGACGCGAACCTCGAACTCGGCCTGCCCGCCGACGCCCGCGACTACGCGGCGGGCGCGCAGATCCTCACCGACCTCGGCGTCCGCAGCGTCCGGCTGCTGACGAACAACCCCGAGAAGTCCGACGCCCTGCTCCGGCACGGGCTGCGGGTCACCGGCCGGGAGCCCGTGCCCGTCCAGGCGGGCGAGCACAACCTGCGCTATCTGCGCACCAAGCGGGACCGGATGGGGCACGACCTGCCCTGGCTGGACGCCGAACGCGCGTCCGCCTGCCACAACCAGTAGAACGACCGAGAACGCGCAAGCGAAGACAAGAGCACGAGGAGAGACGTGAGCGGTAAGGGCGCCCCCGAACTGTCCGTGAAGAACTGCGGAGACCTGCGTGTGGCCGTGATCGCCGCGCAGTGGCACGAGAAGGTGATGGGGGGCCTGGTCGACGGCGCGCTGCGGGCCCTGCGCGAGCTGGGCATCGACGAGCCGACCCTGCTGCGGGTGCCGGGCAGCTTCGAGCTGCCGGTCGTCGCCAAGGTCCTCGCCGACCGCGGCTACGACGCGATCGTCGCGCTCGGCGTCGTCATCCGCGGCGGCACCCCGCACTTCGAGTACGTCTGCCAGGGCGTCACCCAGGGCCTCACCCAGGTCTCCGTCGACACCGGAGTCCCGGTCGGGTTCGGCGTCCTGACCTGCGACACCGAGGAGCAGGCGCTGGACCGGGCCGGGCTGGCGGACTCCCGCGAGGACAAGGGCCACGAGGCCGTCACCGCGGCCGTCGCCACCGCGACCACGCTGCGCGGCGTCGCCGAGCCCTGGCGCTGAGCCGTGCCGCCCGCGGCCCGTCCGGGCCGCGGGCCGGTGCCCGGGCCCGGGCGGGTGTCCGCAGTCTGAGCCGCCCGTCCCGGACGGCGGCGGAACCGGTAAGTTGTACCCACCATGGCGAACAAGACATTCGAGGAGCTGTTCACCGAGCTCCGGAACAAGGCGGCCACCGGCGACCCCGCCACCTCCCGCACCGCCGAACTCGTGGCGGCCGGCGTGCACACCATCGGCAAGAAGGTCGTCGAGGAGGCGGCCGAGGTGTGGATGGCCGCCGAGCACGAGGGCGAGGACCGCACCGCCGAGGAGATCTCGCAGCTCCTCTACCACCTCCAGGTCATGATGGTCGCCCGGGGGATCACCCTCGACGACGTATACGCTCACCTCTGAGCCGCCGCCCTCCCGCGGCCGCCGCGCACGACCCGCTCACCACCTCCCGCCGAACTCACCGAACTCACCGAACTCACCGAAGAAGCGAAGGAAACGTCCTCATGCTGCGCATCGCCGTCCCCAACAAGGGTTCTCTCTCCGAGCCTGCGTCGGCGATGCTCCATGAGGCCGGCTACAAGCAGCGCAAGGACCGCCGCGAGCTGGTGCTCGTCGACAACGACAACGAGGTCGAGTTCTTCTTCCTCCGCCCGCGCGACATCGCCGTCTACGTCGGCTCCGGCCGCCTCGACATCGGCATCACCGGCCGTGACCTGCTGCTGGACTCCGGCGCCGACGCTGAGGAGATCCTCCAGCTCGGCTTCGCCGGGTCCACCTTCCGCTACGCCACCCGACCCGGCACCGCCAAGGACGTCTCCGAGTTCGGCGGCATGACCGTCGCCACGTCCTTCGCCGGGCTGGTCGCCAAGCACCTCGGGGAGAACGGCGTGGACGCCTCCGTCGTCCGCCTCGACGGGGCCGTCGAGACCGCCATCCAGCTCGGTGTGGCGGAGATCATCGCCGATGTCGTGGAGACCGGCACGACGCTCCGCAACGCCGGACTGGAGATCATCGGCGAGCCGATCCTGGAGTCCGAGGCGGTCGTCATCCGGCGCACCGGCGAGGGCACCGAGGACGCGAAGGTGCGCCAGTTCCTCCGCCGCATGCAGGGCGTACTGGTGGCCCGCCGCTACGTGATGATGGACTACGACATCCGCGTCGAGCACGTCGAGCGGGCCGTCTCGCTCACGCCCGGCCTGGAGTCCCCGACCGTCTCGCCGCTGCACCACGAGGGCTGGGTCGCGGTCCGCTCGATGGTCCCGTCCCGGGACGCCCAGCGCATCATGGACGAGCTGTACGACCTCGGCGCCCGGGCGATCCTCACCACCGGCATCCACGCCTGCCGCCTCTGACGCAGCCGCCCGCGCGGCACCGGTCCGCCGACCGGGCGCCGCGCGGCCCGATCCACGGGAGACCGACACCGTGTCCTCCTCCACCCCCGGTACGGGATCCGGCCGGCCGGGACCGGACGGCCGCACCGAGCTGCCCGTCACCTTCCGGCCGACCCGCACCCGGGTGATCCTGCTCGCCTGCGGGACCGCTCTCCTCGTCACGCTGACCGTGATCGCGCTGGCGCTGCCCTCGCTCGGCGGCGGCGAGCGCGTGTCCTTCGTCGCCACCGGACTGCTCTTCCTCGCCGTGCTGGCCCTGCTCAGCCGTCCGCGGGTGGACGCCGACAGCACCGGGATCACCGTGGTCAACCTGACGACCGTGCGCCGGCTGGAATGGGCCGAGGTCGTCCGGGTCAACCTCCGCCCCGGCGACCCGTGGGTGCAGCTCGACCTCGCCGACGGCACCCAGCTGCCCGCCATGGGCATCCAGCCCGGGCTGGCCCGGGAACACGCCCTGGCCGACGCCCGCGCGCTGCGCGATCTCGCCGAGCGGCACGGCACCAGCCCGGCCGACGGCTGAGACGCCCTCACGCCGTCGCCACGAGGGCGGCACCGCCGCCGCGCCCGTGATGACGGCGTCACGGCGTGATGCCACACCCGCCGCGACTACGTGCCCCGTGACACCCGCGCCCGCCGTGGCCCAGCGCCCGCCGTGCTCCAGTGCCCGCCGTGACGCCCGCGTCCCCCGTAGCCCAACGCCCGCGCCCCGCCGTGACGCCCGCGCCCGCCGTAGCCCGACGCGCGCGGTGAGGCCGCGAACGGCTCGACGCGGGGCGCGCGGGCGGGCGCGTCGCGGGTCCGGGAGCCTTCGCAGGCCGAGTGGCAGTGATTACTCTGTCTGCCAGGCGGCGCACCGGCGCCCCGCCCCGCACCGACCGGGCCCCGCGCGTGCGCGCGTCCCCGCGGGGACCTGCCACCGCAAGGAGTGAATCCCTCCACCGATGGACGGTTCGTCCTGTAGTACCCGCGCCGCCACCTCCCCGGAGGCGGCGGCATGATCGTCCCTCTTCTCCTGCTCGCCGCGGCCCTGCTACTCGTCCTCGCCAACGGGTTCTTCGTGGCCGCCGAGTTCGGCCTCGTGACCGTCGACCGCCCGGAGGCCGAGCGCGCCGCGGCCGACGGCGACCGCCGGGCCCGTACCGTCGTCGCCTCGCTGCGCGAGCTGTCCTTCCAGCTCTCCGGCACCCAGCTCGGCATCACCCTCACCTCACTGGTCGTCGGCATGCTCGCCGAACCCGCGCTGGCCCGGCTGCTGGCCGGGCCCCTCGCCGCGACCGGGCTTCCCGCGGGCGCCGTGCCGGGCGCCGCCCTCGTGATCGGCGTGGTCACCGCCTCCGCCGTCCAGATGGTCATCGGCGAACTCGTGCCCAAGAACTGGGCGGTGTCCCGCCCGCTCCAGGTCGCCCGTTTCGTGGCCGGACCGCAGCACGCCTTCTCCCGCTTCTTCCGGCCCGTCATCGCCCTGCTCAACGGCCTCGCCAACCGGCTCGTCCGGGCCGCCGGAGTGGAGCCCGCCGACGAACTCGCCTCCGCCCGCACCCGCGGCGAACTCGTCTCCCTCGCCCGGCACTCCGCGCGGGCCGGTGCCCTGGAACAGGACACCGCCGACCTCTTCGTCCGCACCCTGGCGCTGGGCGAACTGACGGCACAGCACGT
The DNA here is from genome assembly GCF_009735685.1 of Streptomyces lycii. Lineage (GTDB taxonomy): Bacteria > Actinomycetota > Actinomycetes > Streptomycetales > Streptomycetaceae > Streptomyces > Streptomyces lycii. The sequence goes on along the minus strand of NZ_WHPN01000301.1, from coordinate 101,107 downwards.
CATGACGCCCCGGGTCCGGGTGAGCGCCCTGGAGTCCTCCGCGACCGCCGAGGACGTCCTGAACCTCACCCGCGCCACCGGGCTCTCCCGTTTCCCGGTGCACCGCGGCCGGCTGGACGAGGTCGTCGGCATGGTGCACCTGAAGGACGCGCTCGCCGTGCCGGCGGGGGAGCGGCTGCGCACCCCGGTCGGGCGGGTCGCCGTGCCGCCGCTGCTCGTACCGGGAACACTGCCCGTCCAGCCGCTGCTGGAGCGGCTCCGCGGCGAGCAGCCGATCGCCGTCGTCGTCGACGAGTACGGCGGCACCGCCGGTGTCGTGACGCTGGAGGACATCGTCGAGGAACTGGTCGGCGCGGTGCGCGACGAACACGACGGCGCCGACCGGCCGGAGCTGGCCCCGGCGCCCGGCGAGCACGGGCATCCCGCGTGGGACGCCGACGGCGGCTGCCGGCTGGACGCGCTCCGCCGCATCGGCCTCGACGCGCCGGACGGACCGTACGAGACGGTCGCCGGGCTCGTCGCCGGTCTCCTCGGCCGCATCCCGGAACCGGGGGACACGGCCGGGCTGCCCGGCTGGCGGCTGGTGGTGTGCGAGGTGGCGCACCACCGCGCGGAGCGGGTCCGCCTGGTACGGACGGCTGCCGCGCACCGGCCCGCGGGTGTGCCCGGCGGCCCCCGCGGCGCTGACCGGGACGGTGCTCCCGGGGCGGACACCGGGCGGGAGGCCGGTGACCGGCGCGCGGACGGCGGTTCCCGGTGCGCCGGGGACCGGGTGGAGGCGGGCGCGCGATGAGCCTGCTGCAACTGCTGTTCGCCGCACTCCTGGTGCTGGGCAACGGCTTCTTCGTGGGCGCCGAGTTCGCGCTGGTCTCCGTCCGGCGCAGCCAGATCGAGCCGCTCGCGGCCGGGGGCTCCGCACGCGCCCGTACCGTGCTGCACGGGCTGGAGAACCTCCCGCAGATGATGGCCGCCGCCCAGTTCGGCATCACCGTCTGCTCGCTGACGCTCGGCGCCGTCGCCGAGCCGACCGTGGCCGGGCTGCTGGAACCCGTCTTCCACGCCGCGCGGCTGCCGGACGCCGTCGTCCACCCGCTGGGTTACGCGATCGCGCTCGCCGCGGTCGTGGCCCTGCACCTGGTGATCGGCGAGATGGTGCCGAAGAACCTCGCGATGGCCGCGCCGGAGCGCACCGCGCTGCTGCTCGCTCCGGCGCTCGTCGCCTTCGCCCGGCCCTGCCGGCCGGTGACGGCCTTTTTCGGTGCCTGTGCCCGGGTGGTGCTCGGGCTGTTCCGGGTGGAGCCGAAGGACGAGGTCGAAGCGGTGTACACCCGGGAGCAGCTGGGCCGTCTCGTCGTGGACTCGAGCGAGGCCGGACTCCTCGGCCGCGGCGACCGGGAACGGCTCGCGGACGCGCTGGGACTGGGCAGCCGCCCCGTGACCGAGGTCCTGCTCGACCCGGCGGGGCTGGTCACGGTGGGCCCGCGGGTGACGCCCCGGGAGATCGAGGAGCTGACCGTACGGACGGGCTTCTCCCGCTTCCCGGTGCGCGCCGGGGACGGGGCGGACGCCTCCGGGTTCACCGGCTATCTGCACGTCAAGGACGTATTGGAACGGGACGAGGCCGACACCGCGCTGCCGGAGCGGGTGCTGCGGCCGATGACGACACTGCCCGCCGGCCTCCCGCTCGACGACGCGCTGACCGCGATGCGGCGCGCGGCGACGCATCTCGCCCAGGTCGCCGACGCGTCGGGGCGGGTGCTGGGGCTGGTCACGCTGGAGGACGTCCTGCAACGGCTGGTCGGTGAGGCGCACGACCCGGCGCACCGGTCCGTGGCGGGCGGCGCCGCCGCGGCGGATTCCGCCGCGGGGGCGCCGGAGCGGGACGGCGGCCGGGTCTCCGGGCCGCGCCCGGAGCCGGAGCTGCCGCCCCGGGAACGGAGGCCGCGGGCGCCGGTGGGCTGACCCCCGGGCCGCCTCGTGCCCGTGCCGAACGCGACCGCTGTGACGACGGCGAGCGAGGCCGCGTGCCCGCGCCGCCTGCCCGCGCCCGCGTGACGGTGCGGCCGGGGGCGGGGGAGTCAGGTCAGCGGATCGGGCGGGCCGGGGTCCATCGGGCCCCGGCCCGACAGCACCTCGCCGTACGCCTGCATCAGGTCCGGCAGCCGCAGCGTCGCCAGATCCTCACGGCTCGGGGTACCGCTGTAACCGGAGAGCCGCAGGTCGCGGTAGGCGCAGCTCTTCTCGTACAGGGTGCGCAGAAAGCGGCCGTTGCCCAGCTCGTCGATCCAGCCCTGGTCGACCACATGGCCGCTGATGCTGCGCAGCTCGTCCACGGCCTCCTCGTCCCAGCAGTCGCCGTTCTCCGCGGCCAGCACCTCCCCGATCCGGGTCAGTTCCAGCGGCCGGTAGCTGGGGAAGTCGACGCGGGTCGTGAAACGGGAGCCGAGCCCCGGATTGGCGGTGAGCAGCCGGTCCATGCCCTCCGGATAGCCCGCCAGGATGACGACGAGCCGGTCGCGGTTGTCCTCGGCTCGCTTCAGCAGCACCTGGAGGGCCTCGTCGCCGTACGCGTCACCCTTGCTGTAACCCGTGCCCGCGAGGCTGTACGCCTCGTCCACGAAGAGCACCCCGCCGAGCGCCGAGTCGATGAGTTCGTTGGCCTTGACGGCGGTCTGGCCGAGGAATTCGCCGACCAGGTCCGCCCGTTGCGCCTCCACCAGGTGGTCGCCGCCGAGCAGCCCGAGCGCGTAGAAGACCCGGCCGAGGATGCGGGCGACGGTGGTCTTGCCCGTACCGGACGGGCCGGAGAAGACGAAATGCCGCTTCGGGGGCTGCACCGGCAGGCCCTCGCCCGCCCGCAGCCGCGCCATGTGGAGCTGCGCGGACAGGGCCCGTACCTGCCGCTTGACGGGCTCCAGGCCCACCATGCGCTCCAGTTCGTCCAGGGCCTCCGCCAGCAGCACCGGATCGGGCGGACCGTCCGGCAGCCGCGGTACGGACGGCTGGACCGGGATGACGGCCTTCTCGCGTATGCCGTCGGCGTCGACGGGCGCGGTGCCCGGGAGCAGCCCGCCGGCGCCGGGCAGGCCGTCGGGGGCGGGATACACCGGCTGGTCGCGGCCGTCGGGCGGCGCGTCGGGGAGGAGCGGGTCCGGGTCGGCGGTCGCGTCCAGCGGGTCCGGGCCGCCGGCTCCGGCGAGGGAGACCACGGCCAGGTCCCCCGTGTCGAGCCCGTCCCCGTCGGCTATCGCCGCCAGCCGGGCGGCGGTGTCCATGAACGCCGGGTCGACCCGGTGCACGGCCCGGTAGAGGGGGAGGGCCGCCGCGCTGCGGCCGGTGCCCTCGTGCGCGCGGGCCAGCCAGTAGCGCAACTCCTTGCGCTGCGGCTGCTCGCTGCGGCAGCGCATGAGCGCCGCGGACAGCAGCGGCTCGGCCTGCCCGTACATCTCCAGCCGGACGCGTGCCATGCCGCCGAAGAGGCCCGCCTCGATGCCGAGCAGCGGGTCCTCCAGCAGCGGTTCGGTGTGCCGGACGAGCCGCTCCCAGTCCTTGACCAGATAGGCGCGGCAGGCGTGCAGGAAGCGCACCTGCGGGTCTGCGTCGACGGGCGGGCAGGCCGCGAGCGCGCGGTCCAGTTCCGGTACGTGCCGGCCGTCCAGCCAGTGCGAGGCGTGGGCCAGCAGCAGATCGCGGGGGCTCTCCAGCACGGGCTGCACCCACCAGCCCAGCCAGTACCAGGAGTTCAGCTTGCGGCGGTGCCGGGCGCGCTGCTCACCGAAGCGGTCGCGGTGCCGGTACATCCGCAGCAGAGCGGTCGTCGGGTCGACGCGCAGGGCGTGCAGCCCGAGCCAGGCGTCGGCCATGCCGGGGTCGTCCCGCACGGCGGACCGGAACTCCTCCTCGGCCTGGGCGTACGCGCCCATGGTGTACGCGTCGACGGCGCGCAGCCACGCCAGTTCGGCCGGGGCGTCCCGGCCCTGACCGCCGAAGTCCATCACGTCCGTCCCCCACTACCGTGCCCCCGTGGCGGCGGCCGGGCGGGCGCCGGACCGCAGCCAGTATGAACCGCCGCGCTGTGGACGGAAGTTGCCACATCCTCCCGTACGGCATCGTACCCGCGCAGGGGGTGGCAGCCGAAGGGGCCGCGCGCAGGTGGGACGGCGTGCGCGAGCGGAAGGCGGGCTTCAAAGGGGCTTGCGGAGGGCGGGAAACGGCGGTGACGGAGAGTGATCCATCGGCGGCCGGCTGTGCCCGAAATGCGGCGTGGTGGGCGTTTCCGGAGCAGAACGAAGCCCCCGATCACGGGGGAACAACCGGGGGCTTCGCGTCTGCGGGCGGTTTCTGACGACCGCTCAATAAGAACGTAAGACCTGTACGGCCCCCAGGTCAAGCGAAGTTCGGAGACCCGTGAGCGCTCCACCGGCGCTGGATTGCGCATCGACCGCGGCCGGTTACGGTCGGTGAAGGAGGAGGGTTCTCATTCGGCCTCGGCGGGCCCCGGCAGCCACACAAATCCCTCTGGCACCTGCCGTACCAGGACCTGAGCATGGGCGCGCGAGGGGTCGTTCGCGAAGTGCGCGCGCTCCGTCCGGATCCAGCCGTTCCAGAACTCGGACAGCTCCGGGCCGTCGCGCCGCCGTCCGCGCTCCCAGGCCGTGCCGGCGGGCACCTCCAGCCACAGCAGCAGCGCGAGCCACGGCCGCACGGCACGCCTCCCGGCGCCCACGCCCTCGACCAGCACCACCGGCTCGGGCGGCAGTTCGCGCCGCGCGGTGAACCGGCGGCGGTGCCAGTCGTAGACGCCGTACCGTGCGGTCCGGCCGCGGCTGAGAGGCGCGATCACCTCCTCGGCCAGCCGCCCGGTCCAGCCGAACAGCTCGTCGTGCGTGGCCAGATCGTCCAGATGCAGCACCGGCGCGCCGCCGAGCGCCTCCGCCAGCCCGGCGGCCAGCGTGCTCTTGCCGGAACCGGCGTGCCCGTCCAGCCCGACCAGCCGCACGGGGCCGCACGACGGCGGCAGGGCGCGCAGCCGGGCGGCGAGCGGGGCGAGACCGGAGGTGTCCATCCGTCCAACGGTACGGCCGGAGGGCTCCGCGGCCGCGCCCGGTCGGGAGGCGGGCCGGGCCGGGAGGTGACCCGGTCCGGAGGCGGGCCCGGACTGGAGGTGCGCCCGGTCCGGGGGTGCGCCCGGTCCGGAGGCGGGCCCGGCGCCGCGTCGCGCGGGCGACACCGCCCGGCACGGTTGCGGGCGGCGCCCGTTCCCCGTGCTCCATGTCAGTGGTATCGACCAATAATCATCGCGCCGGGCGTACGAGAACCCTGGCCGCGGGGCATGCTGACCGAGATAGTTGTCTCCCGGTGGCGACCCCGCCGGTCACCGCCGCGGTGTCACCCGCAGCCCTGTCAGTCCCACCGATCGGGGGAGTCCCGCCATGACCAGACCCGCTTCCCGGCGCACCGTACTGACCGCCGCGATCGCGACAGCCGCTGCGGCGAGCGCGGCCGCCGCACCCGCGGCGCTCGCCGCGCCGGACGCGCACCGCCGCACCGGCCGCCCGGCGGCCACGTCGCAGAGGGGGGTCGACCGGGTGGACTACCAGGGCTGGAGCACCCCGGCACAGTGGCGGACGGGCGCGGCCCGCGGTGTCCGCGTCGTCTCCGGCGACCGCGCGGGCGTCGTCATCGGCACCCCGGCGGGCACCACCGACTACACCGACCCGCACACGGGCAAGAAGGCCACCTGGGAGTACGCGACCTGGACGGGGCCGGTGCGGAACCTCGACACCCCGGCGAGCGAAGTCGTCACCTCCTGGAACGCCCACACCCCGGCGGGCACCTGGCTCCAGGTGGAACTGCGGGGCACGTACACCGACGGCGGCGACACCCCGTGGTACGTGATGGGCCGCTGGGCCGCGGGCGACGGCGACATGCGCCGCACCTCCGTCGACGACCAGTCGGACGACAGGAGCAGTGTCTGGACCGACACCTTCGCGATCGACGACACGGGCAGCGGGCTGCGCCTGGCCTCGTACCGGTTGCGGCTCACTCTGTACCGGAAGCCGGGCAGCGACGCCACCCCGAAGGTCTGGCGGCTGGGCGCGATGGCCTCCGACATCCCGGACCGCTTCACCGTCCCGGCCTCGGAGCCCGGCCCGGGCGCCGGACACGAGCTGACGGTGCCGCGCTATTCGCAGAACACCCACATCGGCCAGTACCCGGAGTACGACAACGGCGGCGAGGCCTGGTGCAGCCCCACCTCCTCGCAGATGATCATCGAGTACTGGGGCCGCAAGCCGACCGCGGACGACCTGGCCTGGGTCAATCCGGACTTCGCCGACCCGCAGGTCTGCCACGCCGCCCGCTATACGTACGACTACCAGTACGAGGGCTGCGGCAACTGGTCCTTCAACGCCGCCTACGCCGCGACGTACGACGGCATGCAGGGCATCGTCACCCGGCTCGGCTCCCTGAACGACGCCGAGAAGCTGATCGCCGCCGGAATCCCGTTCATAACGTCCCAGTCGTTCCTCGAAGAGGAATTGGACGGAGCGGGCTACGGGACGGCGGGGCACCTGATGTGTGTCATCGGCTTCACCGAGGACGGCGACGTGATCGCCAACGACCCGGCGAGCGACAGCAACGACGCGGTGCGCCACGTCTACAAGCGTCGGCAGTTTGAAAACATCTGGCTCCGCACCAAGCGCTACAACGCGGAGGGCAAGGTCAGCGGCGGCACGGGCGGGATCTGCTACATCTACTGGCCCGCGAAGCCCTCGCCCAAGCAGCGCCGGGTGCTGAAGGAACTGGGCGTCTGCTGACGGCGCGCCCCGCTTGCGCCCGCCCCCGCGCGGGCGGCGTACCGCCGGACGGTGACCGCGCTACCGCAGGCACCGGCAGGCACCGGCAGTCAGCGGCAGGCACCGGCCTCCGGCCGTCCCGGCCGCCCGCCCGCAGCCGTCGGGTGCCGTGACTCTGCGGGTCAGGTCGCCGAGGCGGGCGGCAGGTGCACCGTCATGACGAGCCGGCAGGTTCCGGTGCCCGCGCCCCGGTAGGCGTGGGGAGCGTCGCCGTCGAACGTGGCGGTCTGCCCGGCTTCGACGATGTACTCGGCGCCGTCGACGGTCAGGGCCATGCGGCCGGAGACGACGCTGACGGTCTCGACGACTCCGGCCTGATGGGGATGGCTGGGATACTCCTCGCCCGGCTCCAGTGCCCAGCGCCAGACCTCGGTGGGCGCCGGGCCCGTGGTCGTCAGCACGAGCCGGGCCTCGCTGCCCTGCGCGCCGGTCCACAGCGGCGCGACGGCGTCGGCGGTCACGACGCGGACGCGGCCCTCGGCCGGGCCTTCCAGCAGGGCGGAGACGGAGACACCGAGGGTGTCGGCCAGCCGGACCAGGGTGGCGAAGTTCGGATTGCCCTGCGCCTTCTCCAGCCCCACCAGGGCACCCTTGCTCACCTTGGCGCGCCTGCCGAGTTCGTCCAGGGTCAGGCCGGCGCGGGTGCGGGCCGCTCTGACGTTGTGCGCGAGCGTCCGCAGGGCGCGCTCTGCCCCGGCCATCCGATCACCCTCCTCGCGGCTGGACCACTCCGATGTACCGCCCGGTCGTTTGGTTGACAGGGCTTGGTCGGTTCGCTGTACGGTTTGGTCGTTCCATTGACATCGTACGGGATGTGCGAACGGTGATTGTTCCGCTGCCGGCCCGGGCGGCGGCCTCGCTCGCGGGTGCGCCGGCCTCCTCGACCACCTCGGCCTCTTCGGTCGTCCCGGTCGTCTCGGCGCCCGAAAGACCGGAATGCCGCGGGCCGTGACGAAGGCCCGGGTGCCGCGGACCGCGATGACCGCGGGCCCCGCCCCGTCTCCGGGGTTGCGGCAACAGCGCCGGCGGCCGGACCGCGTCGGCCCCGGAAGCCCTGAACCACACCCCGTACGCAGGCAGAAACGGAAATCCTCTCCCATGACCGCCTTCCGGCTCGCTCCCGCCGTCGCGGACGCCTTCCCCGACACCCTCATCGCCGTGGTCACCGCCACCGGACTGCGTGGCCACGAGCCGTGGCCGGACACCGCTGCCGCCCTGGAGTCGCTGGAGCGGCAGTTCGCCGACGGCGTGTGGCAGCCCGCCGACGAGCGCGACCCGCGCGTCGAGGCCTGGCACACCGCCTACCGTTCCTTCGGCACCAACCCCCGCCGCGTCCGCCCCAGCGTCGACGCGCTCGGGCGCCGCCTCGCCAAGAAGGGCAGCCTGCCGCGGATCAATCCGGCCGTCGACACCTACAACGCCGTCTCCGTCCGCCACGGTCTGCCCGCCGGTGCCTTCGACCTGGACCATGTGACCGGCGACATCGACATCCGCCACGCCGACGGCACCGAGGAGTTCACCCCGCTCGGCGAGCCCGGCACCATCGAGAACCCCAAGCCCGGCGAGGTCGTCTACGCCGACACCAGCGGTGTCCTCACCCGCCACTGGAACCACCGCGACGCCCACCGCACCCGGGTCACCGAGGACTCCGCCCGCGTCGCCTTCGTCCTCGAAACCCTCCACGCCGCCCGCGACGGCCGGATCCTCGAAACCGCCGCCGACGAGCTGCGGGAACTGCTCACCGGGCAAGCCGGCCGGACGGCCGTGCACTACCTCGGTGCGGCCCAGCCGCAGACCACGGTGTGAATCCCGCTGACCGCCCGGCCGGTACCGCTCCGGCCCGGCCCGGCGGTCGAACGCGACACGAACTTGACTGCCGTGCCGCGGACGCGGCGGACAGGGAGGTGCCTTTTCGATTTCTGATTCCGGAAAGGGGGCAGCCGGGCGAACGCGGATTCCGGGGCGCGGATCGACGCACCACGATGCTCAGAAGAGGCTGTCCCCCTCATGGTCATCTTGCGCAACCGATGTTTTTTGTTCCTCTGCTACGGCGCGGGCGACCTGCGGGTTCGCCGAGTGCGCCGTAATGCCGGGTACGGTGTTCGCACATTCGCCCGGTAGTGCTATGGCAACACAATGCCAATCATTCATGTGCTGTGCACGCGTCGAATTATCCGCAGTACAACGGTGACCGTTCAGTCCGCCCAAAAGGGCGGCTCGACAAGGGAGGTCACCGTGAGGAAGCCCAGACGAGCATTCACCGCAGCCCTGTCCGTCCTCGCACTCAGCGGGGCGATGCTGGCCGCCGGATCGGCCGCTCCGGCGAGCGCCGGCCCGTTCAACACCAAGCTGCAGACCCACCACAGCGGAAAGTGCCTCGACGTGGCGAACGCGAGCACGGCCGACGGGGCTTTCGTCCAGCAGTGGCGGTGCTACAGCACCGCCAACCAGAACTGGAACTTCACCTCGGTGGGCGACGGCTACTACACCGTGAGCGCCGATCACAGCGACAAGTGCCTCGACGTGGCGGAGGCGAGCGTCGCCGACGGGGGGACCGTCCACCAGTGGCGGTGCTACACCACGCCCAACCAGGAGTGGCGCCTCGTCCAGCGCCCCAACGGCTACTTCACGCTCGTCGCCCGGCACAGCGGCAAGTGCCTCGAAGTCACCGCGGGGAACATCTACGACGGAGCCGGCGTGGTCCAGCAGACGTGCGCCGCCGACCGGCCGTACCAGGAATGGCGCCTCCTCTGAGCCGCCGGCCGTGATCAGACGCCGCGCGGCGGACGGGCACCCCACCGCGGTCCCGTACTTCGCGCGGCGCACCGCGGTCCCGTGCCTCGCGCGGCGTCGACACGCGCCACACGGCCGGGCAGGGCCGGCACCAGGCGGAATCCCCTGCCGGGCGCCGCCGACGGCAGCCCGGCGGTGTGCGCGCCGCTCCCGGCGGTTCCCGTCACGGGCACGACCCGCGGGCTCGGCGTCCGGCGGCGTGCCTGCCGGGACGCCGGGTGGTTCGTCCGGCCGCGGGGGAGGGCCCGGCAGTCTGCCGGGCCCTGCGAACCGTGGCCGACGGCCGGGCCGTCACCGTCCGGATCCCGTCACCGCCCACATCACGTCACCGCCCGGATCCCGTCACCGCCCGGGCCCGCCGGCGGCCCGGCCGTTCGTCAGTGGCGGCGCGGCCGGGTGTCCGCCGGCAGGTGGCGGCGCAGTGTGGCGGCGAAGTCCTCGGCCATCTCCAGCCGGGCCCGCAGGGTTTCGCAGCGGGCGTCGGCCACCTCGCGGTAGGAGTCCAGCCGTTCGCGCAGGCGCTCGCGTTCCTCGTCGGCGGGCTGCTCGCCGGTGCCGGCCAGCCGGTCGGTGATGTCCAGCAGATCCCGCATCTCCTCCAGCGAGAAGTCCAGCGGCTTCATCCGCCGGATCACCATCAGGCGCTCGACGTCGGTCTCCGTGTAGAGCCGGAAGCCGCCCTTGCTGCGGGCCGAGGGGATGACCAGTCCCACTTCCTCGTAGTGGCGGATCGTGCGCAGCGACAATCCGGTCCGCTCGGCCACCTCGCCGATCTGCATCCGCCGCTGATCCGTCATCTCCCCATGGTCCCCTTCGTCGTTTCCCGCAGTTCTTGAAACCGTAAGGCAATGCAGCCTACGTGAGATGAATCACAGGATCTTGGCGGGTGTTCGCCTGCACTTCGTATGCCGCACGTCGCACTCTGCCCTTACGTCAGGGTAGTATTTCTCCGTGTTGACCGCTGCGGCCGTGTGCTGCCGCGCACCGGTGAACCGCCATGACGCGGGCCCCGCGGGGCCCCGGTGGCATCCGAAGACTTCCGGGCCATGATGCCCGACAGGCAGCGGAAGGCTGCCGTGCAGACCGGCCGGGCCCCGCTGATGTGGCCGGGCCGCCGAGGGGTTCCGCTTCTTCCGTGCGCGGAATCAGAACGTCGCGGACACCCCCAGGGGGCGCCGTCCGCCCGAACAGAAACGGTTGCATGTCCTCTCCGCTGTCCGCACTCCCCGGGCTTCGCATGTCCAGGCCCGACTGGCTCGCCTCTGTGAAGGTCTTCCGTACCGAGGTGCTGGCCGGTCTGGTCGTCGCCCTGGCGCTGATTCCCGAGGCGATCTCGTTCTCGATCATCGCCGGGGTCGACCCGGCCGTGGGCCTCTTCGCCTCGTTCACCATGGCCGTGGTCATCTCGGTCGTGGGCGGCCGCAAGGCGATGATCTCCGCCGCGACCGGTGCCATCGCCCTGGTCATCGCCCCGCTGAACCATGAGCACGGGCTGGGGTATCTGGTCGCCGCCGTCATCCTCGGCGGCGTCTTCCAGGTGATTCTGGGCGCGCTGGGGGTGGCCAAGCTGATGCGGTTCGTGCCGCGCAGCGTCATGGTCGGCTTCGTCAACGCCCTCGCCGTTCTCATCTTCATGGCGCAGGTTCCGGAGATGCGCGACGTGCCCTGGGCCGTCTATCCGCTCATCGCCGCCGGTCTGGCGCTGATGGTGTTCTTCCCCAAGGTCACCAGGGTGGTCCCGGCCCCGCTGGTGTCCATCGTCGCCCTGACCGTGATCACCGTGGCGGCCGGGATCGCGGTGCCGACGGTGGGTGACAAGGGCGAACTGCCGTCCTCGCTGCCGGTGCCGGGCCTGCCCGACGTCCCCTTCACCCTGGAGACGCTGGCCACCATTGCCCCGTACGCCTTCGCCTTCGCGCTGGTGGGCCTGATGGAGTCGCTGATGACGGCGAAGCTGGTCGACGACATCACCGACACGCACTCGGGCAAGACCCGTGAGTCCCTCGGCCAGGGCGTGGCCAATATCGTCACCGGCTTCTTCGGCGGCATGGGCGGCTGCGCGATGATCGGCCAGACCATGATCAACGTGCGGGTGTCGGGAGCGCGGACGCGGCTGTCCACCTTCCTGGCGGGCTCGTTCCTGATCGTGCTGGTCGTGATCTTCGGGCCGGTGGTCTCGGACATCCCGATGGCGGCTCTGGTCGCTGTGATGATCATGGTGTCGGTGGCCACGTTCGACTGGCACTCCATCGCGCCGAAGACCGTCAGGCGGATGCCGGCCGGGGAGATGATCGTCATGCTGGTCACCGTGGCCTGCGTCGTCGCGACCCACAACCTGGCCATCGGCGTCGTCGTGGGCTGCATCACCGCGATGGTGATCTTCGCCAAGCGCGTCGCGCACATGGTCAATGTCTCCGGTGTCGTCGACCCCGACGGCAACCAGGTCGTCTACGCGGTCACCGGCGAGCTGTTCTTCGCCTCCTCCAACGACCTGGTCCACCAGTTCGACTACCGGGACGACCCCGACGACGTCGTCATCGACCTCACCGACGCCCACATCTGGGACGCCTCCACCGTCGCCGCCCTCGACGCCATCGAGACCAAGTACGCCCAGCGCGGCAAGAAGGTCACCATCGTCGGCCTCAACCAGTCCAGCGCGGACATGCACCAACGCCTGGCCGGACAGCTGACCGGCAGCCACTGACGTCACCGGCCGCGAACCGCCGCGAACCGCCGCGAACCGCCGCGACCCACCCGCGGTACCGGCCGGCCCGCGTCCGGCGGACAGGGCCGTACGGTTCGAGCCGCCGGCCGCGGGCCGGCGGCTCCCGCCGGTCCGGGCATCCGATCGGACCGGTCCGCGGTGATCGGGTGCGCCCGGGGTGCGCCCTGCCAGGGTTGACGGCGAAAGGAGGCCTCGTGATCTCGGCACTCAACCAGCTCGTCGATCTCGTGGAGGAGCACCTCACCGAGGAACTCGACGTGCACGGCTTGGCGGGCGCGCTCGGCACGACCGAATACCACTTGCGCCGGATGTTCTCCTCGCTGGCCGGCATGCCGCTGTCGGAGTACGTGCGCCGACGGCGCATGACCGTCGCCGCCGGTGACGTCGTACGGGGCGAGGAGGATCTGCTGAGCATCGCAGTCCGGCACGGATACGGCTCGACCGAGGCGTTCGGCCGGGCGTTCCGCGCGGTGCACGGTGCCGGTCCCGGTGACGTACGCCGCGCCGGAGGCCCCCTGCGTACGCAACCGCAGCTCAGGTTCCGCCTGACCGTCGAAGGGAGCAGTCCCATGGACACCCGCCTCATCGAACGCCCCGCCTTCCGGCTGGTCGGACACGCAGCCCGGGTCCCCCTGATCCACCAGGGGGTCAACCCGCACATCCAGCAGCACATCGCCGCACTGCCGCAGGAGGAGCACGGCCGGCTGAAAGCCCTCAGCGACACCGAACCGGGGGGTCTGCTGCAAGTCTGCGACGACCTCGCCCCCGACGGCACGGAGGGCAGCGAACTGACCTATCTGCACGGGGTCGCCGTCTCCCGGGACACGCCGGTCCCCGCCGATCTCGACGCCATCGAGGTACCGGCCGGCACCTGGGCGGCCTTCCGCAGCGCCGGACCGCATCCGCAGGCCCTGCAGACGACCTGGGCCGCGACCGCGACCGAGTGGTTCCCGTCCAACCCGTGGCGGCTGCGGCCGGGGCCGTCGATCGTCACGGTCCTGGAACGCGCGGACGACTTCAGCACGGCGACCTGCGAGCTGTGGCTGCCCGTCGAACCGGCGTGACACACGGCGGGACCGCACCCGCAACCGCGGAACGCGATGAAGTGACCCTGCGAGGTCATAGGTTCCTTCCCCCGGTGCAGCCCGTCATGGTGGCCGGGCGCATCTCGACGGAGAAGGTCGCGGGTGAAGTCCTTTCAGGACGCACCGCGACGTCCGGCCGCGGCACGGCAGCCGCGGCCGGACGGTCGATCCAGGGGAATGAGAGGTTACTCGATGGGCAAGCTTCATCGGCTGTTCGGCGTGGCAGCCGCCTCCGCGGTCATGGTCGGCACCATGGGGGCGGCACCCGCCGTGGCGGTCCCCGAGGGGCCCGTCACCGTCCAGGGCATGTGCCCCGGTGACCCGCTCGACCTGCGGGCCAGGGCACTCAACGAGACGGTCGCCATCAAGGAGACCTACTACAGCTCGTCCGCCACGCTGAAGTCCGTCCCCCGCGGCACCACGATGGCCATTTACGGGCTCCACACCAACAAGTACGACAACTTGTGGATCAAGGTGCAGTACTCCGACCGCACGAACGACTGGTGCGGCTGGGTCTACGACGGCTGGATCGAGACGTACTACTAGCAATCCCGCGATCCAGCGGCGCTGTACGGCCGGGAGGGGCCCCTGCCAACGGCGCGGTCGGGGCGGGGGGCCGTCGAAGACCAGGCCGGAGAAGTCGTACGCCTCGCGCCCGTGCCAGTGTCGTACGACATCGGGGTTCACGGTGGAAACCGGTCACTCGCGGGCCGGGACTCCGCGGGGCCGGCGGCCGGCTGGACGGTGCGCGGCGCCGCTCCGCCCGCGGCCGGTCGCCGGGTCACGGCCGGGGGTTCTCCCGGTGCCAGCGCGGACGGGCGTCCGTGCCGCGGCGCCCGGCGGCCGACGCGCAGCGCGGGCAGACCCGTCGCACCCGGTCGGCGGCGCCGCCCGACTCGGGCAGGGCGTCCGTCCACGGAACGTGGGCGAACCGCCCGAGACGGGACTTGTCGAGCGACAGGCCGCACACGGTCTCGTTCCTGCCCTGCTCCCACGCGTGCACCTCGCCCGCGGGGAGCCTGCGCCCGTCCTCCGTGTCCCGCCACTGGCCCGAGGCCGCCACTCGATACTGCTTCCGCACCGGCATGCGGCACCGGTTTCCCCGGCAGGCGCCGGCCACACCTGGCGCGGCGGCCCCCGCCGGACCGGCGGACGCCCCGCGTCCCGCTGCCGGGCGTCAGCTCTCCTGCGGGACCGCCGCCGGCTGCCGGCCGCCGAACCGCCCGCGCCAGGCCAACGAGACGTAGACCAGGGCGATGAGGACGGGAACCTCGATGAGCGGGCCGACGACGCCGGACAGGGCCTGGCCGCTGGTGACACCGAAGGTGGCGATGGCGACGGCGATGGCCAGCTCGAAGTTGTTGCCCGCGGCGGTGAAGGCGAGGGTCGCGGTGCGGTCGTAGGCGAGGCCGACGGCCTTGCCGAGGGCGAAGGTGCCGAACCACATCAGCGCGAAGTAGACCAGCAGCGGCAGCGCGATGCGGGCCACGTCCCAAGGCTGCGAGGTGATCGTCTTTCCCTGGAGGGCGAAGAGGATGACGATGGTGAACAGCAGGCCGTAGAGCGCCCAGGGGCCGATCTTCGGCAGGAAGCCCTGCTCGTACCGCGCGCGGCCCAGCTTCTTCTCGCCCAGGCGCCGGGTGAGGAAGCCGGCGAGCAGCGGGACGCCGAGGAAGATGACGACGTTGAGGGCGATCTCCCACATGGAGATGTCCAGGCGTTCGCCCCGGCCGAGGCCCAGCCAGCCGGGGAGCAGGTCGAGGTAGAACCAGCCGAGCAGGCCGAAGGCGATGACCTGGAAGACGGAGTTCAGGGCGACGAGGACGGCGGCGGCCTCGCGGTCCCCGCAGGCCAGGTCGTTCCAGATGACGACCATGGCGATGCAGCGGGCCAGGCCGACGATGATCAGGCCGGTGCGGTACTCGGGCAGGTCGGGGAGGAAGATCCAGGCGAGGGCGAACATCACGGCCGGTCCGGCGATCCAGTTGACCACCAGCGAGGAGACCATGAGCTTCCGGTCGCCGGTGACCGCGTCGAGCCTGTCGTAACGGACCTTCGCCAGCACCGGATACATCATGACCAGCAGCCCGAGGGCGATGGGCAGCGAGATGCCGCCGATCTCGACCGCCGCCAGCACATCGTTCATTCCGGGAACGAGCCGTCCCAGGCCCAGGCCGGCCGCCATCGCGAGCAGGATCCAGACCGCGAGGAAGCGGTCGAGGGTGGAGAGCTTGGCGGCGACCGAGGTGTTCTCGCTCGTCGCGGTCGGGGCGGTGGGGGTCACGGACAGGCCCTCTTCGTGTCGGCGGCGATCGTGGTGCGTGCGGTGGCGGCCAGCTCGGCGAAGGAGCCGGCCAGCGCCTCGATGACGTCGGGTCGCAGCCGGTAGTAGGTGTAGCGGCCGCACGGCTCGGTGTCGACGACCCCGGCCTCGCGCAGCACTCGCAGATGGTTGGAGAGGTTCGTCTGCCGCGCACCGGTCTCCTCGACCAGGTGCGTGGTGCACAGCGTCTCGTGCGCGAGCAGGGTCACGATCTTCAGCCTGAGCGGGTCGGCCAGCACCCGGATGAGTTCAGCCTCGACTGACGTCAGCATGGGCTGATACTGTCATATCAGCGTCGGCTGACGCCAGCAGGCGGTGACGGGACGGTCGCCGCCGCCCCGCTCCCGTGAGGCAGAGAGAACCCGAGATGACCGACAAGCCCTCCGTGCTCTTCGTCTGTGTGCACAACGCCGGCCGCTCGCAGATGGCCGCCGCCTGGCTCACTCACCTCGCCGGAGACCGTGTCGAGGTGCGCTCCGCCGGTTCGCAGCCGGCGGACCGGGTCAATCCGGCCGCTGTCGAGGCCATGCGCGAAGCCGGCGTCGACATGTCCGCCGAGATCCCCAAGGTGCTCACCACGGACGCCGTCCGTGCCTCCGACGTCGTCATCACGATGGGCTGCGGCGACGCCTGCCCGGTGTTCCCCGGCAAGCGTTACCTGGACTGGCGGTTGGAGGACCCGGCCGGGCAGGGCGTCGCGGCCGTCCGGCCGATCCGCGACGCGATCAGGACGCGGGTCGAGACGTTGATCGCGGAGATCGCACCGGCCCCCGCCGGCTGACCGGCAGGGCCCGCGCCGGTCCGGGGCACGCCCCGGACGCCCCCCCCCGGCGGCCTGCCGGCCGGGGCTTTCCGGCCCGCCGCCGACCGCCTCCGGCCTTCCGGTCGCTCTCAGCCCTCCGGCGGCTCCCCGGCCCTCCGGGCGCCGCTCCCGGCCGCGTCCCGGGACTCCGGGCCGCCGCCGGTGGTCGGCGCTCCCGGGATTTCCAGGACTCCGGGAAGCCGCCCCGCCGCCGCTCTCAGGACTTCGGGAGCCTGCCGCCCAGTCGCCGCAGGGCCGTCAGGAACTCCCTGTTGGTCGCGCCCTTGACCAGGTACTCCGTCACTCCGGCGTGCCGCATCTCCCCGACCGCGCCGCTGTCGCCGTGCGCGGAGAAGGCCAGGATCCCGGTTCTCGGTGACCGGCGGGCTATCTCACGCGCGGCGTACGGGCCGCCGCCTGGGAAGCGGACGTCCAGGACCGCGAGGTCCGGTGTGTGGCGGCCGGCGAGCCGTATGGCTTCCTCGGCGTTCTGCGCCGTGGCGACGACCGTCATGTCCGGCTCGGACTCCACGACCTCGCGCAGCACCTCCAGCAGCATGATGTTGTCGTCGCAGATCATGACGTCCAACTGCCGGGGAGGGGCCTTCGGGCCGGATGCCTCCGCGGTCACGGTCCCTCCTCCTCGGCCGGGGAGGGGGAAGCACCGTCCCCGGTCGCGGCGGGCGGGGATGTGCCGTCACCGGCCGCGGCGTCGGGGGACGCGCCGTCCCCGGCCGGACCGGGTGTGGGCACGTCGTCCTCGGAGGTGGACGGCAGGTCCGGCACCCAGAACTCCACCGTCGTCCCGGCGCCCGGCTCGCTGCGCAGGGACCACCAGCCGCCCGCCGACTCGGCCCGTTCGCGCATCTCCATGACGCCGAAGTGCCCGTGGTAGGCCGTGGGGTCGAGGGGCCGGCCGTTTCCGTCGTCCTTGACACGGGTGAGCAGGCCGTTGTCGACCGATTCCAGGCTCAGTGCGACCCTGCTCGCGTTCGCGTGCTTGTGGACGTTCAGCAGCGCCTCCTGGACGATCCGGAAGATCGTGACGGCCCGTTCGGGCGACGGCTCACGGTCGATGCGGTGCTCGAACGAGTGCGTGAGCCCCCATGATTCCACCACATCGCTCAGATGGCTGGTCAATGCCTCGACCAGACCGTGCCGGTCGATGCCCGGCGGATGCAGACGGAAGGTCAGGTTCCGCAGCCGGGTGACGGCGTCGCGCACGGTGTGGTCGAGCTGGGCCAGTTCGGCGGCGTACGGCTCCGGCATCCGGCCGGCCAGCAGTTGGAGGCGCATGCCGACGGCCACCATCGACTGGATGGTGTCGTCGTGGACGTCCCAGGCGATCCGCTGGCGCTCCTGCTCCTGGCCTCGTACCAGATGCTCGAACAGCCGCCGGTGCTCGGTGAGCGCCTGTTCCGCGGCGCGCCGTTCGGTCATGTCACGGGTGACCTTGCCGAAGCCGCGCAGTACGCCGTCCTCGTCGAACAGGGCGGTGATGACGACGTTCGCCCAGAACCGCGATCCGTCCTTGCGGATCCGCCAGCCCTCGTCCTCGAGCCGTCCCTCGGCCACCGCGGTCTCCAGCTCGCGCTGCGGCTTCTGCGCGGCGACGTCCTCCGGCGGGTAGAAGGTCGAGAAGTGCCGGCCGATGATCTCGTCGGCGCGGTATCCCTTGATGCGTTCCGCCCCCGCGTTCCAGCTGCTGATGTGCCCGCCCGGGTCGAGCATGAAGATGCCGTAGTCCAGCACTCCCTGGACCAGGAGGGTGAAGGCCGTCTCCGAGGCCTGGCGTCTGGCCGGGCGGCCGGTTCCGGAGGAGTCCTGCGGCGCTGTCAATCGAGGAGTCCTTCCCGGCGTGCGATCGTGACGGCTTCCAGCTGGGAGCGGGCTCCGAGCTTCTCCAGTACGCGGTGGATGTGGTTCCGCGTGGTGTTCACGGCCACCCCCAGCCGTTTGCTGATCTCTGCGGTGCTGAGCCCCTCGCCGAGCAGGTGCAGGGTCTCCCGCTCCCGCGGGGTCAGCGCGGCACCGATGCCCCGGGTGCGGCCGGTCAGCCGGTCCAGGACGCCGCCCAGCAGTTCCCGGCTGAACACGACCTCGCCCCGGCCCACCCGGCGCACCGCGTCCTCCAACTCCTCCAGCCCGGAGGCCTTGAGCACCAGCCCGGCCCCGCCCGCCTCCGCCACCCGGGCCGCCACGGAAGCGGTCGCCTCGCCCGCCAGGACGAGCACCCGCGCCCGCGGCAGGGCCTCCTGGAGCGGGGCGATGGCGGAGATGCCGTCCCCGTCCGGCAGCCGGCGGTCCAGCAGGACGACATCGGGTTCGTACCGTTCGGCGTCCTTGAAGGCCTCCGCCATCGAACCGGATCGTCCGACGACCTCCAGGTCCGGTGATCGGTCGAGGGCCAGACGTAGTGCCTCGGCCACCATGTCGTGGTCCTCGACGAGCAGGACCCGGATCGGTTCACCGGTAGCTGGGGACTCTGGCATCAAAAACAATCCTCGGTCACGGGGAATCGGCGAACAGAGGTTACGGCAGGGGCCGCGTCCGTGGGACAGCCGGTGGTTCCGGTGGCTCCTGTGCCGCCCCGCCGGTGCCGTCCGGCGGGGCCGGATCCGCCGCACGGCAGGCGAGCACCTTGCCGGCGCCCGAGAGGTCGAACAGGCGGGCCACCTGGCTTCCGACGCCGGTCACATACATCTCCGCGCCGGCCCGCAGTGCCGCCAGGCGGGCGCCGAGCAGGGCGTTCAGCCCGGCACAGTCGCAGAAGACGACTTCCGTGAGGTCTATGCGGAGCTGTTCCGGCCGCCGGTCCAGGCAGAGGGTGACCGTGGCCCGTACCCCGGGGGCGGTGTCCAGGTCGAGCTCGCCGGAGAGGTAGACCACCGCCACACCCGACCGGACGACCGTGCGCGTGTGCAGCAGCGCGGTGCTCACGTCGGCTCCCCCGGGACGGGCGAGGGAATGAAAGGACACCCCCGTCGCAGGTCACCACAGCTACTCCCGGAATGCATCAGCAGACGTCGCATCTCTACCTCAACATAGTTACTGGAAGCCAACTCCAATTAGTGAATCCGCACTATATCCGGAAGTCAACAGTCCGTGATCCCGGCCGTTGGCCGCGACGACGCAGGCCGGCCGTCCCGGGTTCGGCCCGGCGCCCCGGCCGACGCGGCCCGTACGGGAGGAAGCCGTACGGGAGCCCGCTCGTACGGGGGAGCCTGCCGGTGCGGGAGGAAACGGTACGAGACCCCGCCCGTGCGGGAGGAAGCCCGCAGGAGAGCCCGCCCGTGCGGCCGGTGCCGCGGTCACCGGCAAGCGCCCTTCGGCCCCGCGCCGTCCCGCGTCCGCCCCCGCGCCCGTCACCGCCCGGCAGCCGCCCGGCGGATGCCGTACCAGCAGGCGCCCGCCGCCAGCACGGCCGTCCCGGAGAGCACCGAGGAGAGCGGCAGCGCGAACGCGAGGGCCAGGCAGCCGGCCAGTCCGAGCACCGGTACGGCCCGCGCCGGACGGCCCTCGGCGGGGGTGAGCGTCCAGGCGGCGGCGTTGGCGACGGCGTAGTACGCCAGGACGCCGAAGGACGAGAACCCGATGGCACCGCGGAGATCCGCCGTGGCCGCCACGACCGCCACCACGGCGCCGACCGCCAGCTCGGCCCGGTGCGGCACCCGGTACCGGGGGTGGACCGCGGCGAGGGCGCCCGGCAGGTGCCGGTCCCGCGCCATCGCCAGGGTGGTGCGCGAGACACCCAGGATGAGGGCCAGCAGCGAGCCGAGCGCGGCGATCGCCGCGGTGACGCGTACGACCGGGACCAGCGCCGGAACGCCCGCGGCGCGGACCGCGTCGGCCAGCGGCGCGGACGCCCGCCCCAGCGCGTCACTGCCGAGCACGGCCAGCACCGCGACCGCGACCGCCGCGTACACCAGCAGGGTGATGCCCAGGGCGAGCGGGACGGCGCGTGGAATGGTGCGGGCGGGGTCGCGCACCTCCTCGCCCAGGGTGGCGACGCGCGCGTAACCGGCGAAGGCGAAGAACAGCAGGCCCGCCGCCTGCAACAGCCCGCCGAACGCCGCGTCGCCGCCGAGGCCCAGCCGTGCGGTGTCCGCGGCGCCCGAGGTGAGCGCCGCGACCACCACGGCGGCGAGCACGGCCAGGACCACCGCGACGACGGCCCGGACCAGCCAGGCGGACTTCTGCACCCCGGTGTAGTTCAGCGCGGTCAGCGCCAGCACGGCGGCCACCGCGACCGCGTGCGCCTGGTCCGGCCAGACGTACGAGCCGACCGTGAGGGCCATGGCCGCGCAGGAGGCGGTCTTGCCGACGACGAAGCCCCAGCCGGCGAGGAAGCCCCAGAACTCGCCGAGCCGCTCGCGGCCGTAGACATAGGTGCCGCCGGAGGCCGGGTAGCGGGCGGCCAGCCGGGCCGAGGACGTCGCGTTGCAGTACGCGACGACCGCCGCGACGGCGAGGGCGGGCAGCAGGGCCGTCCCCGCGGCCCGGGCGGCGGGTGCGAGTGCGGCGAAGATCCCGGCGCCGATCATCGCCCCGAGGCCGATCACGACCGCGTCGGACACCCCCAGCCGGCGGCGCAGTGGTTCCGGCGTCCCGGTGGCGGGCGGCTTGCTCACGGGTGCACTCCTCGGTCTCCTCGGGGCGCGCGGCCCCGGCTGCCTCGCGGCACCGGGCCCGGCGGGTCGGTGTACGCCGGTCCACGGGGCGGACCTGCGGAAGCGGTGTGCCGGGTTCTCGCGCGGCGGCCCCGGCCGTCCGGACCTATTCTGGGGGCGGGCCCCGCACTCCGGGGGCCCGCCCCCGGAGCGGACCTCTCGTGTTCCGGGCTCGGACTTCTCGTGTTCCGGGCGCGGACCTCACGCGTTCCGGGCGCAGTCCCCCGCGCTCACGAAGGGCCGCTCCCGAGAGGCCGCTCCCGAGAGGTTGCCTCCGAGGGGTCGCTTCCACGGCGTTGCCTCGGAGGGGCTGCCCCCGAGGGGTCCCGCCCGGAGCCGACACGGACCCTCGACGAGCGGCCCCGCGACGCGCCGCAAGGCCCGCGGACGCCCCGGATCGGAGAGAACGAACATGGTGCGACCGGTGACGGCGGGAGTCGACGGATCCCCGGAGAGCCTGGCGGCCGCCGAATGGGCCGCGGCGGAGGCGGTCTCGCGCCGGCTCCCGCTCAGACTGCTGCACGCGCGGAAGTGGCGGGCGGGCAACGAGCAGTTCACGATCGGCGTGTCCGCGAACGAGTCCTGGGCCGACACCCGGATCGCCCTGGTCACGGAACGGGTCACCGAGCGGTATCCGGAGCTGGAACTGACCTCGGAGGCGAGAGCCGACGCGCCCGTACGGGTCCTGCTGGACGCCGCAGCGGAGTCGGAGCTGCTCGTCGTCGGCTCCCGTGGGCTGGGCGGACTCGCCGGGTTCCTCGTCGGTTCGGTCAGCCAGGCGGTGATCGCCCACGCGTCCCGGCCGGTGGCCGTGGTCCGCGGGGAGGAGCCTCCGGAAACCGGTCCGGGACGGCCGGTCGTCGTCGGCCTCGACCTCCAGCACCATCACGCGGCCGTTCTCGAATACGCCTTCGAGGCCGCGGCCCGGAGCCGCAGTCCGCTGCGGGTGGTGCACACCTGGAGCCTCCAGGAGCTGTACGCCTATCCCTCCGCGCTGCCCGACCCCGAGGTCGCCGCCGCGGTGCGCGAGGAGGCGCACCGCGGCGCGCTCGCCGCGCTGGCCCCCGTGCACGAGGCGTTCCCCGAGGTGGACGCCGAGCTGTCACTGCTCTCCGGGGCGACGGCCCCGGAACTGCTCGCCGCCTCCGAGGACGCGGGCCTGGTCGTGGTCGGCCGCCGCAGCCGCAAGCGGCTCAGCCTGGGCACGCACATCGGCCCGGTCACCCATGCCGTGCTGCACCACGCGAAGCAGCCGGTCACCGTCGTGCCCTACGAGTGACCCGCACGGGCCCGGGCGCGGCCCGTCCTGCCGCGGGCGGCCCGGCCCGTGCTCGTACGGGCTCGTAAGGCCCGTACGGGCTGGTGGGGTTCGTACGGGCTCGTACGGAACAGCGGCGGCGGTGATCCGGGGCGAGAGGCGGCCCGGGGCGAACGCAGATCCGGGGCGGGCGGCGGACCGGGGTGAGCGGTGCTTCGAGGCGGGCGGCGGACCAGGGGCGGGGTCCGCCGCGCCGGGGGCTTTTCTCCGCGTGCGGCGCCCCGTCGCGGAGGCCCGTGCCCATACCGCCGGCCGCACGTCTCTTGACCGCTCCCACCCGACCTGGCAGCGTTCCCATCTGGTATCGATGCCACACGCCGGACGTGGGGCGACAGGGGGCGGGAAGTGCTGGTCGGCAGTGATGTGTTCGTGTTCCGGGACACCTGCAACGTGTATGTACTGAGATCCGGCCGTCAGGCCGTGCTCGTCGACTTCGGCAGCGGCGACGTGCTGGACCGTCTGGCGGGCTTCGGCGTGGACGAGGTCACCGATGTGCTGATCACCCACCACCACCGGGACCAGCTCCAGGGCCTGGCCCGCGCCGCGGACGCCGGAATCCGGATCTGGGTGCCCCCGGTCGAGCGCGAGCTGATAGCCGGGGTCGACGAGCACTGGCGCACCCGGCGCTTCGAGAACGACTACGACGTCAGGCAGGACCGCTTCTCGTTGCTCCAGCAGGTCCCCGTCACCGGCACCGCGGCCGAGTACCGCACCCGGCGGTACGGCCCCTTCGACGTGCACACCCTCCCCACCCCCGGCCACACCGTCGGCTCCGTCAGCTATCTCGTCGAACACGGCGGCCGGCGGCTCGCCTTCGTCGGCGACCTCGTCCACGGCGAGGGACGGGTGTGGTCGCTCGCCGCGACCCAGTGGGCGTACTCCGGCTTCCACGAGCACGCGGGCCGGGAAGGCGTCGCCGCCACCGTGCTCTCCTGCATGCAACTGCTCGACCACCGGCCCGATCTGCTGCTGCCCTCGCACGGCGACCCCGTCACCGACCCGCCGCGCGCCGTCGCCCGGCTGCGGTCCCGGATGCAGGCGCTGCTCGATCTGCACCGGCGCGCCCCCTGGGACCCCGAGCGGATGCTGCACCGGCCCTGGCGTGAGGTCACCCCGCACCTGCTGCGCAACACCACCGCCATGGCCAACTCCTACGCGCTGCTCTCCGACCACGGCACCGCGCTGCTGCTGGACTTCGGCTACGACCTGACGACGGGTCTCGCCGGCGGCCAGGACCGCTCCTCGCGCCGCCCGCTGCTCGCGTCCGTGGAGGCGCTGCGCCGCGACCACGGGGTCGACCGGGTCGAGGTGGCGCTGCCGACGCACTACCACGACGACCATGTCGCGGGCTTCAACCTGCTGCGGGAGGTGCACGGCACCGAGGTGTGGTCCCCGGCGCACATCGCGCCCGTACTGCAGTCACCGGACCACTGGGACCTGCCGTGCCTGTGGTACGACCCGATCCCCGTCGACCGGGAACTGCCGCCGGACCGCCCGGTCCGCTGGCGCGAGTACGAGATCGGGGTGCACGACCTGCCCGGGCACACCCTCTACGCCGCCGCCTACTCCTTCACCGCCGACGGCCGCCGGATCATCGCCACCGGGGACCAGCAGACCACCGAGTGGGAGCCGGGGCTGCGTCCGGAGATCCTCAACTACCAGTACCGCAACCGTTTCCGGATCGACGACTTCACCCGCAGCGCCGAGCTGTACCGGAGCCTGCGTCCGGAGCTGATGATCAGCGGCCACTGGCACCCGCACGAGGTGACCGACGGCTATCTCGACATGCTGCTGGCCAAGGGCGAGGAACTGGCCCGGCTGCACCGCGAACTGCTGCCCGCCGGGATCGACTTCGGCGCCGAGGGCTTCGGGGCCCGGCTCTCCCCGTACCGCAGCGTCGTCGCCTCCGGCGGCAAGATGCGGCTGGTGGCGGAGGTGCGCAACCCCTTCCCCGGCGGGGACACGGCCGAGGTGCGGCTGGTGCTGCCGCCCGGCTGGCAGGCGCAGCCCGCGGTGGAGCGTGTCGGGCTGGCCGGGCACGCGGAGGGCACGGCGGAATTCCTGGTGCGGGTGCCGGACGGGGAGCCGGCCGCGGAACGGCTGCGGGTCGCGGCCGATCTGACGGTCGGCCGGATGCGGTTCGGACAACAGGCGGAGGCCCTGGTGAGCGTGCGATGACCGACCACACGGACCCGCGGCCCCGGGAGAACACCCGTGCTTCCCGCCCGGACCCCGAGGACTTCCGCGCTTCCCGCCCGGCTCCGGAGGAGACCCGTGCCTCCCGCCCGGACGTGGAGAAGACCCGAGCCTCTCGCGCGGCCTCCGGGCGCGCCCGCGCTTCCCGCCCGGCTCCGGAGGACACCCGCGCTTCCCGCCCGGACGCGGAACGGCGCGCGGCGGAGCACCGGCACGGGGAGCCCGCGGTCACCGCCGAGCGGACCGCCGCCGGGGAGATCGGCGTCACCGCGCCCGGCTACCGGCTCACGGTCGCCGCGGACGGCACCACCGCCCGCCTCCTCGCCGGCGGCGCATATCCGGTGGAGCTCCAACTGCCCGGCGCGCTGGACCGTACCGGCGCGGTCGACGAGACGCTCTCCGTCGCCGCCCCGGTGCTCGACACGTCCGGGCCCGCGCCCGTCGTGACCGTCACCCGGCGCTCCACCGCCTGGGACCACGCCGAGACCCGTCTCGTGTGCACCCCGGAAGGCCCCGAGTTCAGCTGGTCGGTGCGCGGAGCCGGGCGGCTGGAGTCCGTGGCCCTCTTCGCCACCCGGTCCGCGCGGGGCGGCCGCGGCAGCGGACTGTGCCCCAGCGGGCACGACTGGCAGACCCTGTTCACACCGAACCCCGGCCCGCCGCGCAGGCTGCTGCGCGGCGCGGGGGAGAGCGCCGTGATCGGCGCGTGCGGGGACGCGCGACCCGGGCGCGGGCACTGGTTCTTCACCCCCGCGCCGCTGTGCCTGGCGCTCACCGGGGCCCGGCTGCCCGACGACACCGACCCGGCCGCCCCCGGCGCGGGGGAGTGGTGCACGCTCGGGCTCGGCGCGCCGGTACGCGAACTGACCTTCACCCAGCTCCGCTACGTCCCCTCCGACCAGGGCTGGCACCTGAGCTGCGACTACGAGGGCCACACCCGGGTGGACGGCGCCTTCCGCACCCCGGCGCTGCTCGTCTCGCCCGGCCACCCGGATCCGTACGCCGGGCTGCGCGCGCACCGCCGGTGGCTGGAGGCGCACGGCTGGGCGCCCGCGCCGGACCCCGGCGAACGGCCCGCCTGGTGGTCGGAACCGATGTTCTGCGGCTGGGGCGCGCAGACGGCCCGGGCCCGTGACACCGGCCGCCCCGCGCCCGCGCTCGCCACCCAGCGGGAGTACGACGCGCACCTCGCGGTGCTGGAGGCGCACGGCCTGGTGCCCGGCACCGTCGTGGTGGACGACAAGTGGCAGGTGGTCTACGGCTCCTGGGAGCCCGACCCGGTCAAGTGGCCGGACCTGCGCGCCTGGATCGCGGGCCGGCACGCCCGCGGCCAGAAGGTGCTGCTGTGGTGGCGGGCCTGGGCGACCGAGGGCGTACCGGAGGAGTTCTGCGTACGGACCCCCGACGGCGTGCCGGTCGCCCTGGACCCCGGCCACCCGGGCGCGCGCGTCCTGCTGGCCGGGAACATCGACCGGCTGCTCGCCCCGGACGGCCTGGACGCCGACGGCCTGAAGATCGACTTCACCGCCGACACGCCGTCCGGGCACTCCCTGACAACCGCCGGAGACCGCTGGGGCCTTGCGCTCCTGTACGATCAACTGGCCACGATCCATGACGCGGCGAAGGGGGCGAAGCCGGACGCGCTGGTCGTCACGCACACGCCGCATCCGGCGTTCGCGGCGGTGACCGATATGATCCGGCTCAACGACATGCTGCGACTGGACGACCCGGACCCCCGCGCCCGCGTCGTACCCCAGATGCGCTACCGCGCGGCGGTCGCCCGGGCGGCGTGCCCGGGGCTGCTGACCGACACCGACGACTGGTGCGCACCGGACCTCGCGCAGTGGCGCGCCTACGGTGCGGCCAAGCGGGAGCTGGGCGTTCCGGCGCTGTATGTGACGACGCACCTCGACCGCACGGGCGAGGAACTCCAGGAGTGCGACTACGCCGCCCTGCGCGAGCAGTGGGAGCGCTGGCGCGACCGCGGCCGACGGTGAGGAAGAGGGGTCGATGGGCAAGGACGCGCGCACCGGCGGCAGGAGCAGGCGGGCCCGGGTCACCCTCCGCGAGGTGGCCCAGGAGGCGGGCACGTCCCCGTCGACCGCGTCCCGCGCGCTGGCGGGCCACGGTTATGTCGCCGAGGGGCTGAAGGCCCGGATCGAGGCCGCGGCCGCCCGGCTCGGCTACGTGCCGGACGTCTCCGCGCGCAGCCTGAAGGGCCGCTCCAGCGGCCTGGTCGGCCTCGTCGTCTCGGACCTGCGCAACCAGTTCTACGCCGCCCTCGCGGCCGGGGTGGAGCAGACCCTCGCCGCGGCCGGGCACCAGATGGTGCTGGTCGACGACCACGGCAGCGACACACAGGCGCTGGACGGCGCCCGCGCCTTCCTCGCGATGCGCGCCGCCGGTGTGCTGCTCGCCCCGGTGGGCCGGACCGCCACCGAACTGCTCGTCGAGCACGGCACGCCCGTCGTCGAGGTCGACCGGCGCTCCGGCGTGCGCAGCTGTGACGCGGTGACCATCGACAGCGAGCGCGGCGCCCGGGAGGCCGTGAGCCATCTGCTGGAACTCGGCCACCGCCGGATCGCGATGGTGCTGGACGAGACGGTGTGGGGCACCGGACGGGACCGGCTCAAGGGCTACCGCGCGGCCCACCGCGCGGCCGGAGTCCCGCTGGCCCGGCGGCTCGTGCTCGACCTCGGGCTGCGTCCGGCCGACCCGCAGGGCGACGTGGCGGCCTTCCTCGACGCCAACCCGGACGTCACGGCCGTGTTCGCGGCGAACAACCTCGTCGCCGAGGCGGTGTGGCAGGAGCTCCAGCGCCGGGGCAGCGCGGTGCCGAAGGACTGCTCCGTGGTGTCCTTCGACGATCTGACCTGGATGCGCATCGTGGAGCCCGGGCTGACCGCGGTGCGCCAGCCCGTCTACGAGATGGGCCGCACGGCCGCCGAACTGCTGCTGGAGCGGATCGCGGGCGAGCGGGGGCGGGCCAGGACCCACACGCTGGAACCGGAGTTCGTGCTGCGCGGCTCGACCTCCGCGCCCGGAACCCCGGCCGAACAGACTCCGTAGCGCGGGGCACCGGCGCCGGCGCCCGGATCACCACCGCGAGCCACCGGACGGCCCCCGCAGGCCCGGGACCCCGCCCGGCGGACCCCGTAGCCGCACCGGGACGGTCCCCGCACCCGGGTCGGCCGCCGCACGCAGCCGGATGACGTCCGCAGACACACCCCCGGAACCGTTTCCGCAGGGAGCCCGGAAATCCGGAAACCTCTCCACAGGGCCGGTCCGGACGGCTTCCGCCGGAGCCCCGCCGCGGAACCGTTGCCACAGGGCCCGGAACGGTTTCCGCGCAGCCCGGAACCGGCTTCCGCCGCCCAGGGGGCTTCCGGGGGGAGCGCCCGGGCGGGCTCCGCGAGCGGCCCGCACCCACCCCGTACGGGCGTCCGAAATCCCCGTGCCGGCCCCTCTGTCACCCCCTGAGCTGCGCCGACGTGCCCCGCCCCGGCGCGCCCGGAAACCTGTTGTTCACCTTCTCTTGACCCCTCCGGGCCATGTGGCTACGTTCTCATGTGGGAACGATGCCACATTCTCCGGCGGCCCGGATCCACGCTTCTGACGACGTGTTTCCGTCCCCGCCCGCCGTCCCCGTCCGCTGATCCCCCCGCCCGTGCCCGTCACACTCAAGGGAGAGCACATGACGGCACCACCACCCCACCACCGGCGGCGCCACCGCCGGCCCGCCGCCCTCGCCGCCGTGGCCGCGCTGCTCCTGCCGGCCGCCACCGCCTGCGGTGGCGTGGGCCTCGCCGACACCTCCGACACCTTCACCACCATGGGGTACGGCATGGGGGACGCCCTGGCCACCGTCCGGGTCGAGAAGGCACGCAAGACCCTCGGAACGATGAAACTCGAGGTCAACGAGGGCGCGTTCGACGAACAGCAGTTCCTCTCCGCGGTGGCCGCGGGCGACCCGCCCGACGCGGTGCGCATGGACCGCACGCTGATCGGCGGCTATGCCGCCCGCGGCGCGATCATGCCGCTGACCGAGTGCCTCCGTGACCAGGACGTCGATCTGGAGCAGTACCGCGACGGCGCCGTCGACGAGGCCACCCTCGACGGCACGGTCTACGGGCTGCCCGACTCCTACGACAACCGGCTGCTGCTCATCAACGGCAAGGTCGTCGAGGAGGCCGGCCACCGTGCCGCCGACATCGACACCTCCGACTGGCAGGCCCTGCGCGCTCTCGCCGAGGACCTCGACCGCACCAGGGGCGGCAAGCTCACCCGCATCGGCTTCGACCCGAAGATCCCGGAGTTCTTCCCGCTGTGGGTCCGGGCCAACGGCGGCTCGCTGCTGAGCGCCGACGGCCGGACGGCGAAGCTCGACGACCCGCGGACGGTCGAAGCCCTCCGGTTCACCGTCGGGCTGATCGACGCGCAGGGCGGCTGGGGCGGCATGAAGGCGCTCCGCGATTCCTTCGACCAGTTCGGCGCGGGCAACCAGCTGGTGCGCGGCCAGGTGGGCGCGTACCCCATGGAGGACTGGTACGTCAGCGTCCTCGCCGAGACCTCACCCGACGTCGACCTGCGGACCAAGCCGTTCACCGACCGCCGGGGCGAGCCGGTCAACTACGTCTCCGGTTACAGCTGGGTCGTCCCCAAGGGCAGCCCGCACCCGGAGGAGGCCTGCGAGTTCATCACCGAGATGACCGCGCCCGACACCTGGTTCGCCGCCGCGCGGGCCAAGGCGGCGGAAATCCGTAAGGACGGCTCCCCGTACATCGGCGACTTCACCGGCAACAAGGTGGCGGACCGCCGCATCCACGAGGAGATCTGGAAGCCCACCGGCAACGCCGCGTTCGACGAGGCCGCCCGCCAGCTCTACGCGGCACAGGACAACGCCTTCAGCGTCCCCGCCAACGCCGCCGGCACCGAGTTCCGCAAGGCCTGGCAGTCCGCGGTCAACAGCGTCCTGTCCGGGGACGCCGGCCCGCGCGAAGCGCTCGAACAGGCGCAGCAGCGCGCGCAGGCGGCACTGGACCGCGGCAACACGGAGAGGGAGTGACCGGCATGACCACGCTCCTGACCGGTGAGCGCCGCGACCGGGTCCGGCGCTGGCGGGCCTCGTGGCGGCGCCGCGACACCCGGGCCGCGTACTGGTTCATCTCGCCGTGGATGTTCGGCTTCCTGGCCCTCACCGCCGGGCCGATGATCGCCAGCTTCGTGCTGTCCTTCACCAACTACGACGGCATCGGGCCCACCCACGCCGTCGGCATGGACAACTACCGGCAGCTCTTCGAGGACCCGCAGGTCGCCACCTCGCTGCTGAACACCCTGGTCTTCACCGCGCTGCGGGTGCCGCTGTCCATGGCGCTGGCGCTGGCACTGGCCATGCTGCTGCTCCGGGTGGGCAAGGCCGCCGGCTTCTTCCGCACCGTCTTCTACCTGCCGGTGATGACGCCGTCGGTCGCCGTCGGCATCCTCTTCCTGCTGCTGTTCAACGGCAACATGGGCCTGGTCAACAACGTGCTCGGGTTCTTCGGCATCCCCGGGCCCAGCTGGACCACCGACGGCAGCTGGGTCAAGCCCGGGCTGGTGCTCACCACCCTCTGGGCGCTGGGCTCCACCGTGGTCATCTACCTCGCGGCGCTGCGCAACGTGCCGCAGGACCTGTACGAGGCCGCCGAGCTGGACGGGGCGAGCCGCTGGAAGGCGTTCCGGCACGTCACCCTGCCGCAGATCTCCGGTGCGCTGTTCTTCACCCTCATCGTCAACACCATCGCCTCGCTGCAGACCTTCACCGAGGCGTACACCGCCTTCTTCGGCACCTCCAACGCGCAGACGTACAGCCACGAGGCCGCGCTGTTCTACGTCGTCTACCTCTTCCAGCAGGCCTTCCAGTTCATGCACATGGGCTACGCCTCCGCCCTGTCCTGGCTGCTGTTCGCGGTGATCCTGGTCATCACCGTGATCCAGGCCAAGGTCAGCAAGCGGTTCGTCTACTACGAGGGAGACGCCCGATGACCGGCCTCACCACCCTCCCTCCCGGCCGCGACGGCGAGCGGCCCGCGGACACCGGCGCCCCCGCCGGCACCGGAACCCGCCGGGCCCGTCCCGCACGCGCGGGCGGCGCGCGCGGCAGCCGGGGACGCGTCGCGCGACCGCTGCGGTGGATCGCCCTGACCGGTGCCACGGTCGTCTTCGTCTATCCGTTCCTGTGGCTGATCAGCGCCTCCCTCAAGCCCTCCGAGCACGTCTTCGACAACGCCCTGATCCCGGACTCCTGGCAGTTCGAGAACTACACCCGGATCTGGGAAGAGGTGCAGTTGCTCACCTGGCTGGGCAACAGCGCCGCGGTGACGCTCGCCGCCGCGGTCGCGGCGACCGCCAGCAGCGCGATCGTGGCCTTCGGCTTCGCCTACTTCCGCTTCCCCGGCCGCAACGCGCTCTTCGGCCTGGTCATCGCCACGATGATGCTGCCGGCCGTGGTCACCATGGTCCCGCAGTACCTGATCTGGAACTGGCTGCACCTGGCCAGCAGCCAGATCCCGCTGTGGGCGCCGAACCTCTTCGGCAGCGCCTTCTACATCTTTCTGCTCCGGCAGTTCTTCCTGGGCCTGCCGCGCGAACTGTTCGAGGCGGCCCGGCTCGACGGCGCGAGCCACTTCGGGATGTTCTGGCGGATCGCCGTCCCGCTGTGCCGGCCGGCGCTGGTGGTCACCTTCGTCTTCGAGGTGCAGGCCGCCTGGACGGATCTCGTACGGCCGCTGATCTACCTCCGCGACCCCGACCTCTACACCGTGCCGCGCGGCCTGAAGGCCGTCCTCGACCAGTTCGGGGAGGGGGGAGAGATGAGGTGGGAGATCGTGTGCGCCGCGAGCGTCGTCGTCACCCTGCCGATGATCCTCGTCTTCTTCCTCGGCCAGCGGTACTTCGTCTCCGGCATCGCCACCACAGGACGGAAGGGCTGACGTTGAGCCATCACCGAGGAACGAAGAGCTGACGTGAGCCACGACCACGGAACGGAAGAGCTGACGTTGAGCCAGGACCACGGAACGGAAGAGCTGACGTGAGCGACGACCACGGGGCCGGCGGCCCGGGGGAAAACGCCGGCGGGGCCGTGCTGGCCCTGGACATCGGCGGCACCAAGCTCGCCGCAGGGGTGGTCGGCGCGGACGGCACGACGCTGTCCTTCGCCGTCTGCCCGACGGGCGTCGAGGACGGCCCGGAAGCCGCGCTCAAGCGGCTGTTCGACCTCGGTGAGAAGGCGCTCGCCGAAGCGGGGGCCGCGGCCGGGAACCTGCTCGGTACGGGCATCGGCTGCGGCGGGCCGCTGGACCCGTACTCCGGGGTGCTGCTCGCGCCGCCGCACCTGCCCGGCTGGCGGGACGTGCCGATCACCGGCCTCGCCCGCGAGCGCTACGGCAGGCCCGCCGTGCTCGACAACGACGGCACCGCCGGCGCGGCGGGGGAGTGGCGGTTCGGTGCCGGGCGCGGCTGCCGCCACCTGCTGTACCTGACGGTGTCCACCGGGGTCGGCGGCGGCCTGGTGCTGGACGGGCGGACGTTCCGCGGCGGGGCCGGGAACGGCGGCGAGCCCGGCCATGTGACGGTGCGCTCCGGCGGCCGGAGCTGCAAGGGCTGCGGGCGCACCGGCTGTCTGGAGGCGTACGCGTCCGGCACCTCGATCGCGGAACGCGCCGCGGAGGCGGTCACCGCCGCGGCGGCCCGCGGCACCGCCACCGTCCTCGCCGGCCGCGCACGGCTCACCGCCGCCGATGTCGACGCCGCGGCCCGGCAGGGCGATCCGGTGGCCGAGCAGGTCTGGGCCGAGACCGTGGACGCCCTCGGCAGCGGACTCACCTCCCTGGTCAACCTGTTCGAACCGGAGCTGGTCGTCCTCGGCGGAGGAGTCACGCGCTCCGGGGACCGGCTGCTGGAGCCCGTACGGCGCCTCGTCGCGGCGCAGGCGATGGGCCCCGCGGCGCGCACCGCCCGGATCGTACGGGCCTCCGGCGGTGACGCGGCCGGTGTCCTCGGAGCCGCCGCCATCGGGTTCGAACGACTGGCAGCACCGTGAGCCCCTCCCCGGGCGCCGCCACGCCCGGAACCGGCCGCGCGCGGCGCGACAGTCCCCACACCTCCCCCGACTTCTGGAGCCCCCGTACGATGCACGACGCCCTCACCCGGCAGCTGGAAGGCCATCTGCACGCCGCCGAAGCCACCCGGGAACTGCTGCCCGCACTCGACCGGGTGGCCCGCCGCCTCATCGACGTCTACACCGGCGACGGCCGTCTCTACACCTTCGGCAACGGTGGCAGCGCCGCGGACGCCCAGCATCTGGCCGCCGAACTCGTCGGCCGCTATCTGCGCGAACGCCGCCCGCTCGCCGCGGTCTCGCTGACCACCGACCCGTCGGTGGTCAGTTGCATCGCCAACGACTACGCCTTCGAGGACCTGTTCGCCCGCCAGGTCCGGGCGCTCGCCCGGCCCGGTGACATGGTCGCCGGTTTCACGACCTCGGGCCGGTCGCCCAATGTCGTGCGCGGGCTGGCGGCGGCGCGCGAAGCGGGGGCCGTGACCGTGCTGTTCACGGGTGGCGACCGGGGCGGGCTGCCGGCAGCCGAGCACGCCGACCACGTCCTCGCGGTGCCCGCGACGGCCACCGCCCGGATCCAGGAGATGCATCTGCTGCTGCTCCATCTGCTGAGCGAGCGGGTGGACGTCTGGGCCGCCGAGACCGACGCGGGAGTCGCAGCGGAGACCGACGCGGGAGTCGCAGCGGAGACCGACAGGGGAGCCGGCGCGGAGCCGGGCACGCGGACCGGATCCGGCGCCGGGGCGCGGACCGCACCGGCCGAGGGCGCGGAGGAGCACCGCACCGGCACCCCGGACAGCGACGACAGCACCGCCGCCGCCGACAACACCGCCGCCACTGACAACACCGGCGCGCCCGGCGGCACCGACAGCACGAGCAGCACCAACAGCAACGGCAGCACAAGCAGCACCGGCAGCAACGGCAGCACCAGCAGCACCGGCAGCAACGGACACGACCGCCTGGAGACCCCGGTATGACCCACAGGAAGCCCCAGAGCCGCCCGGACGCCGACGACCGGCCCGCCGGCACCGCCCCCGCCGGCACCGTCCCGCCCTCCCGCGGCGTCCCCGCCCCCGGCTCCCGCGACCGGACCCTGCACCTGGTCGGCAACGCCCACATCGACCCGGTCTGGCTGTGGCGCTGGCCCGAGGGACTCCAGGAGGTCCGCGCGACGTTCCGGTCCGCCGCCGACCGCCTGGAGGAGTACCCCGAGGCCGTGTTCACCTGCGACTCCGTGATGTATCTGGAGTGGGTCGAACGGCACGATCCGCAGCTGTTCGAGACCATTCGCAAGCGCGTCGCCGAGGGCCGCTGGAAGAACATCGGCGGCTGGTGGATCGAGCCGGACTGCAACATCCCGTCCGGCGAGTCCTTCGTACGCCAGGCGCTGTACGGCCAGCGTTATCTGCTGGAGAAGTTCGGCGCGGCGGCCACCGTCGGCTCGAACCTCGACCCGTTCGGGCACAACGCGATGCTGCCCCAGCTGCTGAGCAAGTCCGGCCTGGAGGGCTACGTCTTCCTCCGGCCGGGCCCGCACGAGCAGGCGCTGCCCGGCCAGTTCTTCCACTGGCAGTCCCCGGACGGCTCCCGGGTGATCGCCTACCGGCTGCCGCACGAGTACGGCAGCGCGGGCCAGGACATCGGAGGCCATCTCGACAAGGCGCTCGCGGTCATGCCGCCGGACGAGCCGGAGCTGATGGTCTTCTACGGCGTCGGCAACCACGGCGGCGGCCCCACGAAGGCCAACCTGGACAGCGTCCGCCGGCTGGAGGCGCTCGGCGGGCTGCCCCGGCTCACCCTCAGCCACCCCGAGGCGTTCCTCGCCCGGGTCCGTGACCGCGCGGACATCCCCGTACACGCGGGCGAACTCCAGCACCACGGCCCGGGCTGCTACTCGGCGCACTCCGGCATCAAGGCGTGGAACCGGCGTGCCGAGAACGAGCTCCAGCGCGCGGAGAAGTGGGCCGTGGTCGCCGCGGCGGTCGCGGGCGAGGAGCAGCCGCTGCGGGAGCTGACCGAGGCATGGAAGCTGGTGCTGTTCAACCAGTTCCACGACATCCTCGCCGGCACCTCGATCCGCTCCGCCTACGAGGACGCCCGCGACGACTACGGGCGGGCCCGCTCGCTGGCCGCCGATGTCTTCAACCGCTCGGTGCAGGCCGTCGCGCGCCGTATCGACATCCCGCTGCGCGAGGAGACGATGCCGCTCGTCGTCTTCAATCCGCACCCCTGGGAGCTGCACACCGACGTCGAGGCCGAGTACGGCCGCGCGGCCGTCTCCCGGCTGGCCGACGACGAGGGCACGCCCGTGCCGCTCCAGCGGATCCGCTCGGAGGCCACCCTGAACGGCAGCCGCGGCCGTGTCGCCTTCCGTGCGGCCGTGCCCCCGCTGGGCCACCGCGTGTACCACCTGCTGCCGGGGACGGCCGCTCCCGGGGACCGGCCGGAGACAGGCCCGGTGGCCGCGGCCGGCACCACCCTGGAGAACGAGCACCTGCGGCTCACCGTCGATCCGGGGACCGGCCGGCTCGGCTCGCTCCTCGACAAGGACACCGGCGCCGAGCTGATGCCGGAGCGGCCCGGGCCGCACGCCGTGGTCGTCGACGATCCGTCCGACACCTGGGGCCACCGGATCCGCGCCTACGACAAGGCCGTCGGCTCGTTCCGCCCGCGGCGGATACGCGTGACCGAACAGGGCCCGGTGCGGGCCGCGCTGCGCGTCGAGTCGGCGTACGGGCGTTCCACTCTGGTCGAGGAGTTCCTGCTGTCCGCGGGCTCCCGGCAGGTGGAGATCCGCGTCACCGTCGACTGGCACGAGCAGCTGAAGCTGCTCAAGCTGCGCTTCCCCACGGCGCTGACCGGCACCACCGCCACCCACGAGATCCCGTACGGCCACCTGGAACGCACACCCGACGGCACCGAGGAGCCCGCGCAGGCCTGGGTGGACGTCACCGGCACCCTGCCGGGTGGCCGGCCCGCCGGGCTGACCGTCGTCAACGACAGCAAGTACGGGCACGACGTGACCGGTGGCGACATCGGTGTCACGGCGCTGCGCAGCCCCGCCTACGCCTGGCACGAACCCCACCAGTTGGACCCGGACGGCATCTACGACTACCTCGACCAGGGCCGCCAGGACTTCCGGTTGCTGCTGCTGCCGCACGGCGGCGACTGGCGGGCCGCCGATCCGGTGCGCCGCGCGGCGGAGTTCAACCAGCCCGCGTTCGCGCTGCTGGAGACGTTCCACGACGGGCCGCTCGCGCAGCGGGCCTCGCACGCCGACGACGGCGGGTCGAGTGTGCTGGTCACCGTGCTCAAGGGCGACGAGGACGGCGGCGGGGACGTCGTCGTGCGGGCGTACGAGTCCGCCGGGCGTCCGGCGCGGGCCCGGATCGCGCTGCCCGCGCTCGGCGGCCGGGTGATCGAGAGCGAGTTCGGGCCGTGCGAGATCAAGACGTTCCGGGTGCCCGCCGACGCGCGGCGACCGGTCGTGGAGACCGACCTGCTGGAACGCGCCCGTCCGGAGCGCTCGGGCGCGGAGGGCACCGGCGCCGGTGCCTCCGGTCCGGAGGGCGGCCCGGAGGGAACCGGCCCTGACGGCTCGGGCCCCGGCGACTCCCGCCCCTCCGCCACCCGGCCCGAGGGCACCCGGCCCGGCGGCACCGGCACCCGCCCCGACGGCAGGGCGTCGAACGGCCGGGTTACGGGCGCCACGGACCCGGAGCCGACGGTTCCCGAACCGAGGGTCCCCGAGCCGAGGGTCCCCGAGCAGGCGGGGCGGAAGCGCGCGGACCGGGGACGCACCGTACGGGGCAAGGGAGCCCGGGGAGGGGCCGCCCGGGAGACGCCCGGCGGGGAGACACCTGCCGCGGAAGCGCCCGGCGGGGAGAGGACCGGCGGGACGCCCGGCGGGGAGAGGACCGGCGGGGCATGAGCCCGGAGCATCATCCCGGCCGGGCCCCGGCCCGGCTCGACTCCGGCTGGCAGTTGCGCGGCTGCCTCGGCGACACCTGGCGCTGGCTCTGCGGACCCGGCCGGCCGGAGGACGAACCCGGCTGGACGCGGGCCCGGGTGCCCGGCACGGTGCTGGACGACCTGCACCGTGCCGGGCTGGTGCCCGACCCGTACCGGGGCACCGGCTCACTGGCCGCCGAGTGGGTGCCGCAGCGCACCTGGCTGTACCGGCGGACCCTCACCGCCGGGCCCCCGGCGCCCGGCCGGCGGGCGGTGCTGCGCTTCGAAGGCGTCGACCACGAGGCGACGGTGCTGGTCGACGGCAGGGAAGTGGCGCGGCACGCGGGGATGTTCACGCCCTTCGAGGTCGACGTCACCGCGGAGCTGGCGGACGGCGGCAGTCATCTGCTGGCCGTCGCCGTGCACCCCACCCCGCCGGGCGAGCCCCAGGTGGGGCGGACCGACCGGGTCCGTACGCACAAGAGCCGGATGACGTACGGCTGGGACTTCTGCCCGCGCATGGTGCACCAGGGCATCTGGAAGCCGGTCACCCTGGAGGTCTCCGGCCCGCTGCGGCTGGCCGGGGCCCGCACCGGCGCGCTCCCGGACCCCGGCGGCCGCACGGGGCGGATCACGGTGGAAGCCGTGCTGGAGGCCGGCGAACCGGGGACCCTGCGCGCCGAGGTCCGCGCGCCCGGCGACGGCACCGTGGTCGCCCGCGGCTCCACCGGTGTCCCCGCGGGCGCGGACTCCGCCGCACTGGAACTCGCCGTGGACCGGCCCCGGCTGTGGTGGCCGAACGGCCACGGCGCACAGCCCCTCTACACGGTCGTCACCACCCTGGAGGACGCCGCCGGCCGGCCGGCGGGCGTCCGGACGGTGGAGACGGGCTTCCGGCGGGTGCGGCTGGTACCGAACCCCGGGGCACCGCCGGGGGCGCTGCCGTACACCCTGTGCGTCAACGGCCGCCGGCTGTACGCCAAGGGCTGGAACTGGGTGCCCATGGACGCCCGGCACGGCGTGCCCCGGCCGCGGAAACTGGACCACCTGCTGCGGCTGGCCGCCGACGCGCACGTCAACCTGGTGCGGGTCTGGGGCGGCGGGCTGATCGAGTCCGAGGACTTCCACCGCGCCTGCGACCGGCTGGGACTGCTGGTCTGGCAGGAGTTCGCGCTGTCCAGCTCCGGCATCGACAGCGTGCCGGCGGCCGACGCGGAGTACCTCGCCCTGATGGAACGGGAGGCCCGCGCGATCGTCCCCGCGCTGCGCCACCATCCCTCGCTCGCCGTGTGGAGCCCCGGCAACGAACTGCACGACACGGCTGCCGCCCGCCCCCTCGCCGAGGACGACTCCCCGGTGATCAAGGTGCTCGCGGACGTCGTCGCCGAACTCGACCCGGACCGGGCCTGGCTCCCCGGATCGCCCTCCGGCCCGGCGTTCCTCAACCGGGCCGACATCGTCGCCGCCGACCCCGACGGGCAGCACGACGTGCACGGCCCCTGGGAACACCAGGGCCACGGCGGGCAGCAGCGCCTCTACGACGCCGGGACCTGCCTGCTGCACAGCGAGTTCGGCGTGGAGGGCATGGCCAACCGCCGCACCTGGGAGGCCGTCGTCCCGCCGGACGACCGCACCCCCACCGGCCGCGACAACCCGGTCCTGGAACATCTCGGCGCCTGGTGGAACAACACACCGCTGGTGTGCACGGCCTTCGGCGACCGGATCGGCCCGGCCGGCCCGGACGCGGTGCGCCGCGCGAGCCGGCAACTCCAGTACGACGGGCTGCGCTACGCCGTGGAGGCCAACCTGCGGCGCGCGCCCCGCAGCAGCGGCACGGTGCCCTGGCAGTTCAACGAGCCCTTCCCCAACGCCTGGTGCACCAGCGCGGTCGACCACCGGGGCGACCCGAAGCCCGCCTACCACGGGGTGCGGCGCGCCTACCGGCCGCGGCACGTGTGCGCCCGGTTCGCCACCCAGGTGTGGGCCGGGGAGAGCACCTTCCGGGCCGGACTCTGGTCCTGGCAGCAGGACCGTCCCACGGCCGGCGGCGGCACGGTGACCGCCCGGCTGCTGGGCACGGACGGCGTGCCCTTCGCCGAAACCGTCCTTCCCGCGCGGGGTGCGGGCGAGCCGGCCGGACCGGGCCCGCACAACTCCGTACCGGCCGTCCGGGCGGGGGAGTGGCGGGTGCCGCTGCCCGCCCCGGCCGACGGCCTGTTCGTCCTCGACCTGGCGCTGCGCGGCCCGGACGGCACGCTCCTCGCCGACAACCGTTATCTGCACACCACGACGGCGGATCTGGCGCCCCTGCTGGATCTCGGCGAGGCACGGATCGAGACCCGCACCGGGCCCGGGACGGACTCGGTGGAGCTGCGTCACACCGGCGGCCCGGCGGCACTCGGCCTGTACCTCACCGACGCCCGCCCGTACGAAGCGCCCGGCTGGGCCGCGTTCGGCGACAACATGCTCGACCTGCTGCCCGGCGAGCGTGCGCTGGTCCCCGTGGACTGGCGTGCCGCACCGCCGGAGCCGCGCACCGTACTGCTGGAAGGATGGAACGTCCGTGCCCGCCAACTCGGCTGACCTCCCGGCCGCGGCCCTGCCCGCCGGAGCCCCGGTCGTCCCCCGCCCGCGCACCCCACCGGCCCCGGCGGCTGCATCGGCCCCGGCGGCTGCATCGGCTCCATCGGCTCCGGCGGACGCGTCGGGCTCCCCGGGTGACGGCGCTGTTCCCGGCCACGGCTCCGGGGCCGGTCACGGTCCCGTCCCCGGTCGCTGCTCCGAGGCCGGTCGCGGCCCCGACGCACCTCCTGGCGCCGCGCCGCCGGGCTGTGTGCTGCTGCGCGACGGCGCGGCGGGCGAGGTGCTGCTGCCGTACGCCGCCGCCGTCATCCTTGCCGACGGGGCCTGTCTGCCGATCCCGGCCGAGACGCACGTACGGGGGGCGGACGGCGGCATCGAACTGCGCGGCTCGGCGCACGGCTTCTCGGTGGAACTGCGGCTGGGTCCGCCCGTGGCCGACACGCCCGGAGAAGCCCCGGCCGCGGACGCCTCCCGGCCTGCTCCCGGGCACACCCCGGAGCACGACGGCACCGGCCCCTCGACCGGCGGGCACGGCACCCGGGCGGACACCGCCCCCGGCCGAGACACCCCTGAGTTCCCCGGCCCCGGGGACGCCCACGGGCCGCGGCCGGCGGCCGCACCCGGCGGGGACACGCTGCGGCGCGAGGCCGTGCTCACCGTGCGCCGCACCGCGGCCCCGCCGGAGGAGCCCACCGCCGTCTCCGCCGGGCTGCGGGTCGAACTGCGCCTCGGCCCCACCGACGACCCCGGCTGGCTGATCCCCGGCGTGTTCTACGGACAGAACCGGCTGCCCGAGTGCGAGCGCCCCTATCCGCGCTACCAGCGCGGCGCCCACGACCCCGGCTGCATGGTCGCCGACGCCTGGTCCTTCCGCGCCGACCGCTGCGCCACCCCCGCCGTCTTCGCCCGTGACCGCCTCGGCGGCGCCGCGCTCTCCCTGGCGGAGACCGGCGGACTCGGCCAGCAGGGCGTCGGCTTCGCCCTGCTGCCCGGCGACCGCCCGGCGCTGCGCCTGCACGCCCCGTACCGCGAGGAGCCCGTCGGCTACTACGGCTCGGCGACCCCGCTGCCGCCGGACACCCCGCTGCACACCTGGCGGCCCGGCGAGGAGCACACCCTGCGGTTCACGATCCACCTGACCGGCGCCGATCCGCACGCGTACGCCCCCGTGCTGCGCGCGCTCCACGAGCGCACCCCGGAGCCCGCCGTGCCCGCCGCCTGGACCGGCATCGAGGAGACCGCCGCGCTGGCCGCCCACGGGCTGCACCGCTGGCACTACCGCCCCGCCCCGCCGGTGCTGCTGGAGACCGCCGCCTTCGACCGCGAGGCGCTCGGCGAGCGAGGCGACCGGCAGGCCATGCACGTGTCCTGGGTCAGCGGCACCCCGTACGCGCACGCCCTGCTGCTGCACGCCCGCCGCACCGGCGACCGGGCACGGGCCGAGGCAGCCGTCGGCGTGCTCGACCACATCGCGGGCAATCTCGCGCCCGGCGGCACCTTCTGGGGCCAGTGGGGCGCCCGGCGCGGCTGGACCGCGGGCTGGACCCCCGACCCGCACCGGCTGCACGCGCGCACCCTCGGAGACGCCACGCTGTTCCTGCTGCGCGCCCTGCGCGCCGAGCGGTCCCGCGGCCACGACCATCCCGCCTGGGAGCGGGCCGTGCGCTCCAACCTCGCCGTCGCGGTCGCCGGGCAGCGACCCGAGGACGGCAGGCCCGCCGCCGCCCACCACAGCGACACCGGTGCCCCGCTGTCCCACCTGGGCGCGGCGGGGCTCGCCTGGATCGCGCCGCTGACCGAGGCCGCCGCGGCCTTCGACGCCCCGGAGCTGCTGGCCGCGGCCCGGCGAGCGGGCGCCGCCTACGCCGCCGACGTGCACGCCGAGTTCCTGTGCGGCGCGCCCGAGGACGTCTCGCTCGCCCCGACCTCGGAGGACGGCTACAACGCCGTCATCGCCTACACCCTGCTGCACGAGGCCGACCCCGGCGATCCCCGCTGGGCCGCTCTCGCCCGCCGCGCCGCGGACTGGATGCTCACGTTCCGCTACACCTACGACGTCACCTTCGGCCCGCACACCCTGCTCGGCCGCTACGGCTTCCGCACCCGCGGCGGCGACCAGGCGTCGCCCTCCAACCAGCACCTGCACGCCTTCGGCCTGATCTGCCTGCCCGAGACGGTGCGACTGGCCCGCCATCTCGGCGACCCGTACTACCTGCGCTCCGCGCGGGAGAACCTGGACTGCTTCCGGCAGTTCGTCGCCCGCGCGGACGGTGACTTCAACGCCTACCGCGGCATGGTCAGCGAGCGCTTCTACCAGACCGACTGCTT
This sequence comes from Streptomyces lycii, assembly GCF_009735685.1. Taxonomy (GTDB): domain Bacteria; phylum Actinomycetota; class Actinomycetes; order Streptomycetales; family Streptomycetaceae; genus Streptomyces; species Streptomyces lycii. The sequence goes on along the minus strand of NZ_WHPN01000301.1, from coordinate 59,378 downwards.
CCAGGCGAAGGGCATGCTGCTCACGCTCTCCCACGCCTGGTCGGCCGGGGTGCTGCTGTACGCCTGCGAAACGGCCCGCGACCTCCCCGAGTTCAAGGAGTCCCTGTGACCGACCGGACCACGGACCGGACCGCAGCCCCGACCACAGACCGGACCACGGACCGGACCACGGACCCGACCACAGACCGGGCCGCCGACCGGACAGCAGACCCGACCGCAGACCGGACCGCAGCCCCGACCACCGACCGGGCCGCCGGCCCCGAAGCGGCCTCCGCCGGGCACGGCACCACGCCCCCGCTGCGCTTCCCCGACGGCTTCCGCTGGGGCACGGCCACCTCCTCGTACCAGGTCGAGGGCTCCGTGCGGGCCGACGGGCGCGGCGAGTGTGTCTGGGACCGGTTCTGCGCCCGGCCGGGCGCCGTCGAGAACGGCGACACCGGCGAGGTCGCCTGCGACCAGTACCGGCGCTTCGGGGCGGACGCCGACCTGATGGCCTCCCTGAACCTGAACGCCCACCGCTTCTCGCTCGCCTGGCCGCGCATCGTGCCCGACGGCACCGGCCGGGTCGAGCGGCGCGGGCTCGACCACTACGACCGGCTGCTCGACGCGCTGCTGGAACGCGGCATCACCCCGCTCGTCACCCTCTACCACTGGGACCTGCCGCAGCCGCTCCAGGACCGCGGCGGCTGGCGGAACCGCGACACCGCCGCCCGCTTCGCCGACTACGCGGCCGTCTGCTACGACGCGTTCGGCGACCGCGTACGCGACTGGGTCACCGTCAACGAGCCGTGGATCGCCGGGGTCCTCGGCCATCAGCTCGGTCTGCACGCCCCCGGCGAGAAGGACCTCGCGGGCAGCGTCCGCGCCATGCACCACCTGCTGCTGGGGCACGGGCTGGCGGCCGGCGCGCTGCGGGCCACCGGCCGCGAGGACGCCCGCGCCGGCATCGCGTACAGCCTCTTCCCGCACACCCCGGCCACCGGCGGTGAGGCCGACCGGGCCGCCGCGTACGCCTCCGACGGCTATGTGAACCGCTGGTTCCTGGACCCGGTGCACGGCCGCGGTTATCCCGAGGACATGCGCGCCCACTGGGAGCGGGCCGCCGGGCCGCTGGACTTCGTCCACGACGGCGACCTCGACACGATCGCCACCGGCAGCGACTTCATCGGCGTGAACTACTACACCCGCCGCATCGTCTCCGCCGTCCCCGCCGACTCGGGTGACGGACCGTGGCCCTGGCGGGTCGAGCGCGGGCGGCCGGAGGTACCGCGCACCGACCTGAACTGGGAGATCGTTCCCGACGACCTCACCGCGCTGCTGCTGCGGCTGCACCACGACCACCCCGGCGTTCCGCTGATGGTCACCGAGAACGGCGGCGTCTTCGGCGACGGGCCGGGCGAGGACGGAGCCGTGCACGACAGCCGCCGGACCGCCTTCCTGCACGCCCATCTCGCCGCCGTGCACGCGGCGATCGAGGCCGGGGCGCCGGTCGAGGGCTACTACCACTGGTCGTTCATCGACAACTTCGAGTGGGCCATGGGCTACCGGCCGCGCTTCGGCCTGGTCCACCTCGACCGGGCCACGCAGCGCCGCACCGTGAAGGACAGCGGCCACTGGTACGCCCGGGCGGCGGCGGCCGGGGCAATTCCGGCAACCCCGCGTCCGCCGGGCCCGGCGAGTCCGTCCGCACCGGAGCCGGTGTGAACGGGCCCCGGCCGCCCCGCGCGGGAAGCCCGGCGCTGCGACTGCCCGGCCGCGCCCTCCCGGTGCTGTACGACACGGACGCCGCCGTGGTGGGCGGCACACTGGCGGGCACGGCGGCGGCCGTGGAACTCGCCCGCGCGGGGCGGCGGGTGGTGCTGCTGGAGCCGGGATACGACCTCGGCACCGAGCTGACGGCGGCGAACCGCCCGTGGCTCACGGTGCCCCCGGACGTGCCCGTGGACGGGCCGGCCGGCGTGCCGGGGGACGGAGCGGTGGACCGGGCGGTGGAGGAGCCGGTTGTCGACGAGCCGGTTGTCGACGGACCCGTGGACGGCACGTCGGGCGGGCCGTTGGGCGGGCCCACGCGGGACGTGGCCCCGGACGTATCTCGGGTCGTCTTCCCGGTCGTCTCCCCTGCCGTCTCCCCTGCCGTCTCCGCGGTCGTCTCCGCGGACGGATCGCTGGGCGTGCGCCCGAGGGACGTGGCCCCGGACGGGCGCACGGGCGTGCGCACGGAGGGCGTGCCCACGGAGGACCGGCGCCCCGGTGGGGCCGGGAGCCGCGGGACGGGGCGCCCGGCGCCGCACGGGCTGCTCCGCGCGCTGCTGCCCGCGGGCGCCCGGTCCGGGCAGCGGGTCGCCGTGCGCCCGGCGGCGCTCAAACTGCACCTGGAGGACGCCCTCCTCGACGCGGGCGGTCTGCTGCTCTACGGGGCCAGGGCACTGGCCGTGCACCGCCGCGGGGGAGCGGTGCGCGGGGTCGTCGTCGCGGACAAGTCGGGACGGCAACTGGTGCGCTGCCCCCTGCTGCTGGACGCCACCGGCCGGGACCCGGCGCTGCACGGCACCTCCGGTCCCCCGCCGCAACGGGGGACCGGTAGGGCCGTGTGGAGCGTCGAACTGGACGGCGCCGCGGCGGGAGCCGGGGAACTCGCCGCGCACCCCGCAGCCCGGGGCGTACCGCTGCTCGACGGTTGCCGGGGGCGCGGTCACGTGTACGCGCTGCTCGCGGTGGCGGGCGGCCGCCGCGCCGCCGTACGGGCCGCCGGCCGGCTGCTGCGCGAGCACCCGGGCTTCGCCGGGGCGTCGCTGGGCGCGGTGGGGACCGAGCCGCTGTCGGGACCGTACGGGGATCCGGCGGATAAGGCGGCCGGGCCACCGGCGACATGGCCAACGGCGGCCCGGGACGGCGTCCGGTCGGCCGCGCCGCCGCCCCGGCTGACGGACCCGGCCGGGCCGCTGCTCGACCCCCTCGACGCGGTGGCACTGGGCACGCGGCTGGGCCGTGCCATGGCGGCGGCGCCCGGCAGCGGCACCGGCGCGACACCGCCCGCGAGGCCCGGCCCGCGGGGAGCCGCGGACACCGGGACAGCAGCCAACTCGGCCCGCACCGGGGGTGCTTCGGACGCCGGGGGCCGTGCTGCCCCGGGTGCCGGGGCTGAGGTCGCTCCGTGCGTCGGGGCCGGTGCCGCTCCGGATGTCGGCGCCGGGGTCGCTCCCGGTGCTCGGGCCGGGGGGACTGCGGACGCCGGGGGTGGGGGCACTTCGGGGGCCGGGGGCGGTGCTGCCCCGGGGGCCGGGGCTGAGGTCGCTCCGTGCGTCGGGGCCGGTGCCGCTCCGGATGTCGGCTCCGGGGTCGCTCTTGGCACCCGGACCGGGGGAACCGCGGACGCCGGGATCGGTGACGCTTCGCGGGCAGAAGCCGAGGCTGCTCCGGACGCCGGTGCCGGGATCACCCCCGGCACCGGCACCGGGGCCACCCCGGGCGCGCGGGACGGAACCGCTCCGGAATCCGGCTCCGGCGAGGGGCTCTCCGCGGGCGTCCGGGTCGCCGAGCAGGACGCCCCGTGCCGCGGGCGGCCGTATGCCCGTGAGACCGTCGCCGCCCTCGTCGTCCCGCACCGCCACGCCGTGGACGTGCTGGTGGTCGGCGGCGGCACCAGCGGGGCGTCCGCCGCGCTGGCCGCCGCCCGGGAAGGCGCTCGTACGCTGCTGGTCGAGGCGGGACCCGGGCCCGGCGGCACCGGCACCCACGGCGGCGTGCACAGCTACTGGTTCGGCCGCCGTGAGGGCCACGCAGCCCGGGTGCAGGCCGCGACCCGCCGGACGCACCGGGAGCTGGGCCTGCGCGGGGGCGTCGGCCGGTGGAACATCGAAGCCAAGTCCCTCACCCTCCACGAGGAGTTGCGCGAGGCCGGGGTCACCATGGTCCACGAAGCCTCCGCGTTCGCGGCGCTGCGGGACGGCCGGCGGGTGACGGGTGCCGTGTTCAGCAGCGGGACCGGGCCCTTCGCGGCCACGGCACGGGTGGTCGTGGACGCCACCGGTGACGCCGATCTGGCCGCCTGGTGCGGCGCCCCGTGCGTACTCGGTGCTGCGGGGGTGCACACCGTCATGTGGGGCTCGCTGGCCCGGTTCGAGGTTCCCGGGGCCACGCGGAACAACTTCGGCGGGCTCGCCGACCCCACCGACGTCACCGACGCCACCCGCGCGGTGCTGGCCGCCCGGCGGCGCGCACCGGACCACCACGACCACGGCATCCGGCCCGCCGCACGCGAGACCAGGCACCTGATCGGCGAGGTCGTCCTGACGCTCACCGACCAGCTGACGGGCCGGCACTGGCCGGACACCGTCGGCGTGCACTTCTCCAATCACGACCTCAAGGGCAAGGGCGAGGCGCTGTGGCCGCAGCTCGGCCTCGTACCGCCCAATCTGGAGATCGAGGTGCCCTACCGGGCGCTGCTGCCCCGCGGGCTGGACGGGCTCCTGGTCACCGGCAAGGCGCTGTCCGCGACACACGACGCGCTCCCGGCGCTGCGCATGCAGGCCGACCTGGAGAACCTCGGTGAGGCGACCGGACTCGCGGCCGCGCGCTGCGCCGCCGCCGGGTGCCAACCCCGCGAGCTGGACGTGCCGGCCCTCCAGCGGGAACTGGTACGGCGCGGCAGCCTCCCGGCGACGGCTGTGCACACCGGCCCGGGCCGTCCCGGCGACAGCACCGATCGTCCCGGCGGCGTCGTGGGCTGCCGCCCCGGCCACTGGACCGACGGCCCCGACGGCCCCGACGGCCCCGACGGCCCCGACGGCCCCGACGACACCGTCCCCTCCGACCACTCCGGCCGTCCTGGTCACCCTGACCGCGCTGACTGCCTCGACCGCCCTCACAGGCCCGGCCGACCCGAGCACGCCCATCGCCCCGGCCACTGGGGACGTACCGCCCCCTCGGGACGCACCGCCCGCTCGGACCGTTCCGCCGGGGCCCCGGCCGCCGGAGACCCCGCCGCCGGAGTCCCGGACACCGGTCCCGATTTCGGTACCGGTCCCGGTCCCGGTCCCGGTCGCGGTTCGGGTCGCGGTTCGGGTTCCGGTCCCGGTCCCGGTCCGGGAGAAGTGGCCGGGCTGATCGCCGGGTTGCAGGCGGCGCTGCCCCTGTACGCCTACTCCGACATGGGCCGCCGCGAGGTGTTCCGCGACCGGATCCCCTTCGTACTGCTCGCCCTGGACCGGCGCCCGGACACCACCGCGGCACTGGAGCGCGCCCTGAACGCCCCCGGCACGACCGGGGAAGCCCGGACAGCCGTCGCGCAGCTGCTGACTCTGCGCGGCAACCGGGCGGGTACGGACGTACTGCTGTCCTGTCTCGCCGAGCGGCTCTCCGGTGACCGGCTGCCGCCCCGCACCTCCCGCATCCGCGAGGCCCAACTGCCGCCGGACCAGTCGGCCATGCCGGACGAGGCGTATCTGCTGCACACCCTCGGCTTCGCGCGCGAGCCGCGCGCGGTGCCGCTGTGGGAGCGGGTCGCCCGGCTGCTGGACGCCCGGGAGGAAGCCTTCCGCGACCCGGCCGCCGCCCCCTTCGCCTGGGTCGACGCCGTCTGCGCGGCCGCCGAACGGCTCGGCGACCCCGCGGCGTCGCCCGCGCTGGAACGGCTGCACGACCGGCCGTCGCTGCACGGGCAGTGGCGCACCGGCGGCATCGAGGCCGACGACCTCCAGGAGCGCCGTGCCCTGCTCGAACTGGCCCTCGGCCGCGCCCTGGCACACTGCGGCAACCCGCGCGGGCACCGCATCCTGGTGCGCTACCTCGACGACAACCGCGCCCTCCTCGCCGAGCAGGCCCACAGCAGGCTCACCGTCCTGACCGGCGCGGACCACGGCAAGGACGCCGGGGCCTGGCGGCGGCACCTGGCGGCGGCCGGCCCGCCCGGACCCCTGCCGCTCCCGTACGCGCACGACCCGCACACCGCCGATCTGCCGGCCGCGATGTTCGCGGTGCACACCGGCGGTGGCGGTACGGGAGCGGCGGCGGATCCGGAGCGAGGAGCAGTGCGGGCAGCAGCGGGAGGGTCCGGAGCTGCGAGAACAGGAGCGGACGAGGGCGCGGCAGCGGAGACCCCGGCGGACGACGGCGCAGCAGCTGAGACCTCGGCGGAGGAAGCCCCGGCGGAGGAAGCCCCCGGGGGAAAGACATCGGCAGCGAGGAACCCCGCGGTGGAGATTCCGGCGGGAGAGATCCCGGTGGCAGAGTCAGAGGCAGAAGGAGAAGAGTCATGGCTGAGCCGGTGACTTCCCCACCGGTCCCACCGGTCCCGCCTGCCCCGCCGGGCGCGACCGGCGCGACCGGTGTCTCCCGGGTGCCGGGCGAACCGTCCGGCGTCCCCGTGCTGGCCGGGCTGGACCTGGGCTCCACCCGGGTCAAGGCCGTGGTCTGCACAGCCGACGGCAGCGTGCTGGGCTCCGGGGCGCGGCCCACCCCGCTCGGCGAGGACGACGCGGACGCCCTGGTGAGTGCCGCCCTCGGCGCGCTCGCGGAGGCCGTCGCCGCCGCCGGGCGGCCACCGCTCGCCGTGGGGCTCACCGGCATGGCCGAGACCGGTGTGCCGCTCGCCCCGGACGGCCGTCCGGCCGGTCCGCTGCTGACCTGGTCCGACCCGCGCGGCACGGAACAGGCCGCCCGGCTGGTCCGCACGGTGGGCGGGCCGCACCTGCACGCGGTGACCGGTGTACGGCCCTCCGCGAAGGCCACCCTCGCCAAGTGGTGCTGGCTGCGCGAGCACCGGCCCGAAGCCCTGGAGCGGATGGGCGTCTGGTCCGGGGCCGCGGACCTGGTCGCCCGGGCCCTCACCGGACGGACCGCCACCGACCCGACCTTCGCCCAGCGCACCATGGCCTACGACGTCCACCGCGGCCGCTGGGATCCGGAACTCGCCGCGCTGGCCGGGCTGTCCACGGCGCGGCTTCCCCCCGTACGCGCCCCCGGCGAGCCCGCCGGACACGTCACCGGTGACGGTGCCCGGCGCGTGCCCGGACTGCGCACCGGCACCCCCGTCGTCGTCGCCGGGCACGACCACCTCGTCGGCGCCTGGGCCGCGGGCGCCCGCACGGCCGGTGCCGTGGCCGACTCGATGGGCACCGCCGAGGCCGTCCTCACCCTGTCCGAGCGGCCGCCCGAGCCGGCCGGCGCGCTGGCCCGCGGCATGGGCTACGGGCGGCACGCGGACGGCCGCCACTGGTACGTGATGGCCGGTACGGGCAGCTGCGGCGCGCTCACCGACTGGTGCGCGGAGCTGCTGGGGCTGCCGGGCGGCCCCGAACGGCAGCGGCGGTTCGGCGCGTTGCTGGCCGAGGCGGGCGGCGGTCCGACCGGGCTGGTCGTCGAGCCGTATCTCAGCGGCCGCACCGCCCCGGCACCCGACCCGGACCGGAGGGTGGCCGTGCACGGGCTCGGCCCCGGCGACGGACCCGCGCGGCTCGCGCTCGCCGTGGTGGAGGCGACCGCCTACCAGGCCCGCTGGATGACCGAGGCGCAGGCGGAGCTGACCGGCGTCCCGCCGGACGAGGTGGTGCTGCTCGGCGGTCCCGTCGCCCAGACGCGTTGGCCGGGCGTCAAGGCAGCGGTGACGCCGTGGCGCACCCGGGTGCTCGCCGAACACCGGGCACCCGCGGTCGGCGCGGCCCTGCTCGCCGCCCCGGCCGCCGGTCTGCCGGTGCCCGGACCCCTGCCCACCGAGACACGGGAGCCCGGCCCCGGCGAGGACCGCGAGCGCTACGACGCGGTGTACCGCGAGGCGTTCCTGCCCGCGGTCACCCGCGCGGCCGGACCCGCGACCGCGCCCGGGACCGCTGCGGCCGCCGGCCCCGCCACCGCCGCCGCCCCTCCGCGCACCGGCCGGCCCGATCCCGGCCGTACCGCCCGGCCCGGCCCCGCCCGTACCGCTCACCCCGATCCCGCCCGCACACCCAACCGGAGTCGTCCGTGACCCGTCAGACCCGTAGTCAGCCCACCGGCACCCCTGCGCCCACCCACACCGCTGTACCCACCCACACCGCTGTACCCACCCACACCGCTGTACCCACCCACACCGCTGCACCCACCCACACCGCTGCACCCACCCACACCGCTGCACCCACCGACACCACAGCACGCACCGGCACCTCCGAGCCCGTCGCGGCGCTGGCCCGTCCCGCCGGGACCTTCGCCATGGTCGCCATGGACCAGCGCGACTCGCTGCGCACGATGATGGCCGAGCACACCGGCACGCCCCGCGACGACATCGGCGACGCCCGCATGACGGCCTTCAAGCTGTCCGTCGCCCGCGCCCTCGGCCCGTACGCCTCCGCCCTGCTGATCGACCGCCGGTACGGTTTCCGCGAGCTGCTGGACCAGCGGATCCTGCCCGGGACCTGCGCTCCCGTCCTCGCCGTCGACACGCTCACCCAGGAGCCGGGCGGTCCTGTCACGGACACCGCCCTCGACCCGGCCGTGAACCCGGCGGCCGCCGCGACCGCGGGCGTACGGGCCCTGAAACTGCTGGTGATCTGGCGCCGCGACCGGCACCGCGACAGCCGTGTCGCGACAGCGGCCCGCTTCGTGGAGCTGTGCCGCGCCGCCGGGCTCGCCTCGGTCCTGGAACCGGTCGCCCGGCCCACGCCCGAGGAGGAGGCGGACGGCAGCTTCCGGCTGAACGACGCCATCGTGGAGGCCGCGGCCGAACTCGCCCCGCTGCGGCCCTCGCTCTACAAGTGCCAGGTGCCGGACGGCGGCGCGGGGACGGTGTCCGGCCTGGCCGCCGAGGCCGCCCGGATCGACGCCGTGGTCGATGTGCCGTGGGTGGTGCTCTCGCAGGGGGTCGATCCGGCCGCCTTCCCGCGGGCCGTGGAAGCGGCCTGCCGGGCCGGGGCGTCCGGCTTCCTCGCCGGGCGCGCGCTGTGGACCTCCGCGCTGGGCGCCGCCGACCCGGAGGCCGCGCTGCACGGCCCCTGTGCCGAACGCCTCCGGGCGCTCGGCGAGATCGTCGACCGGCACGGCCGGCCCTGGTGGGACGCGCGGCCGGCCGGCACCCGGCGGGGCGGTGACACCGCATGACGCGGGACCCGGGTTCCGGGACCGGACCCGGCCGGGCACCGCGCGTGTGCCTGCTGCACACCGTGGCCGCGCTCCCCGCCGTCTTCGACCCGCTGCTGCGCGAGGAGGCGCCCGGCCTCGCCCCGTACCACATGGTCGACGAGAGTCTGCTCGCCGACACCGTCGCGTACGGGCCGCTGCCCCGCACCACCGCCCGGCTCGCCTCCCACGTCCGGGAGGCCGAGGCCGCCGGCGCCCGCGCCGTCCTCGTCACCTGCTCCTCGATCGGCACCGCTGCCGAACAGGTGCGCCCGCTGGTGTCGGTGCCCGTGCTGCGGGTCGACGCCCCGATGGCCGACGAGGCCGTCCGCACCGGATCCCGTATCGGGGTGCTCGCCACGCTCGACTCCACCCTGGAGCCGACCGCCGCCCTGATCCGCCGCCGGGCGGCCGAGAGCGGCACCACCGTCACCCTCACCACCTCCACCTGCGAGGGCGCCCACCGCGCCCGCACCGCCGGCCGGCCCGGCGAGCACGACGCGCTGGTCGCCGCCGAGGCGCTCCGGCTGGCCGCCACGCACGACGTGCTGGTCCTCGCGCAGGCGTCCATGGCCGCCGCCGTACGCACCCTGCCGGACGGCGGCGTCGCCGTACCGGTCCTGACCTCCCCGCGCAGCGGTACGGCCCAACTGGCGCCGTTCGCCCAGCGGCAGGCCCCGGCGGAGGCGGGCCCGTGAGGGGCGCCGGGGCGGGCCCGGGCCCCCGGCTGGGCTGTATCGCCGACGACTTCACCGGCGCCACCGACCTGGCCGGGAACCTCGTACGGGCGGGGCACCGCACGATCCTGACGGTGGGCCCGCCGGACGGCGGCGTGGCGGACGAGGGCGCGGACGCGGTGGTCGTGGCGCTCAAGACCCGCACCGCGCCCCGCGCCGAGGCGGTGGCGGAGGCGCTGGCCGCGCACCGGGGGCTGGCCGGGCTGGGCTGCACCCGCTTCTGGTTCAAGTACTGCTCGACGTTCGACTCCACGCCGGAAGGCAACATCGGCCCGGTCACGGACGCCCTGCTGGACGCCACCGGCGCCCCGTGGACCGTCGCGTGCCCGGCGTTCCCCGACAACGGCCGCACCGTCTACCAGGGGCACCTCTTCGTCGGTGACCGGCCGCTGCACGAGACCGGGATGCGCCACCATCCGCTGACCCCGATGACCGACCCCGATCTGGTGCGGGTACTCGCGGCCCAGACCCGGCACCGGGTCGGGCTGCTGCCGCACCAGGTCCTGCGCGCCGGTGACGCCGCCGTACGCGCCCGGCTCGACCGGCTCACCGCGGCCGGAACCCGCGTCGTGGTCACCGACGTGCTCGGCAACGAGGACTTCGCCCCGCTGCTGCGCGCCACCGCGCATCTGCCGCTGCTCACCGGCGGTTCGGGCCTGGCGCTCGCCCTGCCGCCGCCACGCTCCGGGGCCGACGGGGCGTACGGGTTCGACAGGGCTGGAGGGGCCGGTAGGACCGGTGGGTCGGACGGAACCGGTGGTGTCGGCGGGGCTGGCAGGACCGGCGGAGTTGGTAGGGCTGGCGGGGCCGGTGGGGCTGACGGGGACCTGCGGGGCGACGGAGTCGGCGCGGGCACGAAGGTCGACGCCGCTGCCACGGCCACCACCACCGCTGCTGCCGCCGCTGCCACGGCCACCACCACCGCTGCTGCCGCCGCTGCCACGGCCACCACCACCGCTGCTGCCGCCGCTGCCGCAGCCGCCGCCGCGGACGGCACGTACGCCGTCGGCGCGGGCAGGGGCAGCGTCGCCCGCACGTACGCCGCCGGGGCGGGCGGGGACAGCGCCGGCGCGGAACGTGCGGGCCGCATCGAAGTGGCTGCCGGACCGGGCGCCGTGCTCGCCGGCAGCGTTTCCGACACGACCCTCGCGCAGACGGCGTACGCCCGCGAGGCGCTGCCGCACCGCAAGCTGCCGGTTGCCGTCCTGCTCGCCGACCCCGCTCGCACCGTGGCCGAGGCCGTGGCCTGGGCCCGCAGCAACGCCGGGCCGCGCCCCGTGCTGCTTTACAGCGCGGACGACCGGGCCGAAGTGCAGGACGCGCAGCGGCGGTTCGGCACCGCGGAGAGCGCGGCAGCCGTGGAACGGGCCATGGCGGCCTGCGCGCGCGGGCTGCTCGACGCGGGCACCGGCCGGCTGGTGGTCGCCGGGGGAGAGACCTCCGGGGCCGTCGCCACGGCGCTCGGCATACGGCGTTTCCGTATCGGCCCGGCGATCGCCCCGGGTGTGCCGTGGACGGCGGCCCGTTACCGGGGCCGCACCGTCAACCTCGCGCTGAAGTCCGGCAACTTCGGTGCCGAGGACTTCTTCGTCACGGCCTGGAACGCCCTGTGACACCGCCCCCGGAACTCCCACGACTCCCGCGATCCCCACAAATCCCGCGATCCCCACGACCCCCGCGATCCCCATTCCCCCCGCGATCCCCACGACTTCCGCAGAGGATCCTCATGCTCTTCCGCACCGCCCCACCCGGCGGGCCACGCCGCCCCACGGGCCCACGCCCCACCCCTGGTTCCCGCGCGCTGACGCCCTTCCTCGCCGCGCTGCTCACCCTGGGGCTGATGCCATCCGCCGCCGCGGCCCATCCGGCGGACCGGCCGGCGACGACCCGCGCCCTCGCCGGCAGCGCGAGTGCGGCCGGTGGTGCGAGTGCGGCCGGTGGTGCGGCGGGAGTCGCCGCTGAACCGGCCGCGGACGACGGCCGGGCGCTGCCGCGGATCAGCCCCCGGCCGCAGTCCGTGACGCGCCGCGGCCCCGCCGTGCCGTTGCCGCCCCGGGTGCGGGTGGTGGCACCGCCCGGCACCGACCGGCCCGCCGTGAACGCCGTCGAGAAGGCACTGCGCGAGGCCGGTGCGGAACCGCGCACCGTCACCGCACCGGCCGGACAGGCTCCCGCCCCCGCCGGTACTGCCCCCATCGACCCGGGATCAGCCGACCCGGCCGCCGCCGGCCCGGGATCCCCCGGCTCCGGACCCGCCCACGCCGCCGTCCGCTCCGCCGACCCGGAACCCGCCCCCGCCGACGCGCCAGCCGACTCCACGTCAGCCGACCCCGCGTCCGCCAACTCCGCGACGGCCGACCTCACGACAGCCGACTCCGCGTCAGCCACCTCCGGACTGTCCGCCTCCGGACTGTCCGCCCCCGGATCAGCCGTCACCGGACCGTCCGCCCCCGCTCCGGAAGACCCCCCGCGGCGCTCGCAGAACGGCCTCGCGCAAAACGGCTCCGCGCAGAACGGCCCCGCGCAGAGCGGCCCCGCGCAGAGCGCCCCCGCCCCGCTGACCGTCTGGATGACCGGCGCGTCCGGGACCCCGGAGACACGGCGGATCCTGCGTTCCCTCGGCGCGGACGGCCCGCGCGGGCTCCCGGCCGAGGGCTACGTGCTGGCGTCGGGCCGCGCCCCCGGTCTTCCGGGCGCCCAGGTCGTGCTCGCCGGCGCCGACGCCCCCGGCACGTACTACGCCGCGCAGACCTTCCGCCAACTGCTGGCACCGCGCGGCGGCGGGGACGGGCGGCCGGTGCTGCCCGCCGTCACCGTGCGCGACTGGCCGTCGACGTCCTGGCGGGGCGTCATCGAAGGTTTCTACGGCGATCCCTGGACGCACCGGGACCGGCTCCGGCAGCTCGACTTCCACGGCGAGCGGAAGATGAACACCTACGTCTACGCGCCCAAGGACGACCCGTACCACCGCGAGAAGTGGCGGGAGCCGTACCCCGCCGACACCCTCGGCGAACTGCGTGCGCTGCGCGAGCGCGCCACCGCCCGGCACGTCGACTTCGTCTTCACCGTCTCACCCGGCCAGGACGTCTGCTACTCCTCGCCCGGTGACCAGGCCGCGCTGCGCGCCAAGGCGGCCTCCCTCTGGAAGGCGGGCGTGCGCACCTTCGGGCTGTTCTTCGACGACATCGGCCGCGAGCTGCACTGCGCCGACGACGAACGGCGCTTCGGGGACGACGCCGACCCGCTCGCCGCCGCCCAGGCCCATCTGCTCAATTCCTTCCGCACGGACTTCCTCGAGCCCCGCGAGGGCGCGGGCCGGCTGCTCACCGTGCCGACCGAATACTCCGGTACGGACAGCTCCGGCTACCGGGAGCGCTTCGCCGAACTCGTCCACGACGACGTGGTGCTGTACTGGACCGGGCCCGAGGTCGTCTCCCCGGAGATCACCGCGGCCGACGCCGAAGCGGCCGCCGGGGTCTTCCGCCACGACCTGATCCTCTGGGACAACTTCCCCGTCAACGACTACCTGCCCCGGCAGTTGTTCCTGGGCCCGCTGACCGGCCGGTCGCCCGAGCTGCCCCGGCACGGCATCGCCGGGATCACCGCCAACCCGATGCCGCAGTCCGAACCCTCCAAGATCGCCCTGGCCACGGTCGCCGACTACGCCTGGAACACCGCGGGTTACGACGCCGAGCGGTCCTGGCGGGCGGCGCTGCGGGACATCGGAGGCTCCGCGCACCGGGCACTGGAGGCGTTCGCGGGCAACAGCCGCTCCTCCGACCTCGACCGCACCGAGTCACCCCGGCTCGCCGCCCTCATCGCGGACTTCTGGACCGAACACCGGGCCGGCCGGAACGGGCCCGCCACCGCCGCGCTGATCGACGCGTTCACCGCGATGCGCGACGCGCGCGACACCCTGGTCCGGGACATGGGCAACCCGCGCTTCACGGCCCAGGCGAAGCCGTGGCTGACCAAGCTCCACCACTACGGCGCGGCGGGCGCGGCGGCGACCGAAGCCCTCGCGGCGGAGACGGCCGCCGGGACGGACGGCGGCGGCACCGTGTCGTGGAGCCGGTGGCGCACCGCCGACCGGGAGGCGGCGCGGGCCCGTGAGACGTACGAGACCGTGGCGACCGGTGTGCTGCGCCGGTTCCTCACCGACGCCGGACTGGCCCGGCGCACCGTCACCGCGACCGCGCCCGGGCGCGCCGAAGCCGGGTCCGATGTGGCGCTGCGCGCGGACGTGCGGGCCGGTGACACCCCGGTGGCGAAGGTGGAGTTCCACGCCGGGTCCCGGAAGCTGGGCGAGGACGCCACCGCCCCGTACAGGCTGACCTGGGATTCCGCGCCCACCGGGCTGCATCTGGTGACGGCGCGGGCGGTCGCGGCGGACGGCGGCGCCGTGCGCTCCGCGGCGGCCCGCCTCACCGTCGGCGACCCGGAACCCGTACTGCTCCTCGTCGGCCGCGACGCGCCCGTCCCGGAGGGCGAGGAACTCAGCGCGGGCGACGCGGCCGTACGCGACCGGCTGGAGCATCTGGGGCACCCCGTCCGGGTGCTCCGGGGCGAGGACGCGGCATCCGGCGACGCCCGGGGAAAGGCGGCGGTGGTGATCTCCTCGACGCTCTCCTCGGGCGCGGTGCGGCAGAAGTTCACCGACGCCGCGGTGCCGGTCCTCGTCTGGGAGGCGTATCTCTTCGACGACCTGGGCATGGCCGGCGATCCGGGGGAGACGTTCCGGGCCTCCCGGCTGCGGATCAGCGACCCCGGCTCACCGCTCGCCGCAGGACTGGACGGCGAGGTCGCCGTCTACCGGGGCCCCGACCGCGTGCGCTGGGGCACGCCGGGCCCGGAGGCCGAGGTCGCCGCGGTGACGGCCGACGGCGACAGCCGCCCGGCGCTCTTCGGCTACCGCGCGGGCGACCGGATGGCCGAGGGCACCGCGCCGGCCGCCAGGGTGGCGCTCTTCCTGGGCGACGAGGCCGTCGACCCGGACGTCGTCACGGAGCGCGGGCTGGACCTGTTCGACGCGGCGGTGCGCTGGGCCCTGCGCTGAGGCCACGGGCCCGCCCCGGCACGTCCGTGAATCCGGGCGTGCCGGGGCGCGCGCGGTGCCGGGCCGCCGGGCGCGCCCGGGCCCGGCGGTGCGACCATGGCGCCGTACCGACGATCCCGACCCCCGGAGGCCAACGGTGACAGCACGACCGCTGGCGGTGTTCGACCTCGACGGGACGCTCGCCGACGTCCGGCACCGGCTGCACCACCTGGAACGCCGCCCCCGCGACTGGAAGGCGTTCTTCCGGGCGGCCCCGCGCGACGCGCCCCTGGAACCGGGCGTCCGGCTCGTGCGGGAGAGCACCGGGCACTGCGAGGTGGTGTACGTGACCGGACGCCCGGAGAGCTGCCGGCGCGACACCCGGGAGTGGCTCGCCCGGCACGGCCTGCCCGACGGCGACCTGCGGATGCGGGGCGCCCGTGACCGGCGTCCCGCCCGTGTCACCAAGCCGGAACTGCTGCGCGAACTGGCCGCCGGCCGCGAGGTCGCCCTGGTCGCGGACGACGACGAGCAGGTGTGCGCGGCCTACGAGGCGGCGGGTTTCCGGGTCGTACGGGCCGACTGGATGGCGCAGGCCCCGCCGGTCCTGGAGCAGGTCCAGGAGGACGAGGGCCGCACCTGAGACACCGGCTCCGCCGCCGCCCGGCGAGCAGTCCGCTCCGTCGCCCGGTGAGCCCGCCTCCGCCGCCGGTGTGCGTGCCCTGCTGCCCGGTGGGCCCGCCTCCGCCGCCGGTGTGCGTGCCCCGCTGCCCGATGGGCCCGCCCCGCCGCCGTCCGCCCTCGGCCGGTGGGCTCCCGCCCGTCCGTGCATGGCCCGCCGCCCCCCGGGTACCGCGGACGGACGGGCGGAGAGGCCGCCCCGGTAACGGCCCGGAACCGCCCGTACCGTTCCGCGGGGACGGAGCCGATCGTGACGGCGGCCGTTCCCCAACGGGTCACGGCGGCGCGGGCCACGGCGCCCGGGCCTGCCCGTGCCCGGTCAGGAGGCCGCCCATGAGTCCCGTACCGCCCCCGGGCGCCGCCGAGATCCGCTTCATCGGCAACGCCACGCTGCTCATCCGCTACGGTTCGCTCACCCTGCTGACCGACCCCAACTTCCTGCACCGCGGCCAGTACGCCTATCTCGGCAAGGGGCTGGTGTCCCGGCGGCTCGCGGACCCCGCCGTCACGGTGCGGGACCTGCCGGCGGACCTCGACGCGGTGGTCCTCTCCCATCTGCACGGAGACCACTGGGACCGGGTCGCCCGTCGCGGCCTGGACCGTTCCCTGCCGGTCCTCACCACCCCGCACGCCTCCCGCCGGCTCCAGGGCCTGCACGGTTTCAGCCGGGCGACGGGCCTCCCCACCTGGCACGAGCACGTGCTGCTGCGCGACCGGAGCCAGGTCCGGATCACCGCGCTGCCCGGCCGCCACACCCCGGGGAAGCTGCCGGGGCTGCTGCCGCCGGTCATGGGCAGCCTGCTGGAGTTCGGCGACCCCGGCGGCCCGCCCCGGCTGCGGCTGCACATCACCGGCGACACCCTGATGTTCCCCGGCGTGCACGAGATCGCGCGCCGCTTTCCCGACGTGCACCTGGCCGTCGTGCATCTGGGCGGCACGACGCTGCCGGGCGGACTCGTCGTCACCATGGACGCCCGCCAGGGCGCCGATCTCGTCGAGGCCCTGCGGCCCCGGCACGTCCTGCCGGTGCACTACGACGACTACACGGTCATGCGCTCGCCGCTGTCGGACTTCCTGCGGGAGGCCGGCCGCCGCGGCATCGCCTCGCGCGTCCTGCGCTGCGCGCGGGGCGACACCGTCACGGTCGACGCGAACGGACCGGTCGCGGCGGGGACGGGTGACGGGCACGGCCCCGGCCCCGCCGTCTGAACGAACGGGCCCGGGGCGGGGCGGAGTCCGGGAGTCCGGCGCGGCGGCGCGAACGGGCCCTCGCCCGGCCGGGCAACGCCCGGAACCGCCCGGACCGGCCTTGCCCCGCAGGCAGCAGCCCCCGGAACCGCCCGGACCGGCCTTGCCCCGCAGGCAGCAGCCCCCGGAACCGCCCGAAGCCGGCTCTGCCCGGAAGCACGAGCCCCCGGAACCGCCCGGAACCGGCTCTGCCCGGAAGACCCGAGCCCGGCCCGGATCCGAACCGCCGGCCCTGCCACCACGACCCGGAGTCCCCGGACGTCCGCTGGCCCCTCCGCGCCGGGCCGCACGCGCCGCGCGCCGGGTGCCTGACC
>NZ_WHPN01000301.1:0-42265 GCF_009735685.1 Streptomyces lycii | reverse complement strand
GGCACCCGGCGCGCGCCGAGCGGATCCGTCAGTGCTGCAACCAGGCCGTCGTGTCCGCCGGCAGCTTGCCGTCGGACGTCAGCGGGCCGCTGGACAGCAGCAGTTCACCGGGCGGCAGCGGCACCGGGGAGGCGGTGAAGTTGGTGACGCAGTGCCAGCCGGTGCTGCGGCGGAAGTGCAGGATGCCGTCCAGGGCGGCGTCCTCGGCGCCGCCCCACTCCAGGGTCTCGTCGCCCAGCATCTTGCGGCGCAGCCGCAGCGCCTCGCGGTACAGCTCCAGGGTCGAGCCCTCGACCCCGGCCTGCGCCCCGGCCGCGTACCGGGCGAAGCTCTCCGGCTGCGGCAGCCAGGACCCGCCGGAACCGAAGCCGTACGACGAGCCGTCCGCCGTCCAGGGCAGCGGGACCCGGCAGCCGTCCCGGCCCTTGCGCCGGTGGTGCGTCCGCTCCCAGACCGGGTCCTGGAGGACGTCCGGGGGCAGGTCGGCGACCTCGGGCAGGCCCAGCTCCTCGCCCTGGTAGAGATACGACGAACCGGGCAGCGCCAGCATCAGCAGCGTCGCGGCCCGGGCCCGCCGCAGCCCCAGCTCCAGGTCGGGCGCCGGGTCGAGACCGTCGCCGAGCAGCCAGGTGTCCAGGTCGGCGCGGCTCAGCCCGACGGGCAGCGCGTAGCGCGACGCGTGCCGCACCACGTCGTGGTTGGACAGCACCCAGGTCGCGGACGCCCCGGCGGTCCGCGCGGTGGCCAGCGAGGTGTCGATGACGGTACGGAACTCCGGCGCGCTCCACGGGCATTCGAGGAACTCGAAGTTGAACGCCTGGCCCAGCTCGTCCGGCCGCGCGTACAGGGTGCGGCGGGCGTTCTCCACCCAGGCCTCGGCGACGGCGGTGCGCGGCGGGTCGTACTCGTCGAACACCTGCCGCCACTCGCGGAAGATCTCGTGCACGTCGTCCCGGTCGTACAGCGGGTGGCTGCCGTCAAGGGGGAGGCCGCCGAGCGGACGGCCCTGGCCGTCACCGAGGTCGCGCAGCGGCTCGGACAGGTCCTTGGCCAGGGCGTGTGCGACATCGACGCGGAAGCCGTCGACCCCGCGGTCGGACCAGAACCGCAGCGTCTTCAGGAAGTCGGCCCGCACCTCGGGGTGGTCCCAGTTCAGGTCGGGCTGTTCGGGGGCGAAGAGATGCAGGTACCACTGTCCGTCGGGCAGCCGGGTCCAGGCCGGGCCGCCGAAGTTGGACTCCCAGTCCGAGGGCGGCTCCTCGCCCCCCGCCCCGCGGCCCTCCCGGAAGACGTAGCGCTCCCGGGCGGGTGATCCGGGCGGGGAGTTCAGCGCCTCCCGGAACCAGGCGTGCCGGTTGGAGGTGTGGTTCGGCACGATGTCGACCACGACCTTCATGCCGAGCCCGTGCGCCTCGCGGACCATCGTGTCGAAGTCGTCGAGGGTGCCCAGCCGCGGGTCGACATCGCGGTAGTCGTCGACGTCGTAGCCGCCGTCGGCCAGCGCGGAGGGGTAGAAGGGGCTCAGCCAGACGGCGTCCACGCCGAGTTCGGCGAGGTGGCTGAGGCGGGAGGTGACGCCGGGGATGTCGCCGATGCCGTCGCCGTCCGAGTCCGCGAAGCTGCGCGGGTATATCTGGTAGACGGTGGCCTGGCGCCACCAGTCGCGGTCGGGGGTCGCCGGCTCCGCGTGCTGCGGGGTGGTCACAGGAGGCTCTCCAGTTCTGTGGGGTGTGGGTGCCGGGATCGGCTGGTCGGGGCCCCGGCCGGGGGCGTGCTCCGGGAGCGGCTGGCCGGCGGCCGCTCGGCGGTGGACGTGACGGGGGGGCGGAGGGTGCTGCGTCATCCCTTGACGGCGCCGGAGGTCAGGCCGGAGATGATGGAACGCCGGAAGACGAGGACGAGGATCGCGATGGGCACGGTGGCGGACATCGCCCCGGCGAAGATCGCGCCGTACGGGATGCTGTACTCGCTGCCGAACAGGGCGATCCCGACGGGCACGGTGCGGGCGGAGTCCTCACTGTTCAGGGTGATCGCCATCAGGAACTCCGTCCAGGTGGCGGTGAAGGTGAACACCCCGGCCGTGAACAGCCCGGGCCGCGCCAGCGGGAGGACCACGGACAGCAGGGTCCTGGTGATCGAGGCGCCGTCGATCTCGGCGGCCTCCTCCAACCCCCGCGGCAGCCCCACCAGCGAGTTCCGCATGATCCAGACGGCGAACGGCAGATGGAACGCCACATAGGGGATGATCAGCCCGAGATGGCTGTTGAGCAGCCCCAGGGAGCGCTCGACCAGATACAGCGGCGTGACGACGGCGATCGCCGGGAACACCGAGATCATCAGCAGCCCGACCATGATGGTGCCGCTGCCGCGGACCGGAAGCCGCGCGAGGGCGTAGCCCGCGAACAGCGCGAGGCCGAGGACGACGGCGGTCGAGGAGAGGGCGACCACGGTGCTGTTGAGCAGGTAGTGGCCGAGGCTGTTGGTGCCGAAGGCGTCGCCGTAGTTGTCGAGCGTGGGGTTTGTCGGGAACAGCGTCGGCGGGTTCGCCCCGATCTCCTCCTGGGACTTGAAGGAGGCCGCGGCCATCCAGTAGAGCGGCAGCGCGGTCACCACCACGAGGATCAGCGCCCCGAGGTTGACGAGGTTGAACCAGGGATGCCGGCGCCGGCGGACGGCCCGTGACGTCCCCGGGCTCGCGTTCATCGCCTTCATCGCAGCTCTCCTTCCGAGACCTGGGACCTGAACGCGCGCAGGAAGAGCAGGCAGCACACGAGCACCAGCAGGGCGGTGCTGGTCGCGATCGCGGCACCCGGCCCCATGTTCAGGTTCTGGAACAGCGTCTTGTAGCCGAGGATCGCCAGCGACTGGGTCGCGGTCCCCGGACCGCCCTGCGTCAGCACGAACGGCAGATCGAAGATCCCGAAGGCCTGGAGGATGCGGAACAGCACCGCGATCCCGATGACGGGCCGCAACTGCGGCAGCGTCACCCGCCAGAACGTCGACCAGGCGCCCAGCCCGTCGATCTCGGCGGCCTCGAAGACGTCGCGGTCCAGCATCACCAGACCGGACAGCACGATGATCGCCACGAACGGTGTGGTCTTCCAGATGTCGGCGATCATCATGCCGCCGACCGCCGAGGACGGGGTGCCGAGGATCACCGGGGCGTGCCCGAGGACGGCGTCGAAGAACCAGGTCGCGAGCCCGTACGAGGCGTCGTAGATATAGCCCCACAGCTGGGCGGACACCACGGTGATCAGCGACCACGGCACCAGCAGCAGCGCCATGATCCAGCCCCGCCCGGCGCCGAGCCGCTCCAGGATCAGCGCGGCGAGTGTGCCGAGCACCAGTTCCGCGAACACCGTGACGACCGTGTAGAAGACGGTGAACAGCAGCGCCTCGCGCCACTCCGCGCTCTGCAGCAGCGCGGCGTAGTTGCCCGTGGTGAAGGACTCGATCCGGAAGCCGTCGTACGTCATCCGCACCGAGGTGAAGCTCAGCACCACGGAGAACAGGATCGGGAAGATGGTGACCGCGCCGACGACGAACAGCGTGGGACCGGTGTACGCCCAGCCGGTGCGGGCGCGTTGCCGTCGCGCGCTGCCGGGGCCGCCGCGGGACTTCCCGCCGGCAGCGGCGGCGCGGTTGGGCGGTGCTTCCGGCGGGGCGGATTCGAGCGTCTTCACAGCACCGCTCCCTTCAGGGCCGAACGGACCTCGGTCTCCATGGCGGACAGCGAGGCACGGACGGAGGCGGATCCGCCGATCGCGGAGTTGGCGCGGGTGTAGAGGGCCTTGCTGACCTTCGGGTAGTACGGGGTGGACGACGGCCGCGGGACCAGCTCGAGCTTCCGGGCGTTGTCGATGACCGGGCTGTTCAGCCGGCGGGCGAGCGGACTGTCCAGGGCCGCGCTCAGCGCCGGGATGTAACTGCTCTCCCGCAGCAGCGCTTCCTGGCCGCCGTCCCCGGCCAGGAAGCGGGCGAAGGCGAGCGAGGCGCCGAGCTTCTCGGTGTGCGGGTTGATGAAGGCGCTCCAGCCCCCCAGGCCGCTGTGGGCGCCGTCGCGCCCCTCGAAACCGGGGCGCGGTACGACGCCGACCCGGCCCGCGGTCTTCGCGCCCTCGGCGTTCGCCGCGGCCCAGGCGTAGGCCCAGTTGCGCAGGAACAGCGAGCTGCCGTTGAGGAAGGCGTCCAGCGAGTCCTGTTCGATGTAGGTCGTCACCGCGGACGGGCTGACCCCGGTGGCGACCAGGTCCCGCAGATAGGTCAGCGCGCGTTCGCCCGCGTCGCCCGCCACCGTCACGGCGGAGCCGTCGGGCCCGAGGACCGAGCCGCCCGCGTCGGCGAGGAACTCGGTGAAGTTCACCGTCAGGCCCTCGTACACCGACCCCTGCCAGACGAAGCCGGAGGCCACGTCGCCGCTGTCGCGGACCCTGGCCGCCGAGTCCGCCAGCTCCTCCCAGCTGCGCGGCACCCGCAGTCCGTGCTTGTCCAGCAGATCGCGCCGGTAGAACAGGAAGGACTGGTCGATGAAGAACGGGAACGCGTGCACCCCGCCCTCGCCCGAGCAGGCCTCGATGAGCGCTGCCGGGTAGCGCTTCCAGTAGTCCTTCGGCACGAACTGGTCCAGCGGCAGCGCCAGGCTGTTGTGCGCGAACTGCCCCGGCCAGACGACGTCGCCCAGATAGACGTCCGGGGTCGGCGAACCGCTGGCGATCTGCGTGGTGAGCGTCGTGCGGTTGGTGTCCGTGTCCGAGGGGGACCTGAGCAGCCGGACCTTGACCGTGGGGTGCCGGCGCTCGAACGCGTCGATCATCAGCGGCGCGAGGTCCCGGTTGCGCCGGTCGGTCAGGCGGTGGCACCACCAGGTGATGGTCGTCGGCTTCTCCGGTATCGCGGTGCTCTGGCCGGCCACGGGATTCGTGTTCGCGGACCCGCAGCCGGCGAGCGCGGTGGTCGCGGCTCCGGCGAGGGTCCCGGCGAGCAGGGAACGGCGGCTCAAGGTCATTCGTCCTCCTCGACTGCGGCCTGAGCCGCGATGACAGCGTTTGCAAGCTAGGTAGTCGATGGAGCCACGTCAACCCTCCGGGCCCGAGTGATCCTTGAAGAACGCCCATGACATTCGCCGTTTCGGGACAAAGAAGCCGGAGCGGGCGGGAATGGTAACGCTGTCACCAGCGGGTCGCGGCGGGGTGAATTCCGGTGTGCGGGGAGCACTCCCGGCGGTGCTGTGCGGTGGGGTACGTTGAGCCCATGCGCCCCAGTCAGCGACCCGCCACCATGCCCGATGTGGCCCGGCGTGCGGGGGTGTCGGTGTCCACGGTCTCCCGCACGCTGCGCGGTCTGCCCACGGTCTCGCCGGCGACCCGGCGCAAGGTCGAACAGGCGGCCAGGGAGCTGTCGTTCAGCATCTCGCGCAGCGCGTCGAGCCTGGTGACCGGCCGCACCGGCCGGGTCGCCGTGATGGTGCCGACGCTCCAGGCGTGGTTCATGGGCGCGATGCTGTCGGGCCTCAGCTCGGCGCTGCGGGCGGCGGACCTCGACCTGATGATCTACGACGTCCCGAGCATGGCCGAGCGGCGGCGGTTCTTCGAACGGCTGCCCGCGCGCCGCAACGCCGACGCGCTGCTGGTGGTGTCGTTCGACCTCTCCCGCGAGGAGCGGGGCCGCCTCGACGAACTCGGCATGCCCGTGGTCTTCGTCAGCCAGCAGACGGAGGGCCGGGCAGGGGTGTGCGTGGACGACGTCGAGGGCGCGCGGCGCGGCACGCAGTACCTGGTCAACCTGGGGCACCGCAGGATCGCGTTCGTCCAGACGGACAGCGGCAAGGGCTTCGCCTTCAGCGCTCAGGAACGGGTCCGGGGCTATCGCAAGGTGCTCGCCGAGGCCGGGATCCCCGTGGAGGAGGACCTGGTGATCTGCGGCGGGATCGGGCAGCGCGCGGGCGCGGACGCCGTGGCGCGGCTGCTGACCACCCCGCAGCTCCCCACCGCGATCTTCGCGGAGAGCGACGAGGTGGCGATGGGCGTGCTCCAGGCCCTGCACATCTCACGGATCGCGGTGCCCGGGACGGTCTCGGTGCTCGGCTTCGACGACCACGAACTGGCGGAACTCTTCGACCTGAGCACCGTGGCCCAGTCGCCCGTCGAGGTCGGCCGGACCGCGGGGGAGCTGGTGCGCTCCGTGCTGTGCGAGGAGGACGCGGACGACACCCGGCAGATCGTGCTTCCCACCCGGCTGGTGCTGCGCGGCAGCACCGCGCCGCCGGGCACACCCGGGGATCCGGGCGGAACGCCCGACGCGGACGGCCTCACCCTGGCGGCACCGGCCTCCGGGGAACGGCCGCCGTCCTGACGGCGGTCCGCATCGCGGGATTTCGCGGCGGAGGCCCGCGTCACGGGCCTCCGTGGCGGCGGCGCGCTGCTTGACGGGCGCCGCTCCTGACGGACGAGCCCCGGTCGCCGCCCCTAACGCCCCCGGGCCGCGGCCGCCCTCCCCGGCCCGTCCTGCGGCGTTGGCAGGGCGAAGTAGACGCGGACGGCCGTGCCCGTCACCGAGGTGTGCACCCGGACGAGATCCGCGACCTGGTTGACCATGAGAATGCCGCGCCCCCCGACCGCGGCCGGTTCGACGGGTCTGCGTCCGGCCAGCGGATCGGAGATGTGGCCGCGGTCCCGGACCTCACAGACGAAGTGCCCGTCCTCGGTCCATGCGTGTAGGGTCCCCGACCCGCCGCCGTGCAGCACGGTGTTCGTGGCCAGCTCGCTGACCGCCAGCTCGAGGTCGGTGACGCGGCTGCGGTCCAGCCCGGCGCGCCGTGCCTCGTCGGAGGCCAGGATCCGAGCCTCCGGCAGGTCCTCGGAGCTGAACTTGAGGCTCACCGCCTCCACGGGCGGCGGGAAGGGCTCGTTGTACCGGCGGATCATCCGTTCCACCGCGTAGGCGTCGCTGGGGCGCTCGCTCGCCGCGTCCCGCAGGACCGGGTGGGTGGCCCGGGCGTCCGCGAGCACCGTCTCCGGGAGCCGCGCGGCGTCGTACGGGCAGAGGATGCTGACGGTGCGGCCCTCGAACGCCAGGTTGATCAGCGCCTCGTGCTGGACGCAGGCCGGGTACTCCGTCGCGCTCCGCCCGGCCCAGATGGGCTCCCCGATGATGCGCGGCCGGGTCCCGGCGGGCGCGGCGTCGGCGAAGGAGCGCAGGACGCCCGGGATGATCCGGCCGGGATTGCGGCCCGCCTGCGTCATGTCCAGCATCCGCACCTCGGACGCGCGGCCGCCGAGCGCGGACCGCAGCAGTTCCAGCTGCGGTCCCGGCACGGCGACGGCGACGGGGTCGCCCGCCGCCAGGCCGTCCAGGAGATACGGCACCGTGCCCGCGACGTACTCCTGCTCACCGCTGTAGAAGAAGGCGGGGTGGTCGAAGGGATCGGCCTCCCGAGGGAGCGGAATGCCGGGATTGTTCAGTTGCTCCTTCATATCCACCTCTGCCTTGGTCCGGCCGCGGCCGGACCGCTGCTCGCCCGCCGTGCGCGGCGTCCCCCGAAGCGCACGGCGACTCAGACGGACAACAGGGAGTCGTCCCCGGCGCGCGCACCCGGAAGTCCGTGGCGGGCCGCGACCAGGGCGGCGTCCACGTCACGGGTGCCGGTGGCCACACAGAGACTGTAGGCGACGTCCGCCAGTCGCTGCCGCACCGCCGGGCTTCCGGCCTCCGCGCCGAGGATCTCCAGGGTCTCGTACTGCTCGACGAGATTCCGCAGTACGGCGGGATGCGCCATCAGCACAAAGGGCTCCTCTCGTGTCCGGGCGATTCCGAGCATCAGCGTGGCTGTTACCCGTTCGCGGGAAGGTCATGCCCGTCGGTTCCGTCACCCGTGTCCGGGGCGGCGCCGCCGGCGGCGGCCCCGGCCTCCTCCGCCAGGACTTCCGCCGCGACCTCGACCGTGGCGGTGCCCGGCAGCCAGGCGGGCAGGTGGAGGGCCCGTTCGTAGGTGACGAGCCGGCGCCCCTCCGGTGTCCGGGTCTCGCCGCGGCGCAGCCAGCCGTGCCGCTGGTAGTAGCGTCCCGCGCCCTCCCCGCCCGAGGCCGTGACGAGCGCCACACGTGAACAGCCGGCCGCGGCGGCGTGCCGGGTGAACCGTTCGACCAACTCCGTCCCGATGCCCAGGGAGCGGACCTGCTCCAGCACCGCGACATGCGCCAGCACGGCCACCGGGCCGCGCGCGCCCGGCGGGGTGCCGTCCGGTTCGGCGCCGCGGTGGGGGGTGAGTTCCTGGGAGTAGCGCGGCAGCCGGGTGCGGACGAAGTGCCACGCCAGCCTCGGGCGGCGGAGCAGGGCCAGGGCGGCGCGTCCGGCCAGCCGGTGCCCGTGGGCGCGCAGCACATGGCGGCGGTGCAGCACCGGGTCGGTGACGCCGACCAGGAAGCCGACCCGGCGGCCGTCCAGCTCGGCGATGAACGCCAGGGAGTGCGGGCTGGTCGGGTAGGCCCGGGTGTAGGCGGTGAGGAACGCGGTGCCGAGGTGGGGGAAGAACCCGTGCGGGAAGTGCCGCTGGTGTTCGCGCACGACGAACGGCAGGTCGTCGTCGTTCATGAAGCGCACGGTGAAGCCGGGTGGCGTGTGCGTATATGCGGCGGTACGAGGCTTTTCGTCCACCTTGCCAAGTTATTACAGGTTTTATGGTTGTGGCTGACCGGCGGACGCGGCGCGGGGACCGGCGCGGGCCCGGGACGGGCGGGGAAGCGGGCGCGGGACGACGGCCGTCCGGGAGCGGCGCGGGGCGCGGGCTCGGGGCGCCGGCCCGCGCCGTCGCGGCCGACAGCCGGGAGCGAGCCGGGCTCAGCCGGGATGGATGTGACGCCCGGTGATGTGGTCCGGCGTGATCCGGACCCGTACGCCGTCCTCGTCGCCCCGTTCCGCCGCCCCGGCATCCGCCGGCCGAGTCCCGGCGGCGTCGCGGCGGCCCGGCGATCCGCGGCCCTCCGCGGCGCCGGGGACGGCCCTGGCCGGTCCGACGACGAGGACGCTCCAGCCCCGCCCCGAGGCCTCGTCGACATGGTCGACCTCGAAGGCCACCTCGTGTCCCGGCGCGCCCGCGGCAACCGCGTCCTCGGCCGCCCGGAAGAGGATCGTGTCCCCGTCGAGCCGGTACGGGACGGGGACGATCGCGGGCCCCTCGGGCGTCGGCACCGCGACCCGCCCGACGCTGTGCGCCGCGAGACGGGCCAGGCAGTCGCCGGGCGTCAGCGCGTCGAGCTCCGGCCGGGCCGGGTCGGCGCCGCTGAACGGCCGGGGCCGGGCCGCCCGGCCCAGCAGCTCGTCCACCGACGTCTCCAGCGCCGCGGCCAGCCGCAGCAGGCCCGGACCGCCCGGGTCGGCGGGCTGCTCCTCCAGATACCGCAGATAGCCGGGCGCCATCCCGGCACGGGCGGCCAGCTCGTCACGGCCCAGCCCCAGCCGCTCGCGGTGCCGGGCCACCCGCCTGCCGATCGCGCCGGGCTCCTGCGCCCCGCGCGGCGCGGTCTCACCGGACACGGCCACCGCTCCCTTCCTCAGCTCGTCCGCGGCCCCCTTCCAGCGTCCCCCGGCCGGGCGGTCCCCGCCCGTCCGCAGCGTCCGCGGGTGGCCGGGACGCACGGGCACGGGGGAGCGGGCGGCGCGGGACGCCGGGAGCGGCGCCGGGAGCGAGGAGCCGTCCCGGCGGCCCGTCGGAACTCGTGGGCGGAGACGGGTGACGGCAAGGCGCCTGCCACCGGGGCCGGCCCCGTCAGCGCGGGTAGGACTCGCCGAGCCGGGCGCCCGCCCGCGGTGCGCCGGGGAAGGCGTTCGGCCCGTACGAGACGACACCGTCCGTGGTCAGTCCGCCACCGGAGCCGCGCAGCACCCAGCCCGCGCCCGGGTCCCGGGTGTCCCCGTCCTCGCCCGGCGCGCCCGCGGCCAGATCGTCCCTGCCGTCGCCGTCGGTGTCCAGCAGCGCGAGTCCGGTGCCGAAGGCGTCGCCGCGTTCCCCGGTCCCGGGAACGCCCGCCGTGTTCTGGTGGAACGCCTGCGCGCCGCGGCCGGTCAGCCCGTCCGCGGAGCCCTTCAGCAGGACGACGGCCCCGGCGTCCGCACCGACGCCGTCGATGTCCTCGTACGGGACGCCGGCGGCGATGTCCGCGAAGCCGTCCCCGTTGACGTCCCCGGCCGCCAGCGAGGCGCCCAGCTGGTCCCCGTCCTCGCCGGTCCCCGGCACACCGGCGGTGTCCTGGTCGATGACCGCGGTGCGCGTGGAGGGGCCGTCCGCCGAGCCGTACACGACCTTGAGCGTGCCCTCGTCGTAGGGCAGGTTCTCGACCACGCCGCCCGGGACGGTCCGCATCACGATGTCGCCGTAGCCGTCGCCGTCCACATCGCCCACCGTGGCCGTGTCGGCGCCCTGGAGGGTGTCCTCGTCGGCCTCGAGCCCGTCGGCGGTGCCGCGCCAGAAGTTGGTCCGTTCCGACATCTCCTCGAAGTCGTGGAGCGAGACCAGGTCGTCCTTGCCGTCCCCGGTGACGTCCCCGGAGACCAGGTCCCGGGGCTCGTAGACGTGCGGGGTGGCGAGGTCGCCGGTGGCGGCGGGGCTGCCGTCGCGGCCGAACGGGCCGTAGAGGACGCGGAGGTCGCCCCACTCCTCGGAGACCGTGCTGCCGCCGACGAGATCGGCGTGGCCGTCGCCGTTGAAGTCGCCGCCGATCAGGTTCTCGCCGTCGGTGCCGGCCGCTTCGGGCAGCTCCGTGCCCTCGGCCAGTCCCTCGGCCGATCCCCAGAGGATCATGGCCGAGGAACCGCCGGCGCCGCGGACGGCGAGGTCGGTGCGGCCGTCGCCGTCCAGATCGCGGGCTACGGTGCGGCCGCCGAAACGGGCGCCCGGCGCGGCCTGCCCCGGCACGCCGCCGAGCTCCTGGTGGAGGAGCTTGTGGCGCGTCACGTCGGCGCCCGGGCCCGAGCCGTGGACCACCGTGAGGTAACCCGCGTTCTCCTGTCCGGCGACGGTGCCGCCGGGAGCGGCGGTGACCGTGTCCGCGTGGCCGTCACCGTCGAAGTCGGGGGCCGCCGCGCCCGCGCTGCGGGGCCCGGACGGGTAATCCCCGGGCGCGGCCGACGCGGCCGAGGCGGCCGGGAGGGCCGGCAGGGTGATCAGGGCGGCCACGATCGCGCAGCGCGCGGTCAGCAGCGTCGGGGGCAGGCGGTGCACGGAACCTCCAGGGGACCTTCGCGGGCGCAGGGTGCCGGGCGCGCCGCGGGGTTCACCGGGGCGCAACCTCGTGTCCATGCGTGGTTCAGCTCGAACGCACCTGCTACGACGTCCCGCCCCTCCGCATGGTTGCGCCGTGCAACACACCGGACCGGTCTCCCGCCGGGCCGATCCGGGCCGCGCGGGGCATCCTGCCGTAAGGGGCGGGAACGCGGGACGGTGGGAGGGCGCCCGGACAGGGCCCGGGGAAGCGGCGTCGCAGAACACGGAGGCACGGATCATGGAACCAGTCGTCACGGCGGGCCTCGACGGCTCGGCCGAGAGCCACACCGCCGCGCATTGGGCCGCGGTCGAGGCCGTGCGCCGCGGGGCCTCCCTGCGCCTGCTGCACGCATGGGTCCTCTACGCTGCCGACGGCTCAGGAAGCCCGGCCGAGAAGGAGCGCAACTACTGGGCCGAACGGATCGTCGAGGACGCGAAGAACGAGATCCGGCAGCGGCACCCCGATCTGCCGGTCACCGCGCACGTGACCGCGGAGGACCCGGAGCGCGCGCTGCTCCGGACCGGCGAGGAGTCCGAACTGCTGGTGCTCGGGTCCCGCGGCCTGGACGCGGTCGAGAGTTTCTTCCTGGGGGACACGGCCCTGCACGTCATGGCCCGGACCGTGAACCCCGTGGTCCTGGTGCGCGCCGGGGAGCGGCCGGAGGAGCCGCCGCCCGGCGCCCCGGAGCCCCGCGTGGTCGTGGGGCTGGACCTGCGCGGCCCGGACGACGCGGTGCTCCGCTTCGCCTTCGAGGAGGCGGCACGCCGGGCCCTCCCGCTGTACGCCGTACACGGCCGGAGCCTGCACTACAGCGCGCCGGCCGGTGTGGCGCCACAGGCCCGTGAGGAGGTCGGCAACGCCGTGACGGAGGATCTGCGGACGCTGCTGCTGCCGTGGACCCGGAAGTACCCCGGAGTCACGGTGGAGGCGGGGGCGCGGCTCATCAGTCCGGCGAAGGCCGTGATCCAGGCGTCACGCGGCGCCGACCTGCTGGTCCTCGGCCGCCACCGGCACCGCATCGCCCCCCGGATCGGCGCGGTCGCCCACGCCGCCGTCCACCACGCCCCCTGCCCGGTCGCGGTGGTCCCGGTCGCCTGAACGGCCCCGCGGCGGAGTTCGCGCGGCGTTCCGGCGTTGTTCCGGCGCTGTTCCGGCGTTCTGGTCCGGTCTTCGCGGTGAGCGGCTCTCCGTGGGCACCGTGCCCCGCGCCGGTTCGCGCGCGGCTGCGTGCGGGCCGGCGAGCGCCGAGGCGGCCGGAAACCCGTCGGCGGGCCGGCCGCGGTGCCCGTACATCTCCGTCGGCCGTCACCGCGGAGATACGCGTCGCCGAACTGCTGAACCCCTCGCAGCGCCCCGGGGCCGCCGTCCTCGCCCTGCCGGCGCTACCGAATTCCGCGCCCGCCGCAACAATTTTTACGTGAACTCAGTACACGATTCGATCTTCTGTTAATGTCGGCTCCCTTGACGGGCCGGGAACCTCTCCGGGGCACCGGCAGCGACTGTGGGGGGCCACATGAGTCAGTTCGGAAATCCCGGCATACCGGGGCCGGGACCGGGGCGGCCCGGACCGGGTGGGCCGGCCGCGCCGGACGTCCGGCCGCTGCGCCGGAGGAAGCGGGTGTGGGCCGGGGGAGCCCTGCTGTTCTTCATCGGCGCGGGCTGCGCGAGCCTCGGCACGGCCGCCGGTGACGGGTCGCCGGGCAAGGGCGCGGAACCGGGGCCGACCGTGACGGCGAGCGCCACCGTGACCGCCACGGCGGACCCGGAGCCGCGGCCGGCCGTGACCGCGACGAAGACCGAGAAGGTGACCGAGACCGTGACGGCGACGGTGACCGGGGAGGCCGCGGACGCCGACGGTTCCTCCGGCGGAACGTCCTCCGGGGACGGCGGGGGCGGCGGCAGCGTCCACTACGAGAACTGTGCCGCCGCGAAGGCCGCCGGCGCAGCGCCGGTACGGACCGGGGACGCGGGCTACGGCCGGCATCTCGACCGTGACGGCGACGGCGTGGCCTGCGAGTGACGACCGGCCGGAGCGCTTGACCGGCACGCACATCGGCACCCCGGCACGCACATCGCACATCGGCACCCCGGGGCAGAGGTCCGGAGGCCGGGGCGTCGGCCGGACGGGCCGGGGGCCTGTCCGGACGTGACACGGTGGCGGGCCCGCCCCCGGTGTCCGCCCGCGCCGTGCCGTGACCCTGGGCGTCACCCGGGTGCGGCGGGGCGTGCGGGCACCGTCCGCACGCCCGGTCCCACCGACACTGCTCGGCCGCAAGGCACCATCCGGCACCGGGACCGGAATCGGTACCATCCGGCACCGGCACCGGATTCGGCGTTATGGCTCGGCGTCAGGACTCGGCCGGCGGCCGGCTCTCCGGGCGGTGGCGGAGGATCGTGTTCACGTAGTCCTCCACCGCCGCCTCCAGGCCCACGTCGCGCTCCGCGCGCTCCGACATCAGCCAGCGGTGCTCCAGCAGTTCGAGGTAGATCTGCGCGGTGTCCGTGTCGCCGCGCACCTCCCGGGGCACCGCGCGGACCGTCGGCCGGTAGACCTCCCGCACCCAGCGGTGGGCCAGGACCTCGGGGCGGGCGCCGAGGGAACTCCCCCTGCCCGAACCGGGCCCGGAGTTCGGGGCGGAATCCTCGGGGGCGTAGTCCTCCTGGGTGACCATCCAGGTCTCCAGGTCGTTGAGGAGACCGCGAGCCT
This sequence comes from Streptomyces lycii, assembly GCF_009735685.1. GTDB lineage: Bacteria > Actinomycetota > Actinomycetes > Streptomycetales > Streptomycetaceae > Streptomyces > Streptomyces lycii. Next base: position 28,300 of record NZ_WHPN01000301.1, on the reverse strand, counting down.
GGTTCTCCTCGGCGTCCATGCCGGTCAGCCGCAGCAGTTGGCGCTGGTGGTGGCCCGCGTCGACGACCTTCGGCAAGAAGGTGACCGCGTCGCCGTCCGGGGTCCGCTGGATCTGCATCTCGGCCACGTCGAAGCCGAGTTCGTTGAGACGCCGGATGCGCCGGTCGATGTAGTGCCGCTTGGCGAGGGGGTACACCGACTGCCGGGTCAGCTCGTGCCACAGGTCGCAGTAGCGCTCCTCGATCGCCACCCCGAACTCCACCGGGTCCACCGAGGGGTGCAGCGAGCCGCCCGCTTCCAGGTCCATCAGCTCGCCCGCGATGTTGACCCGGGCGATCTCGATGTCGTACTCCCGCTGCCCGTCGGACAGCCCCGGCTGGATCTGGCCGGTCTCCGCGTCGACCAGATACGCGGCATAGGCGCCCGCGTCGCGCCGGAAGAGGGTGTTCGACAGCGAGCAGTCACCCCACGCGAAGCCGGACAGGTGCAGCCGCACCAACAGCACCGCGAGCGCGTCCAGCAGCCGTTTGATCGTGCTCGGCCGCATCGTCGTCTCGAACATCGACCGGTACGGCAGCGAGCCGTTCAGATGCCGGGTGATGAGCACCGGCTCCAACGGCTCGCCCCGCTCGTCCGTCCGGCCGGTCACCACGGCGACCGGGTCGACCGCCGGTACGGCCAGCCGGTCCAGGTCCCGCAGCAGTCCGTACTCCCGCACTGCCGCCCACTCGCCGACCTCCTTGACCGCCACCACCTCGTCCCCGGCCCGGGCAAACCGCACCACGTGCCGGGAGATGCCGCGCGGCAGCGCCACCAAGTGCTCCTGCGGCCAGTCGACGAGCGGGACGCTCCACGGCAGGTCGAGCAGGGCGGCAGGGTGCTCGGGCGAGGTCGCGGTGATCTGCAGCTCCATGGGAGACAGTGTGCGGCAGGACCGGCACGGCCCGGCAGCCGGGCTCCGGCCCCGCTGTCCGCCCACCGCCCCGGGCCCAGGGGCGGCAGCCGCCACGGCCACCCGCCACGGCCCCCGGGCCCGGCTCGCGGACCCGGCCCCGGGTCCGGCTCGCGGCAGTGGATCGCCGACCGGCAGTGGATCGCCGACCGGCAGCGGATCGCCGACAACAGGCGGGGCCGGCCGCCGGGTTGCCGGCAGCGGCCTCCGGCCGGCGGCGCGCCGAACCGGTGGCCGCCGTGCCGGTGCTACGAACCTCCGGCAGCCGGTCAGGAGGTCGCGGGCTGCCGCGGGACCTCTTGACAGGCGGCCGGAGAGATCGGTTAACTGCGGCTCGGACAGAAACCGAACGATCGGTCGGTTGGGTGCCCGGGTGGCCGGCCGCCCGGTGATCCGGTCGGCGGGCGACCGGTCGGTCCGGCCGGCAGGTCTGCAGGCCGGAGGGGTCGGACGGCCCAGGAAGCCGCGACGGGCGAAGAGGTGGTGACGTGATGGTGCGGGCGAGGACCGGTCCGGAGCCCGTGTGCGGCAGTGACGGGGCCGGTGGCGGCGGCAGCGCCGGGGCGGGCGGGCCGGCACCCGGGCACCGGGAGGCCGGCGGCCCGGCGCAGACCATGTTCGCCGCCGACGCGGCTTCCCGGGGGCTGGGCATCGAGCTGGTCGAGGCCGCCGACGGAGCCGCCCGGCTCCGGATGACCGTCACCCCGGCCATGGTCAACGGCCACGGCATCGCGCACGGCGGCTATCTCTTCCTCTTCGCCGACACCGCGTTCGCCTGCGCCTGCAACAGCCGGGGACCGGTGACCGTCGCCGCCGGGGCGGACATCACCTTCACCGCCCCGGTCCACGAGGGCGACGAGCTGGTGGCGGAAGCCCGGGAGCGCACGCTCTTCGGCCGGAGCGGCATCTATGACGTGAGCGTCCTTCGGGGCGAGACTGTGGTCGCGGAGTTCCGCGGCCGCAGCCGCGCCGTCCGAGGCGGAGGTACGGAGCAGACATGAGCAGTGAACTCACCGTCCCGCCGGGCACCGGACCGGCCCCCGCCCCAGGCGCCGGAGGTGCCGCCCGGCGCCTCGGCGACGCCCCGCCCGCCGGTCTCCTCGACGCGGGCGAGCGCATGAACCGGGAAAAGCTCCGCGCGCACCAGCTGGACCGGCTCCGTGCGACCCTGCGGCACGCGTACGACAACGTCGAGCTGTACCGCCGCAAGTTCGACACCGCCGGGGTCACCCCGGACGACTGCCGCTCCCTGGAGGACCTGGCCCGTTTCCCGTACACCACCAAGGCCGATCTGCGGGACACCTACCCCTTCGGCATGTTCGCCGTGCCCCGCTCGGAAGTCCGCCGGATCCACGCGTCCAGCGGCACGACCGGCCGCCCGACCGTCGTCGGCTACACCGAGGGCGACATCTCCCGCTGGGCGGACGTCGTCGCCCGCTCGATCCGCGCGGCCGGCGGCCGCCCCGGCCAGATGGCCCATGTCTCGTACGGCTACGGCCTCTTCACCGGCGGCCTCGGCGCGCACTACGGCGCCGAGCGGGCCGGCTGCACGGTCGTCCCGGCCTCGGGCGGGATGACCGCCCGCCAGGTGCAGATCATCCAGGACTTCCGGCCCGAGATCATCATGGTCACCCCGTCGTACATGCTCACACTGCTCGACGAGTTCGAGCGCCAGGGTGTCGACCCGCGCACCACCTCGCTGCGCACCGGCATCTTCGGTGCCGAGCCGTGGACCGAGGAGATGCGCCGCGAGATCGAGGACCGGCTCGGCATCCACGCCGTCGACATATACGGCCTGTCCGAGGTCATGGGCCCCGGCGTCGCCCAGGAGTGTGTGGAGACGAAGGACGGACTGCACATCTGGGAGGACCACTTCTACCCGGAGGTCGTGGACCCGGTCACCGAGGAGGTGCTGCCCGACGGCGACACCGGCGAACTGGTCTTCACCTCGCTCGCCAAGGAGGCCGTGCCGGTCATCCGCTACCGCACCCGCGACCTCACCCGGCTGCTCCCGGGCACGGCTCGGCCCGCCTTCCGCCGCATGGAGAAGGTCACCGGCCGCTGCGACGACATGATCATCCTGCGCGGGGTGAATCTCTTCCCGACCCAGATCGAGGAGATCATCCTCCGCACCCCGGGCGTCGCGCCGCACTTCCAGCTGCGGCTGACCCGGCACGGACGGATGGACCGTCTGACGGTCCGGGCGGAGGCCCGCCGGGATGCGGCCTCCGCACAGCGGGAGACGGCGGCGGCGCTGATCGCCGCCGTGAAGGACGGCGTGGGGGTGTCGGTGGAGGTCGAGATCGTGGACCCGGAGACCCTGGAGCGTTCGGTCGGCAAGATCCGCCGCATCGTCGACGAGCGGCACGGCTAGCCGCGGGGCCGGCCGGGGAAAGCGGTCCGGCCGGACCGATTCCCCCGGCCGGACCGCTCCCCGGTCCCGCTCCAGCCAGCGTCCCGGGCCTGCCCCGGCCCGCGTCCCCCGGCGCTTGCCGCCGCCCGGTGTGCGGCGTGAGCCCCAGGCCGAGGCGATCGCCTGCGCGGGCGTGCCTGCGCGGGGCTGCCCCGGCGCTCACGGGGCTGCCCCGCCGCCGGGCGGACGGAGGACGTGCCGCCGGGGCCGGGGGTGGCCGGGGCGTGGCGGGCGGCGGCGGACGGTGCGTCACCGGCGGGTCGGGCCGCCCGCCGGGTCTACGGCCGGACGTAGGGCCGGGTCATGATCTCCATGTTGTGGCCGTCCGGGTCGTCGAAGTACGCGCCCCGGCCGCCGAACAGGTCGTTGACGCGGCCCGGTTCGGTGTGGCCGGGGTCGGCGTAGTAGGTGACGCCGACCGCTTCCAGGCGGGCGATCATGGCGTCGAAGCGGTCCTCGGGGACCAGAAACGCGTAGTGCTGGCCCTGGACCGGCTCGTCCCGTTTCTCGTAGTAGTCGAGGGTGACGCCGTTGCCGAGGTCCACGGGCAGGAACGGGCCGAACGGGGCGCCCACCTCCAGGCCCAGGATCGTGGCCAGGAACTCCGCCGAGAGCTGCCGGTCACTGGCGTAGACGGCGGTGTGGTTCAGCTGGACGGTGGTCGTGGCGGGCGGCGCCTGCCGGTGCTGCTGGTCGTGCGGCACGGGTGTGGTCTCTCCGGTGTCTGTGTCTCGGATGCCGTCGGGAACGGAGCGCCGTGTGCGGGCTCCTGCTGAAGGCGCGGAGAGAAGGGCGGGCCCCGGGCCCGCCTCGCGGTCACGCCGGGACCGGGCGCCTCACTCGTGCGTGGCCCTTGGCCGACCCGGCAGTCACCCGGCCGATCCTAGGACCGGCCCGGGGGCGCGGCAACGCGGACCACGGCATTCCGCGGCCCGCGCCGTCACAGCCCCATGCCGCCGCCCCATGCCGCCGCCTCACGCCGTCAGCCCCCCGCGTTCTCCGCTCGCGCGCCCAGCCCATGCCCCCGCCGTCAGGTCGTGCCGATGCTGCCGTCAGGTCATGCAGGGTGTCGGCTGCCGCGTGTTGTGATGCCGGGTATCGGGGGGCCGGGTGCCGGGTGCCGGGTGTTGGGCGCCCGGTACAGAGGCGCCGGGGTCGGGGGCGTGGGGCCGTGCCCGTCCGTCGGAGATGTCCGACCCGTCAGGCCACGCCGCCGTTCGCGTAGACGGTCTGGCCGTTGACCCAGCGGCCGGGGCCGGCCAGGAAGGACACCACCTCCGCGATGTCCTCCGGGGTGCCGATCCGCTCCATGGGGTTCTGCGCCGCGAACCGCTCAACCAGTTCCTCGCTCTTGCCGTCGAGGAACAGCGACGTCGCGGTGGGTCCCGGAGCGACGGCGTTCACCGTGATGTCGCGCCCGCGCAGCTCCTTGGCCAGGATCGGGCTGATGGCCTCCACGGCGGCCTTGCTCGCCGCGTACGCCGCGTAGGCCGGGATGTTGAGACGGGTCACCGACGTGGAGAAGTTGATGATCGCCCCGCCGCGGCGCACCCGGCGGGCGGCCTCCCGGCCGACGACGAACGTGCCCCGGACGTTGGTGCGGTGCACGGCGTCCAGATCGGCGAGATCCAGCTCGGCCAGCGGGGCCAGCCGCATGACTCCGGCGGCGTGGACGACGACGTCGACTCCGCCGAACCGCTGCTCCGCGGTGTCGAACAACGCCGTGACGGCTTCCTCGTCCGCGACATCGGCCCGGACCGCGACGGCGCGCCCGCCGCCCCTCTCGGCGGCCTCCACGGCTTCCCGGGCCCCGGCGTCGTTGCCGGCGTACGCGATGACGACGGCCTGTCCGTCCTCGGCGAGACGTTCGGCGGCGGCGCGGCCGATGCCGCGGGACCCGCCGGTCACGATGGCGGTGCGCTGGTTGTCGGTCATGACTCTCTCCCGCTTTAGCGTTGATAACAATTCCAAGCTAGCGTCGCCAGCAGGCACAGTGCAAGGCGATAACGAAAAAATGTTATCGATGTCAATGCCGGTTGTCCGCGGCCGTTGTTATCGTCGCCACCATGAAGCGAGACCTCACGCGGGAGCGGATCGTCACAGCGGCCTCGGAGCTGCTGGCCGAGGGCGGGCGCGACGCGGTGTCCACCCGGGCCGTCTGCGCGGCCTCCGGCGTGCAGTCGCCGACCATCTACCGTCTCTTCGGCGACAAGAACGGACTGCTCGAAGCGGTCGCGGACCACGCGTTCGAGAGCTATCTGGCCCGGAAGACGGCCCTCGCGGCGACCGACGACCCGGTCGAGGACCTGCGCCGCGGCTGGGACCTGCACGTCGGCTTCGGGCTCGCCAACCCGGCCTGCTACGCGCTGATCTACGGGGAGGCCCGCCCCGGTGTGGAGACCTCGGCCGCCCGGCGGGCCTCGGCCGTGCTCGCGGGGCAGATCAGGCGCATCGCCGAGTCCGGACGGCTGCGGGTCGGCGAGAAGCGGGCGGCGCACCTCGTCCACTCGGCCGGCTGCGGGATGACGTTCACGCTCATCTCGCTGCCGGAGGAGGAGCGGGATCCCGGACTCTCCGCCCTGGGGCGCGAGTCGGTCATCGCGGCGGTCACCACCGAGGACACCGGCGCCGCCGACGCGGGCCCCACCGGTCTCGCGGTGGCCATGGCCGCCCTCGCCCCCCGGCTCCCCGCGCTGTCGGCCGCCGAGCGGGAGCTGCTGGCGGAGTGGATGGATCGCGTCGTCGTGTCGGACGGGTAACCGGCGGAGCGGTCCCGCGGTGCCGGCTCAGGGCCCCGGTCGTCCCCCCCCCGGCGCGGCGGCGGCCGGCCCGCCGTCGGGAAAAGCGGTTCCCGCGCGGGCGGACGGCCCTGTACGGTCGTTACGGAGCGATCACGGACGATCGTCCGGTCGGAGATCGGGAAGGGAAGATCGAGATGCGGCGTCACCTCGGAGCAGTCGAGTTGCTGTGTGTCCACTTCTCCACTTCCGAGGACGTCCGTGCCCATCGAGACCACCCTGAATCTCGGCATTCTCGCCCACATCGACGCTGGTAAGACCAGCCTCACCGAGCGTCTGCTGTTCGACCACGGGGCCGTCCCCGAACTCGGCAGCGTCGACGCCGGCAGCACCCGCACCGACACCGGTGAGCTGGAGCGCGAGCGCGGCATCACGATCCGTACCGCGGTCGCGACGTTCGCCCTGGGCGACGACCTCCAGGTCAACCTGGTCGACACGCCCGGCCACCCCGACTTCATCGCGGAAGTCGAACGCGCCCTGTCCGTACTGGACGGCGCGGTGCTCGTGCTGTCCGCCGTGGAGGGCGTGCAGGCGCAGACCCGCGTGCTGATGCGCTCGCTGCGGAAGCTGCGGCTGCCGACCCTGATCTTCGTCAACAAGATCGACCGCGCGGGCGCCCGGGAGACCGGCCTGCTGGCGGAGATCCGCGCCAGGCTGGTCCCGGACATCGTGCCGCTGAGCACGGTGAAGCACCCGGGGAGCCCGGGCGCGCGGGCCGTGCCCGAGCCGCTCACCCGGCCGGACGTACGGGCGCGGGTGGCCGAGGCGCTGGCCGAGCACGACGACGCCCTGCTCGCCCGTCTCGTCGACGGAGCGCTCCCGGCGGCGGACGAACTCGGCGAGATCCTGGCCGCGCAGACGGCAGCCGGACTGGCGCACCCGGTCCTCTTCGGCTCGGCGCTGACGGGCGAGGGCATCCCGGGGCTCACGGCCGCCGTCGCGCGCTTCCTGCGGCCGCCCGCCGCCGACCCGGACCGTCCGGCCTCCGGCACCGTCTTCGCCATCGAACGGACGCCCGGCGGCGAGAAGACCGCCTATCTGCGGCTCTTCTCCGGCCGCCTCCGCGAACGGGACCGTGTCACCTTCCGCCGCCGCGAGCCCAACGGAGCCACGAGCGCGTTCACCGGCCGGGTCACCGGCCTCGAAAGGGTCACCCCGCCGAGGCCCGGCGGCCGGGGCGGGGGCCCGCACTCCGCCCGGCCCGCAGCGGTCCGCAGCCTCGACGCGGGCGGCATCGCGCGGCTCCGCTGGGTCCCCGGCATCCGGGTCGGCGACCACCTCGGCGAACCGCCCCGCCCCGGCGGGCAGCAGCACTTCACCCCGCCGAGCCTGGAGACGGTCGTACGCCCGCGACAGCCCGGCCGGGAGACCGAACTGCACGCCGCGCTCACCGCCCTCGCCGACGAGGACCCGCTGATCCGGACCCGGCCCGCCGCCGGCGGCGCGACATCGGTACTGCTGTACGGGGCGGTGCAGCGGGAAGTCATCGCCGCGCGGCTCCAGCGGGATTTCGGTGTCGAGGCGGCGTTCGAGCCGGTCACGCCGGTGTACTTCGAACGGCCGGTGGCGAAGGGCGAAGCGCTCGCCGAGATGGACCGCCAGGGGCTGCACGACTTCTGGGCGACCGTGGGGCTGCGCGTCGAGCCCACCGCGCCGGGCTCCGGCGTCTCCTTCATCCGCGAGGACGAATGGGGCGTGCTGCCCCGCGCCTTCCACCGGGCGATCGAGGAGGCCGTCTTCCGCACCCTGGAACAGGGGCTGTACGGCTGGGAGGTGACGGACTGCCGGGTCACCGTGTTCCGTGCCCGGCAGCACGCCCCGGACAGCACGGCCGCCGACTTCCGCCACCTGACGCCGCAGGTCCTGCTGCGGGCCCTGCGCGCGGCCGGCAGCCGGCTGTACGAGCCGTGCCAGACCGCGGAGATCGAGATCCCGGCGGACACCCTGAGCGCGGTCGTCGGCCTGCTGGCCGGGCTGGGGGCGGGCATCTCCCAGCCGGTGGAGAACGGAACCGCCTGGAGCCTGACCGCCGAGTTGCCCACGCGCCTCGTACAGGAGTTGACGAAGGCGCTGCCCGGGCTGACCCGGGGCGAGGGCTCCCTGTGGGCCCGGCCCGGAGGTGACCGCCCGGTGCGGGGCAGGACACCGCTCCGTGAGCGCTTCGACGGCGATCCGCTCGACCGGGACGCGTATCTGCGCTTTCTGGCCGACCGCAGCCTGGCCCGGGCCTCCGGCTGAACCGCGGTACGGGCCGCGGCTGAACCGCGGTACGGGCTGCGGCTGAACCGTGGCGCGGGCTGCGGCTGAACACCGTCCCGACGTCCCCGGCCCAACGCCCCCGGGCCGGGGCCGCGCACCGGCGCACGGGCCTCCGGCTCGACGGGGCGGGGCACGGGCCTCCTGCCGACCGGCCGCACCCCGCGCCGTGCCGCCGCCGGTTCCGCGCCGGCGGCCCGGAGCCGGCGGACGTCACCCGGGGAACGTCACCCGGCGGACGTCACCGGGACACAGGCGATCCATAGGCAAAAGAAGGCAATTATGTGCAGGAAAAGTTGTCAAATTGTCGAAGTGAATTGGTGAGAAGTGTGGCACATTGCGGTAAGGTCTCCGTCGTGACGAGAGGCACACGGCCCGGAAGGCAGGCACGTCGATGGTGACCCTCACCGGGCGGGAAGCCCGCGGCGAAGCGACCGGTCGCGCCTCCGGAAAGCCACCGTCCGTGCGCGGCCTCGTGCTGGGCGAGCTGCGCCCCGGGCGCCGCGCCGGGGTGGCCCTCGCGGTCGCCGTCGTCGCGATGACCGCGCTGCCGCTGGCCGCCCCGTATCTGACCCGGGCGTTCGTGGACGAGGCGCTGGCCGGGGCGGGCACCGGGCGGCTCGGCCTGCTCGCCGTGTGGTTCCTCGCGGTGGCGGTCGCCGGGCAGGCCGCCCGGCTCGTCACCGCCTGGCTGGCGAGCGGACTCGCCTGGGACGCGGGCAACCGCGTGCGGGAACGGCTGACCCGGCACGCCCTGGGACTGGACATGGGCTACCACGGCCGGCGCACCCCGGGCGAGATGATCGAACGGGTGGACGGCGATGTGGCCGCCCTGACCGACTTCGCCGTCGCCTTCCTGCTGGACGTCGTGGCCGGCGTGCTGCTGCTGTTCGGCATGCTCGCCGTGGTGGTCACGATCGACCCGCGGCTGGGCGCCGTACTGCTGGCCTACTGCCTGCTGCTCGGCTACGGCATGGTGCGCGCCCAGCGCCGCACGGTGCCGTCCGGGTCCCGCTCCCGCGAGGCGAGCGCCGTGCTCTACGGCCACATGGAGGAGCGGCTGGCGGCGGCGGAGGACATCCGGGCCAACGGGGCCGGTGAGCACACCGTGCGCTCCTTCCACCGTGTCAGCTCCGCCTGGTACCGCGCCGAACGGCGGGACGCCTTCGTCGGCACGGGCGTGATCGCCGGGACGTCCGTGGCGTTCGCCGCCGGGACGGCTCTGATGCTGGCGCTCGCCGCCTGGTTCGCCTCCTCCGGCGCCCTGTCGGTCGGGACGGCCGTGCTGCTCCTCCAGTACACGCTGATGGTGCGGACCCCGTTCGAGCGGCTGATCGGACGGCTGCGCGAGTACCAGGACGCGCTGGCCGGCGCCGCGCGCATCGGCGGGCTGCTGGCCGAGCGGCCGCGGGTCACGGCCCCGCCCGCACCGGTGCCGCTGCCGGAGAACGGCCCGCTGGGCGTGGAGTTCCAGGGCGTCGGCTTCCGCTACCCGGACGAGGACGGCAGTGGCGAGCGGGTGCTGTCGGACGTCACCTTCGCGCTGGCCCCCGGCGAGACCCTGGGCCTCGTCGGCCGTACGGGAGCCGGGAAGACCACGATCGGCCGGCTCGTGCTGCGCCACTACGACCCGGTCGCGGGCAGCGTGCGCGTCGGCGGAGCCGACCTGCGGGACACCGACCCGGCCGAGCTGCACCGGCGCCTCTGCGTCGTCACCCAGGACGTGCAGATCCTGCCGGGCAGCGTGCGGGACAACCTGACGCTGTTCCGGCCCGTGTCCGACGACGCCCCGCTGGCCGCCGCCCTGACGGCCGCCGGGCTGGGCGAGTGGCTGGAGCGGCTGCCGCGGGGCCTGGACACCGAGCTGGCCGGCGGGCAGCGCGCCGGGCTGTCGGCCGGTCAGGCGCAACTCCTCGCCCTGGCCCGGGCCTTCCTCGCCCGTCCCGGGGTGGTCGTCCTCGACGAGGCGTCGAGCCGGCTGGACCCGGCGACGGAGCGGCTGGTCGAGGACGGCGTCGACCGGCTGCTGGCGGGCCGCACCGGCATTCTGATCGCCCACCGGCTGTCGTCCCTCGCGCGGGTCGACAAGGTCGCGGTGGTGGCCGGGGGCCGAGTGGTGGAGTTCGGGTCCCGGGAGGAACTGGCCGCCGATCCGGGCAGCCGGTTCGCCGGGATGCTGCGACAGGCGGAGGTGGCGTGGTGAGCCGGGTCCGGCGGGTGATCGGCGGGCTGGCCCGCTTCGACCTGCGCCGTTTTGTGATCGGCGGCCTGCTGTGGCTGCCGGTCCATGTCATTCCGCTGGCCGGCGGGCTGTTGCTGCAGCGGGTCCTGGACCAGATCAGCGGTCAGCGGGAGGCGGGCCTCGGGGCGACGCTGTGGCTGTGCGCGGCGTTCGTCGGGGTCGAACTGGTCCGGGGCGTGGTGATGATGACGGCCTGGACGTACGGCGTGTACTGGTGGGACGCCGCCGCCACCCTGGTGCGCGGCAACGTGCTCCGGTCGGTACTCACGGGGCGTGAGCCCGCGGCGGCGCGGCTGCCGGACTCCTCGGGTGAGGCGGTCTCCCGCCTCCGCGACGACGTCAGCGGGGTGGTGGACACCACCGACGAGTTCGTGAACCTGGCCGGCGCGCTGCTGTTCGGCGTGGCGGCGGTGTGGATCATGATGTCGATCGATCCCGTGGTCACCGTGGTCCTGGTGCTGCCCATGCTGGTGATCGCCGTGCTGAGCCGGCTGATGCAAGGGCTGATCAGGCGGCTGCACGGACGGGCCCGGGAACTCGGCGGCGCGGTGACGGGCTTCGTGGGCGACGTCTTCACCGGCGTTCTGGCGATCAAGGCGGCCGGGGCCGAGGGCGCGGCGGTGGAGCGGCTGCGCGAGCACAACCGGCGGCGCCGGGACGCGGCCGTGAAGGACCGGCTGGCGACCGACATGCTCGACACCGCGACCGGCGCGACGGTCGAGATCAGCATCGGGCTGATGCTGCTGCTGTCGGCAGCGGCGATGCGGCGCGGCGACTTCACCGTCGGCGATCTCGCGCTGTTCACGCTGTACCTCAGCTGGCTGACCGAACTGCCGCGCGCCGTCGGGACGCTGCTGGCCCGGCTGCCGCAGGCCGCGGTCGCCACGGAACGGCTGCGCCGGCTGCTGTCCGCGGACGAGGACGTGGCCGGGCTGACCAGGACCCCGGGCGTCTGGTTCCACCGGGAGCCCCCGGAGCCCGCGCCTGCCCCGGACGGCGACCGGCTGGAACTCCTGGAGGTGGAGGGGCTGACCGCGCGGCCCGGGAACGACCCGCTCGCGGACGGCGGGGTGACGGACGCCGGACTGACGGTGCCGCGCGGGTCGTTCACCGTGGTCACCGGTGCGGTCGGCGCGGGCAAGACCACGCTGGTGCGGGCGCTGCTGGGGCTCGTTCCCGCGACGGGGACGATCCGCTGGAACGGCCGCCCCGTCGGGGAGCCGGGCCTCTTCATGGTGCCGGGCCGGGTCTCGTACGCGGGCCAGGTGCCCCGGCTGTTCTCCGCGACGCTGCGGGAGAACCTGCTGCTGGGCGCGGAGGACGGCGGGCGGGTGGACCGCGCGCTGGAGCGGGCCGTGCTGGAACGGGATCTGGCGGAGATGCCCGACGGTCTGGAGACCGTGATCGGTACCCGCGGGCTGCGGCTCTCCGGCGGCCAGGCGCAGCGCGCCGCGGTGGCCCGGGCGCTGGCGCGCGATCCCCAACTGCTGGTCGTGGACGACGTGTCGTCGGCGCTGGACGTCGCAACCGAGGAGCTGCTGTGGGAGCGGATCGCGCGCGCCACCCGTGACGGCAGCGGTCCGGCCGCGCTGCTGGTCGTGTCCCACCGCCCGGCGGTTCTCCGGCGGGCCGACCGGATCGTCGTGCTGGACCGGGGCCGGGTCGTCGGCAGCGGGCCGCTGGACGAACTCCTCGGCAGCTGCCCGGAGATGCGGCGGCTGTGGGACGGGCACGGCACGCTCGACGCCGGCCCACGGACCGACGCGGGCCACAGGGCATAGTCGGCTGACAGAAAATTGCCACTCATATTGCCAAGGATTGCCCGTGCTGTCAGACTCCCAGCATGGGTGACTTGAAGTGCAGCATCGTGATTCCGTACAAGCAGCGACTGGACAACATCAAGGTCGTGTTCGCCTCGCTCGCGGACCAGACGATGGACTCCTCGCAGTTCGAGGTCGTGGTCGGCGCCATGGAGTACTCCAACGAGTACGTCTCCGTGTGCCAGGAGTACGCCGACCGCGTCAACATCGTCACCGTGATGTCCGCCGAGCCCTGGAACGCCCAGCGTGCCAGGAACCTCGCCATCCGCCATGCCACGGGCGAGGTGCTCATCGTGCTGGACGCGGACATGGTCGTGCCGGCCGACTTCCTGGAGAACCTGTACGACCGGCACTTCCAGCACGGGCAGGACCTCTGCGTCGTCGGCCAGATGATCGGCTATGACGAGGTGCACGCGACACACATCGACACCGTCGAGGTGCTTCCGTACAGCCACTACCGGAAGACCCTGGACGAGCTGGCCACGACGGACCGCAGCAGGCTGGACATGCGCTGGTCCGAGGAGTGGAGCCCGGCGCTGACGCGCTTCCCCTGGGCGTTCGCGCGCACCGCCCTGATGGCGCTGCGCCTCGAGACCTTCCGGGAGCACGATCTGTGGCTGGACGAGGGCTTCGACGGCTGGGGCGCGGAGGACCAGGAGTGGGGGTTCCGGATCGCCATGAGCGGCACCCCCCTGGTGTTCGCCGAGGACGTGTACGCCATCCACCTGCCGCACAAGCGCGATCTCGCCGTCAACGGGGAGGAGGCCAGGATCACCAACCGCTACTACCTGGCCAAGTGGCCCCGGCTGGACCTGGAGCTGGCCATCGAGTTCGGCTGGCTGGACACCGACCGCTGCTACCCGGAGGTCGAGCGGGAGCTGGCGGGAGCCGTCAGCGGCCCCGGCCGGGCACTGGGCGTCGTACGGGGCCGGATCGAGGGCCGCGACACCCTAGTCGTCGGGGCGGAGATCGACCCGGAGTCCCGCACCCCGGTCGCGGAGGTCGACGCGTTGTTCGACCCCCGGTCGTCCCTGGAGGTGCTGCCGCTGGCCGGTTTCGCGCTGCCGTACGAGGACTCCGCCGTGGACGTCTGCCGCGTGCTCCCGGCCGTCGGGCGGCTGAGCGAGCGGTACCGCAAGCCCGTCCTCCGGGAGGCCGGGCGGGTCTCCCGGGAACTCCTGACCCCCACGGGACTCGGCTGACGCCGGGGTACAAGGAACGGCCCCGTCCGCCGCGGAGGAAGACCGCGGGGGACGGGGCCGGACTGTTGGGCCGGGAGTCAGGGGCCAGGGTTAAGGAGTCCGGGGCTGTCGGGCCACGGGCCGTTGGGCTGCGGGACTGGTGGGCCAGGGGGCCGTTGGGCCGGAAGCTGATGGCGTCACGGACTGTGGGCCGGAGCTGTCGCGCCACGGACTGCCGGGCCGGGGGCTGTTCGCGCCGCGGGCCGCTGTGGCGGGGAGGACCGACCACGGAACGGCTGCGGCGGGGAGGGGCGACCACGGGCCGCCGTGGCGGGGACCGTCGCGCCGGAACCCGTCGCGCCGGGGCGGAACCCCGGCCGGAGCCGGTCCGCCCGGCCCGCGGGTCCGGCGCCCCGGACCCGCGGCGGTTCAGACGGCCCCTCGATCAGCCCTTCAGACGGTCCCTCGCGCGGATCTTCAGACAGACCTTCAGACAGACCTTCGGCGGCCTTTCAGACAGACCGGAGCCCCACGCCCAGCGCCACGGCCATCACCACCAGCAGGCCGGTCAGCGTGCCCGTCAGGCCGAACCCCTCGGCGAACCAGCCGACCAGCATCGGACCGACCAGCAGGCCGCTGTAGGTGATGGTGCCGACCTTCGCCAGCGCCGCCGCGGCGTCGGCGGAGCCGGACTCGGCGGCGCCGTGGCCGACCGCGCTGAGGACGAGCGGCACCAGGACCGACAGCCCCAGCCCGAACAGCGCGAAGCCGCCGATGGCCATCGCCGCGGAGGGGCTGAGGACCACCACGGCCAGTCCGGCGACGGCGATGCCCCCCGCGCACCGGGCCAGCAGCTGCGCCCCGTAGCGCTCGTGCAGCCGGTCGCCGACCAGCCGGGCGCCGGCCTCGCAGACGCAGAAGGCGATGTAGCCGAGCGAGGCCGTGGCCAGGGTGGCGTCCAGCTCGTCGTGCAGGTAGACACCGCTCCAGCTGCCGGCCACGCCGGAGCACACCAGCACGACGGTGCCGGTGACGGCGAGGAGCATCAGCCGCGGGGTCCAGCCGGTGCGCCAGCTCGCCCGCTCCGTGGTCTTCTCCGGCACCGCCGCGTCGCGGTCGGCCCGGTCGGCCTGCCCGGGGAGCAGATGCCGGCCCGCGAAGGCCGCCAGCACCACCATGGCCGCCACCACGAGGGCGTAGTGCTCGGTGATCGACAGGCCGATCTTGATGGCGCCGCCGCCGAGCAGCGAGCCGATCGCCGATCCGATGCTCCACGCCGCGTGACAGCTGTTCATGATGGGCCGCTTCAGGGTCCGTTCCACGGCGATGGTGTGGGCGTTCATGGAGATGTCGATCAGTCCGTCGACCGCGCCGAACACCAGCAGCACGACGGCGAAGCCCACCAGGCCGTTCACCGGGGCGAAGGCGAGCAGGGACAGCGGCAGGGCGATCATCACGACGCGGAGGACCGGGCCGCTGCCCACCCGTGCCACCAGGCGTCCCGTCATCTGCATGGCCAGCAGGCCCGAGACGATCGGCAGCATCAGGAAGACGCCCAGCAGCCCGTCCGACAGCCCCAGTTCGAGCTTGAGCGACGGAATCCGCACGAAGTAGCTCGCGAAGAGCAGCCCGGTGATCAGGAACGGGGCGGGGGCCGCCCAGCGGGCACGGCCGACGCCGGCGTCCGGGGCGCCCACCGCGCCCTCTTCAAGGTTTGTCATAGCCGAATCGCTCTCCCTCTATCCATGGGGCAGCAGGAATTTTGCCACATCGTGCCTGACTGGGCAAATAATGTCGCCCGAGTCTGTGGCAAATATTGTCAACGCTTGCCAAGCTTGGCTATGGTCCTGGACGAGACACCTCCTGTCAGCTGTCCGGCGAGCGTTTCCCAGAAGGAGTCACAGTGAGATACCTGATCACCGGCGGAGCCGGATTCATCGGCTCCCATCTCAGCGAAGCTCTCTGTGCCCGGGGGCATTCGCTGGTGGTGCTCGACGACCTGGAGACGGGCGACGAGGCCAACCTGTCCGACGCCGGTCTGACGTCCGGCGGCAATTTCACCTTCGTCCGGGGCTCGGTGCTCGACGAAGCCCTGGTGGCCGAGCTGGTCCAGCGGTGCGACGTCGTCGTCCACCTCGCGGCCGCGGTCGGCGTCCGGCTGATCGTGGAACGCACCCTGGACTCCCTGGCCGCCAACGTGCGCGGGACCGAGGTCGTCGTCCACGCCGCCGAACGCTTCGGCAAGAAGCTGCTGCTGGCCAGCACCAGCGAAATCTACGGCAAGAACCCCGAGGTCCCGCTCCGCGAGGACTCCGACCGGGTGCTCGGCAGCCCCGCCGTCGCCCGGTGGTCCTACAGCGAGGCCAAGGCCGTGGACGAGTCCCTGGTCAACGCCTGCCGCCGGGAGCGCGGACTGGAGTCCGTGATCGTGCGCTTCTTCAACACGGTCGGTCCCCGGCAGAGTCCCGCGCACGGCATGGTGATCCCCCGCCTCGTGCACCAGGCGCTCGCGAACGAACCCCTGACCGTCTACGGGGACGGCCGCCAGACACGCTGCTACCTGCACGTCGCGGACGCCGTGGCGGGCCTGCTCCTGCTGCTGGAGGAGGAGCGCGCGGTCGGCGGCACGTTCAACCTCGGCTCCTCCGAGGAGATCACCGTCCTGGAACTCGCACAGCGCGTCATCGACGTCACCGGGTCGCGGTCCCGGATCGTCCTCGTACCACAGGAAGAGGTGTACGGGCCCCACTCCGAAGAGCCGCGGCGGCGGGTCCCGGACACCACCCGTCTGACGAACCTGACCGGCTGGCAGCCCAGCCGGAACCTGGACGACGTGCTGCGGGACGTGGCGTCCGAGATCCGCGCCGGCCGCACTCGCCGACTTGTCACCAACTGACCCGAGGAGGGCTCGTGGAACACTCTCAAGCAGTCGTGGGACTTGGTTATGTGGGTTTGTCCGTGGCCGAGGCCGCGAGCGCGGTCGGCGGTGACGTCGTCGGCATCGATGTGGAGCCGGGCAAGGTCGCCTCGCTGAACGAGGGCCGGTCGCCCGTCGACGTACTGGCGGACGACGACCTCGCCCTCATGCTGGACCGGGGCTTCCGGGCGACGACGGACGCGGCGGTCCTGGCCTCGTGCGACACCGTCGTCATCTGCGTCCCGACACCGCTGGACGCCGACCGGCGGCCGGACCTCAGCCTGGTCCGCACCGCCGCCGAGACCGTCGCGCGGCACCTGCGCCCCGGCACCCTGGTGGTCGTCGAGTCGACGATCTGGCCCGGGGCCACCGAGGACGTCGTGCTGCCGCTGCTGGAGCACGGCTCCGGCCTCACCGCCGGCGCGGACTTCCATCTCGCCTACTCACCGGAGCGAGTGGACTGCGGCAACCCGGAATTCGACATCCGCAACACCCCCAAGGTCGTCGCGGGCCACACGCAGGCCTGTGCGGACCGCGCGGCCGCGTTCTACGGAAAGTTCATCGGGGAGATCGTGCCCGTCGCCGGAATCCGCGAGGCCGAGCTCTGCAAACTCCTGGAGAACACCTACCGAAGCGTCAACATAGCGCTTGTCAACGAGATGGCCGTGTTCTGCGACGAGTTGGGCATCGACCTGTGGGAGTCGATCCGGGCCGCCGCGACCAAGCCGTTCGGGTTCGAGCGCTTCCTGCCCGGCCCCGGCGTCGGCGGCCACTGCATCCCCGTCGACCCGCTGTACCTCACGCACGCCGTCCGCGCGCTGGGCCGCCCCTTCCGGCTGGTCGAGCTGGCCGTCGAGGTCAACGAGGCGATGCCCGAGCACGTCTTCTCCCGTGTCCAGCGCCAGCTGAACGGCGAGGGCAAGTGCCTGCAGGGGGCCGACGTCCTCGTCGTCGGTGTCACGTACAAGCCGGACGTGGCGGACCTGCGGGAATCTCCCGCGACCCCGCTGGTCCGCTCCCTGCGCCGGGCCGGTGCGCGCGTCACCTTCGCCGACCCGCTGGTGGAGGAGTGGTCCGTGGACGGGGTGCCGGTCCACCGGGCCGAAGACCTCGCGTCCACCGCCGCGGTCTCCGACATCGCCGTACTCCTCCAGCCCCACCAGGCGCTGGACCTGCGGGCGGTGACGGACGCCGGCTGCTCCGTGCTGGACACCCGGGGCGTCCTGCCCCGGAGCCGGCTGGTGGAGCGGCTGTGACGGCGCGGGAGCCGGCGGCGCCGCAGGGGCCGGTGGAAGGAGCGCCGCAGGGGCTGCCGGAGCACGGCATGCGCAGGCTGCTGGTGGTCGTCGCGCACGGCGACGACGAGACGCTCGGCGCCGGGGCCACCCTCGCCCGGCTGGCCGACGAGGGCGTACGGATCCGGCTGTGCGTGCTGACCCACGACGACGGATCCCGCCACGCCGCCGGGCCGCAGGCCGCCACCGACCGCTCGGTGGCGGTCAAGGAGGCGGCCAGAATCCTGGGCATCGCCGAGGTCGGGGTGCACGGCTACGGGGACAACCGGCTCGACACGGTCGGCCAGCTGGACCTCAACCGGACCGTCGAGGCGGAGGTCCGGGAGTTCGGGCCGGACGCCGTCTTCACCTCCAGCACGGCCGACCTCAACCAGGACCACCGGCTGGTCAGCGCGGCGGTCCGGGTGGCCGCCCGCCCCGGGCGCAGCGGTGTGAAGGAGATCCGCTGCTTCGAGGTGCGGTCGGCGACCGACTGGGGAGAGGCGTCGGGCATCCGGCCGGCCTTCAGCCCGGTCTGCTGGCAGGTCGTCTCCGAGGACCACGTCGAACGCAAGCTGGCCGCGCTGCGTGCCTACGGCCGCGAGGTCGAGGAGTGGCCGCAGCCGCGCAGCGAGGAGGGCGTCAGGGCGCTGGCCGCCTACCGGGGTTCGCAGGTTTCGGTGGCGTACGCCGAGGCCTTCGAGATTCCGCGACTCGTCCGCGACTGAGGAACGGCACGGAGGGCCCGCCCGGGGACGACCCCGGGCGGGCCCTCGGTGTGTCCGGGCCGTGCCGGGCCCGGTGCTGGACAGTGGACTGAACAAGCGTTTAGCATGTTGAACATGAGTTCAGCATTCTCGCCGTCCGAGGACCGGACCGCGCGCGCCGTCATCCGGGACGAAGCACTGCGGCTCTTCGCCGCGCACGGGCCCGGCGCCGTGACGATGCGGCAGGTCGGCGCGGCCGCCGGGGTGTCCGCCGCGCTGGTCGTCCACCACTTCGGCTCCAAGGAGGGCCTGCGGGAGGCCGTCGACAGCCATGTCCTGGCCACGTTCGAGGCCATGCTCGGCGAGCTGGCCGGGGAGGGCGGGGCGGTGTCCCTGGACTCCGAGGCCGCGGGCTCGCTGGGGGAGGCCTTCCTCCGGCATCTGCCGCCCGATTCCCCGATGCCCGCCTATCTGCGCTGGCTGCTGCTCTCCGGAGGCGAGGCCGGACACCGGCTCTTCGGGAAGCTGTTCGAGCTGAGCCGGGCGACGCTCGACGCCATGGTGGCGGGCGGTACGGCCGCACCCGGCCGGGACCCCGCCGCGCGCGCCGTGTTCCTGCTGCTCAACGACCTCGCCGTGCTGCTGCTCCACGACCACGCCGCCCGGGTGCTCGGCTTCGACCCGCTCTCCGCGGACGGCATGGCGCGCTGGGCCCCCGAGATGCTCAGCGTCTACACGGGCGGCCTGACCGCGAGCCCGGCGGATCCCGGCCCCGGTCCTGACTCCGGCCCTGGTTCCGGCCGCTCCCACGCCGAAGGAGACCCGTCATGACCTCCGTGCCCGATCCCGGCGCCGTGCTGGAAGCGCGAGACGTCCACAAGTCCTTCCGCGCCCACCACGTGCTGCGCGGAGCCGACCTCCGGGTGGCACCGGGCCAACTCGTCGGTGTGGTCGGGGAGAACGGCTCCGGCAAGTCCACGCTGCTCAAGACGCTCGCCGGCACCCTCCCCGCCGACCGGGGCGAGGTCCGGCTCTCCGGAAGCCTGGGCTACTGCCCGCAGGTCCCCGTCCTCAACCACAACCTCACCGTCGGCCAGCACCTGCGCTACTTCGCCGCCGCCCACCGGCTTCCCGGCCTCGACCGGGGCCGCGAACTGATCCGCCGGCTCGGTTACGAGCAGTACGAGGAGAAGCCCGCGGGCGAACTCTCCGGGGGCACCCTGCAGAAGCTCAACCTCACCCTCGCGCTGCTGCACGACCCGGACGTCCTGCTGCTCGACGAGCCGTACCAGGGCTTCGACTGGGAGACGTACCTCCACTTCTGGGACCTGGTCGAGGACCTGCGGGAGCGCGGCAGGGCCGTCGTGATCATCACCCATCTGGTCTTCGAGCAGGACCGGTTCGACCGGCTGGAGGACCTGGTCGGAGGCCGGCTGGAGCCCCGTACCGTCTCCGGGAGGGACACCCATGTCAACGTCTGAACCGCGGCACGCCGGTACCGCTCCCGCCTTCGGCCAGTTCCCGACCGCCCTGCGCTTCTCCCTGCGCAACCAGACCCGCAACCGGATGGCGGCGCTGCTGCTGCTCGTGTTCGTGCCCGTCTGGTATCTGCTGATGAGTGCCATGGCCGGGGACGAGTCGCTGCGCTTCAAGCTGTACTCGACCGGGGAGATGCTCGTCGTCGACGGCGGCCGGCTGACCCTGATCTCCGCCGGGCTCAACGCCATCACCATGATCACCGGCTTCGCCGTCTTCGACGCGGTGCGCAAGACGCTCGCCTTCGACCGGCGCCTGGTCTTCGCCGGGTACCGGCAGTCCGTCCTCGTCGCCGCCAAGACCCTCTCGGTGGGCCTCGTGACCACGGCCGTGGCCGGCTACGCCGCACTCGTCCTGCTCGTGTTCTGGCGGCCGGATCTCGCGGGCTGGGCGTCGGTCCTGGCCGGCTTCACGGTCATCGCCCTCACCTACGGAGCCCTCGGCCTGCTGCTCGGCGTCCTGGTCAAGAACGACCTCGAAGGGTTCTTCCTGATCATCATGGGCGGGCTGATGGACACGTTCCTGCAGAACCCGATCGGCAACCCGCTGGCCAACAAGCCGGTGCTGCAGTGGTTTCCGTCCTTCGGCCCGATGCAGTTCGGGGTCGGCGGCGCCTTCGCCGACACGGCCCTGTGGGGACACCTGGCCCTCGGGCTCACCTGGAGCGCCGGTTTCTGCGCGGCCGGTCTGCTGATCTTCCGGCTCCGGACCCGCAACGCCGCCGCCCGCGCCTGAACCCGCCCTTCAACGCCCGCTGTCCGCGGCGTCGCGGGGATCCCGGGGAAGGTCCTTGAGGAACACGATCCCGTCCCGCCGGGCCAGACCGGCCGGGTCCAGCGGGGCGTAGCCGAACCAGGGGGACACCCGGGGCGCGGGCGGCGCGGTGCCGAGGGCGGCGGCCAGCCGCGGGGCGTCGACGAGGCAGCGGTCCTCCGGGAGCGCGTACAGGAGTCCCTCGACGGTGTCCGGGGGAGGGGTGTCCACGCCCCGGTGCCGGATCGTGCCGAGGGCCGTGGCCACGAAGGCGTACTCCTCGCCGAGCCGGGCGCTCAGCAGCGCACCGGCGCCCCACCACTCCACCGGCCCCTGCCACATCTGCATCGTGCTCTTCTCCCGCTGCAGATGGATGTTGTGGGCGTGGACGAGTGCCGGGCCCCGTTCGGCGACGGCGAGGAGATTGTCCGCCATCATCAGCGCCCGCAGCGCGCACAGCCGGGTCATGCGGGCCGGTGAGGTGTCGGCCATCCAGTAGTGATAGCGCAACAGGCCGGTCGCGGTGCGCCCGTACAGCCGTGCCCGCTCCCACTCGTCCCGCGGCGCCGTCGCGAGCAGGTGCGGCGTCTGGGCGTCGAGCAGAGCCACCAGATCGTCGGCGAGCAGCCGCAGCCGGCCGGCCCCGGCCGACCGCCCCACGGAACGGGACGGGTCCGTCATCGCGGCCGGATCGGTCCAGTTCTCGTCGGCGCCGAGCAGGCGGTGGAGCGTTTCCCCGGTGCACGGGAGCAGGTCCGCGGCGACCCGGGCCCGGAGGTGGTCGTGGAGCGCGGTGAGGGCCCGCCGGGGGCTCGCCGCGTGGGTGATCTCCAGCGGGCCGTCCAGGCCGGCGAAGCGGACCTGCTCGGACGGGGGCCGGCCGTCGTTGTGGGCGCGCATCCAGCGCACGAGTTCGCGGTTGGCCGCGGAGGTGCTCAAGCCCAGGTCGGGGTGGCTGAACCCGTGCTCCAGGGCCTCGTCGAGCGTGCCCGTGGCCGAGGTGACGCAGTCGTCGACGGCCAGGCCCGCCAGGCAGTCGCTCTCGATCGCGATCGTCCGGTAGCCCTCCTGCTCGACGAGCTGCCGGAAGAGTTCGTTGCGCAGCTCGAGCAGGCTTTCCTCGCCGTGGGCCGGCTCGCCCAGGGCGAGCAGCCGCGGCCGGGCGGGGAGCAGCCCCATGACGGCGGCGGCCTCGACGGCACGGGTGGTGTCCTTGATGTCGGTAGCCATGCCTTCGACGGTATCGTTGAACCTTTGGTGGAGACTTTTCCGCGATAAGTCCGCTCCATGGGGCGAAACCTTCAAAACGGCGATCGGCTCAGGCCGGTTGATCTGGCGCGCGGGCACGGTCTGTCCACACAGGCGGTCAGGAACTACGAGGAGGCCGGCATCCTCCCGGCCGCCGATCGCACGCCCCACGGATACCGGGTCTACACCGCACTGCACGAGGCGGCCCTGCGCGCGTTCCTCGCCCTGGTGCCGGGCCACGGCCACCGCACGGCGGCGGCGGTCATGCGGGCCGTGAACCGGGGCGAGGACGACGAGGCGTTCCGCCTCGTCGACGAGAGCCACGCCCAGCTGCTGGACGACCGCCGGACCCTCCGGGCCGTGGAGAGCGCCCTGCGCGACCTGGAGTCCGCGGGGGCTTCCGGGCCGCCCGCACCTCCCGCGGTGTCCGGGGCCGGCGGCACGTTCATCGGCCCGCTGGCGGGGAAGCTCGGAATCCGGCCCGCGACACTGCGCGCCTGGGAGCGCGCCGGGCTGGTGCGCCCGCGCCGCGACCCGCGGACCGGCTATCGCGTCTACGAGGAGGCGGCCACGCGGGACGCCCGGCTGACCCGCCAGCTCAGGCGGGGCGGCTATCCGCTGGAGCAGATCGCCCCGTTGATCGCCCAGGTGCGGGCGGCCGGCGGGCTGGAGCCGCTGGAGACGGCGCTGCTCGACTGGCGGCAACGGCTGTCCGGCCGCGGGCGGTCGATGCTGACCGGGGCGGCCGAGCTGGAGGCGTACCTGCGCCGGCGCGGGGCGGCCGGGGCCTGACCCGCGCCTCCGGAGCGGCGGGACACCCGGCCACCCGGCCCCGGGCCGCGCCGCCGGAGGTCCGGGTGGGCGGGGAGCCGGGCCCCGGACGGGCGTCGCGACGCCGGGACGGGGCGGGGGCGGCGCGCTTCGGGTGCGCTCCCGGGGGCGCTCCCCGGGCGGGGTGCTACCGGGACGGGGCGCGGCCCGGCCGTGCACCGGATCCTCGGCGGCTGTGCCCGCGCGGCAAGGAACCCCTGTCGGGTTCATTGACACGCCGCCCGGTCCGCCCGATCGTTACATCGATGTAAAACGAGAATGCCACTCCTTCCGGACACACCGCCCCTTCCGGGCACCTCGTCCCTTCCAGGCAGGCTTCCCTTCCGGATGATCCCCTCTCTTCAGGAGGAAACCCGGCATGACAGCGACACACCGCAGACCCGGACGCCTCTCCCGGCGGCCGGCCCGAAGACTCGCGGTACTGCTCACCGCGGCGGCCGCCGCCGTCACGGGCCCGGCCGCGACGTCCCCGGCGGCCCAGGCACTCCCGGCCGCCGCCGCGTCGTCCGGCACCTACGCGCCCGCGGGCATCGGAGGTCCCGTACTGGACCGCAACTTCCCCGACCCGGACGTCGTGAAGGCGGGGAACACGTACCACGCGTACGCCACCAACAGCGACGGCCGGAACATCCAGCGGGCCCAGTCGGCGGACCTCGTCCACTGGACGTACTCGGACGCCGACGCGCTGCCCCGGCTCGGGGACTGGGCGAAGCCGGAGACCCCCCTGGTCTGGGCGCCCGAGGTGTTCGACAACGGCAGCGGCTTCACCATGCACTACACCGCCCGGGACCGGGCCACCGACCGGCAGTGCATCGGGGTGGCCCGGTCCGCCACCCCCGAAGGCCCCTTCGAACCCGTCGGCGACGGGCCGCTCGTCTGCCCCGCCGACCAGGGCGGCGCCATCGACGCGTCCGGCTACACCGAGAACGGGCAGCGCCATCTGCTCTGGAAGAACGACGGCAACTGCTGCGGCCGGGACACCTGGCTGCACATCCAGCCTGTCAACGCGGACGGCACCGCCACCACCGGCCCCGCCACCCGCCTGATCCGGCAGGACCAGGCCTGGGAGGGCGACGTCATCGAGGCACCGACCCTCGTCAAGCGCGACGGACGGTACGTCCTCTTCTACTCGGCCGCCTCCTACGGCGGCGACGGCTACAAGAGCAGCTACGCCGTCTCCGACAGCCTCACCGGCCCGTACACCAAGGCCGCCGCGCCCCTGATGAGCACCGGGACCTTCGACGGAACCGTGCGCGGGCCCGGCGGGCAGGACGTCGTCACCGGACCCGACGGACGCGACCGCATCGTCTTCCACGGCTGGGACGCGGCCACCACCAAGCGCATGCTGTACGTCGCGGACCTCGGCTGGGCGAACGGTTGTCCCGTCGTCCGCGGCAGCAAGGTCATCCACCAGGCCGAGCGGGCCGCGCTGAACAACGCCGTCGTGCGCGACGCCGCCGGCGCCTGGGACGGCAGGGCGGTCGGGAAGATCGACCACGCCGACAGCCACGTGGAGTTCACCGTGTTCGCCGCGTCGGCCGGCCCGCACACCCTGACCGTGCGGTACGGCAACGGCTCCCTCAGCGGCGGAGCACCCGTCGCCGCCTCGCACACCCTGACCGTCAACGGCAGCGCCGGCGGCGCGGTCACCTATCCGCACACCGGCTGGGACAACTGGCGGCACACCGCCGTCGAGGTCGGCCTGCGGGACGGCTGGAACACGATCCGGCTCGGCAAGGGCGAGCACTACGCCGAACTCGACGCCGTCGAGGTCGGCTGAGGCCCGGGGCGGGAACGACGGAGGTCCGGGGACCGGCCGGCCCCCGGACCTTCCGCGATGCCGCGGGCTACTGCCCGCCCAGTCCCGTCGTCGCCACCGACTTCACGATGTGCCGCTGGAACAGCATGAAGACGACCAGCAGCGGCAGCGCGCCGAGCACCGCCGACGCCATCGTCTGCGCGTACTGCACGCCGTACGCGTTCTTCACCGAGGTCAGCCCGACCGGCAGCGTCATCAGTGACGGATCGCTGGTGACGATGAACGGCCAGAGGAAGTTGTTCCACGCGCCGATGAAGACGAAGATCCCGACGGCCGCCAGCATCGGCCGCGACAGCGGCAGCACGATCGACCGGAACACCCGCCAGTGGCCGGCGCCGTCGATCCGGGCGGCCTCCTCCAACTCCCGCGGGATGCCGTCGAAGAACTTCTTCAGGATGTAGACCATGATCGGCGCGACCACCTGCGGCAGGATCACGGCCGCGTAGGTGTCCACCAGGCCGAGCGTCAGCATCTGCTGGAACCACGGCACGATCAGCAGCTGACCGGGCACCAGGATCGAGGCGACGGTGACCGCGAAGAGCTGTTTGCGCCCCTTGAAGACCGTCCGGGAGAAGGCGTAACCCGCCATCGCGGAGACCACCAGGGTGATGACGGTGACGGCCGCCGCGATCACCAGGCTGTTGAACATCCACAGCAGGACGTCACCCTGCTCCAGCACCGTGCGGTACGAGGTCGCCGTCCAGCCCTCCGGCGGCAGCACCCAGTGGTCCGCGCTGCTGGCGTCGGCGTCGGTCTTGAAGGAGGTGACCACCGCCCAGAGCAGCGGCAGCAGCCAGGCCAGCGACATGACGGCCAGCGCGCCCAGCGCCAGCCGGCGGGCGAGCCGGCTCTCGCCGATGATGAGCCGCCCGCCGCCGCGCCCGGCCTCCGCCCGGCGGCGCCCGGGCGCGGCGGAGCGGGCTCCGGCCGGGGCCGGGAATCCCGTCTGGACTGCCATCTCAGCTCTCCTTCCGGGGAACGAACGCGAGTTGGGCGACCGACACGGCGATGACGATCGCGAAGAAGACGTAGCTGATGGCGGAGGCGTAGCCGAGCCGGTAGCCGGTGAAGCCGACGTCGTACATGTACTCCAGCACCGGGCGGGTGGCGCCGTTCGGGCCGCCCTTGGTGAGCAGGTACACCTGGTCGAACACCTTCAGCGAGGCGAGGACCTGGAGCACGGTGACGACCCCGGTGATCCGCCGCAGCTGCGGCAGCGTGACGGACCACAGCCGGCGCCAGGCGCCCGCGCCGTCGATCGCCGCGGCCTCGTAGAGATGGTCCGGCACGGCCTGCAGCGCGGCGAGGAACAGCAGGAAGTTGAATCCGACCGTCCACCACAGGGTCGTCAGCGCGATCGACCAGAGCGCCACGGACTGGTCGCTGAGCCAGTCCACCCGGTCCAGCCCCAACGCCGTGAGCAGCTGGTTCCACAGGCCGAGGTCCGGCTGGTAGAGCCACAGCCACAGCAGCGCGACGACACCGACGGGCAGCAGATACGGGGCGAAGAACGCCAGCCGCCAGACCCACTGGCCGGGCAGCCCGGTGTAGACCAGCAGCGCCATCACCAGCGCCACGACGACCAGCGGCACGGTCGAGATCAGGGTGAACAACAGGGTGTGGCCGACGGTGCGCCACATCTCGGCGTCGGCCAGGGCCTCGGCGTAGTTGGCCGTGCCGACGAAGTCGCCGCCGCGCCCGGTCAGCGCGATGTCGGTGAAGCTCATCCAGAGCCCCTGGACCAGGGGCCAGACGAGGAAGGCGGCGAACAGCAGCAGGAAGGGCAGGGCGAAGAGGAGGCCCGGCGGGAGGAACCCGGGCGGGAGGAGGCGGATCGGGGAGCGGCGGGGGACTACGCCCCCCGGCTCGGGAGGCGCGCCCCCGCCCGGAGGAGTGGTGGCGTTCGTGGTGCTGGTTGCGGTCATCGCGGCTCTTCTCTCACGCGGCTCAGGCGGGATCCGGCTTGGCCAGCAGGGTGTTGACCTTGCGGACCATGTCGCGGGCGACCCGGTCCGGGGCCGTGCCGTCCACGAGCGCCGTCTGGAGGCTCTGGCCCATCCGGGTCTGGAAGTCGGACCCGGCGCCGGTGAACCACGCGGGCGGGTCGAACACGGCCTGCTCCTGGGCCGCGGCGTAGTCGGACTGCGGCGTCAGGCCGCGGTACGCGGCGGTCCTGGTCACCGGCCCGTACGCCGGGATGTGACCGGCCTGCGCCCAGAGCTGCCCGGCCTTGAGCATCCCGGCGACGAAGCGGTGCACATTGCGGCGCTTCTCCTCGGAGGGGTCCTTCTGCCGGGGGAGTACGAAGGAGTGCGAGTCGGCGTAGACGGCCGCCTCCCCGAAGACGTTCGGGAAGGGCGCGCCGCCGACCTCCGGATCGGCCGCCCGGAAGGCGGGCAGCTCCCATTCGCCGGACAGGATCATCCCGGTCTGCCGGTTGTTGAAGGAGGCGAGCGCGGAGACGTAGTCGAGCCGTGCGGGATTGGCCCTGCCGTCGAGCAGCCGGGTCATGAACTCGACGACATGCGTCATCCGGTCCGTGTCGATCTCGGCGGGCCCGCCGGGCGGCAGCCGGAACACGCCACCGGTCTGCCGGTAGAGGCCGTAGAACAGCCGCCAGGACTGGGCGTAGTCGAGGACGTAGCCGAACGCGACCCCGCTCCTGCCGGTCGCCCTCGCCAGCTCGCGCGAGGCCTCCAGGAAGCGTTCGGGAGAACCGAAGGCGTCCAGGTCGAGGGCGCCGTCGGCGGTCAGGAGCCCGGCCTTCGACGCCGCGTCGGGGTGGAAGAAGGTCACGAACGGATGCGTGTCGAGCGGGATGGCGTACGCCGTGCCGTCCGTCAGCGTCTTGCGCCACACCGGCTCGGCGAAATCGGAGCGCTCGACCCCGAACTCGGCCAGCAGCGACAGGTCCCACGGGTCGAGCAGCCCGGTCGGCGCGTAGCCGGGGAGCCGGGACAGATGCGCGATCGCCAGGTCGGGGGCGCGCCCGCCGGCGGCCGCCATGGACAGCTTCGTGTAGTACGGCGGGCCCCACTCCAGGACGGTGTGCTCCCAGCCGATCCCGGGCATGTCCCGGCGCACCTCCTTCACCATGTCGGTGAGCAGGGCGCCGTCGGAGCCGCTGAACAGGCTCCACATGCGGACCGTGTCCGGGTCGTCCGCCGCCGCGGCCGAGCCGCAGCCGCTGAGCGCTCCGGCGGCCAGCGCCGCCCCGGCCCCGGCCAGCGACCCCTTGAGCAGGGTGCGGCGCCGGGGGCGGCCGGGCCCGGCGCCGGGGAGGTCGGGAGGCGGCACGGTACGGGCGGGGTTCGGGGATGCGGCCATGGGGCCTCCTGTCCACTGCGGGCGGGGCGGCGGGGTGCCGGGGTACGGAGGGTGTGGGGGCGTCGGGGACGGGGTGCGGAGGGCTTCGGGCGTCGCGGGCGGGGTGCGGGTGTGCCGGATGCGGGGGAGTGGGGTGCCGGCCGGGAGCGGGCCGTTCGTGGCGGTGCGGGGAGCCGTGTGCCGGGGTGACGCTGGCGGGTGCGGGTGCGGGTGCGGGTGCGGGTGC